>JADCEF010000012.1 GCA_020250445.1 Rhodobacter sp.
GGGACGGTGCCCTGTGGACCGGCAGGTCCGGGAGACACAGAGGCCAGCGCCCGACCCGGCGGGCGAGAAGCGCCCGCCAGGGGCGGGGCGGGCGCTGGCCGGGGGGCTTTGGGCCCCCCGTCGGGACAAGGATCAGCGTTGCGCTGTGGCAAAGGCGATGGCCTTTGCCATTGTGGCGGCGACAGCGTTTCCCCCGCCCCGGTGCAACCGGGTCTCCAAGAAGCGCAGGACCCGCACCACCGAAAGGCCGGCGTCCGCCGGGGGCGGGGCGGGCATTGGTCGGGCACCAAAGCCCCCGACAGGCCAAGGTTCAGCCTGGCGCTGCAACAGGGGGCGATGGCCCCTGCCAGACGGCGCAAGGCGCGCAGGCAGAGCGGTTTCCCGCCTTGCGGGTCAGATCACCCCTGCGGTGGCCCCGCCTTCAGCTTCCTGCCAGACGCTTGACCAGGTCGGCCAGCTCGTCGGCCACTGCGGGCAGTGCCGCAGCCGTCAGGCTTGGCGCTTCGATCACAGTGGCGGGCTGCGCCCTGGTCAGGCTGCGCTGCCTGGTGTAGCGGGGGTCGTAATGCAGCGCCATCAGCTCTGCCGCGAGCGGCTCGAAGTGGCGCGTTGCGGCCAGTGCCAGCCAGCGGTCGATGGTCTCTGCCGCCTGCATCGGGCGCAGGCGGTTGATCACCCCCGCCAGTTCCGCCGGGTCTGCCGTCAGGTCAGCATAGGCGCGGGCAAGATAGGCAGCGCGTGCGGCCATCGGGGCCGATACGGCCAGCCGGGGGGCCGCAACCATGGCCCGCCACAGGCGCGGCGGCATCCGGCAGCTGCCGATCCTGCTGGATTCCGCCTCGACCACCACCGGCCGGGCGGTGTCAAGTGCCGCCAGCGCCATGGCCAGCCGGGATTCAAACCCCTTCTGCGACGGCTGCCCCCCGGCCCGGGCACCAAACAGCGACCCGCGATGGTTGGCCAGACCTTCCAGATCAATCACCTGAACCCCGCGTTCTGCCATCAGCGCCAGAAGTTCGGTCTTTGCGGTGCCGGTGTTGCCATCCAGGACAATGACGCGCGAGGGGACCGGCGCATCGTAAAGCGCCTGCACCACCAGGCTGCGGTAGGTCTTGTAGCCCCCCGCGACCGTTTCCACCCGCCAGCCGATCTGCGACAGGATCGACGCAAAAGACCCCGACCGCTGCCCGCCGCGCCAGCAATAGACCAGGGGCCGCCAGCCGCCGGGCTTGTCGGCAAGCGGCCCCTCCAGATGGGCGGCGGCATTCCTGGCGACCAGAGCCGCCCCGACCTTGCGCGCCCGGAACGGGCTTTCGCGCTTGTAGATCGTGCCGACCCGCGCGCGTTCCGCGTCATCCAGCACCGGCAGGTTCAGGGCCCCCGGAATGTGGTCTTCCGCCCACTCTGCCGGGGCGCGCACATCGATGATATCGTCAAAACCCAAGGCCGCGACCTGCGTCAGGCTGGTCAGGATCACGGCCACGGGCCGGCCCCCCCGATGCGGCAAAGGGCCGTCACAGCCCCGCCTCCAGCCGGTCCAGCAGCGCGGCCAGCATCGCGTCGCAGCGCGCGATCTGTTCCACGCTGACCCATTCGTCGGGCTTGTGCCCCTGGGCCATGCTGCCGGGTCCGCAGATCACCGTAGGGATACCCAGACAGGCGGAAAACAGCCCGCCTTCGGTCCCGAAGGCCACCTTCATCGTACCGTTGGCCCCCGTCAGGCTTTGCACAAAGCGGACCACGTGGGCAGAGGTGGGCGTGCCCAGCCCGGGATAATCCCACAGCCGGTCGATGGTGATCGCGGCCTCGGGGAAGGTCGCTTTCAGGGGGGCGGTGATTCTGTCTGCCGCATCCCGCAGCCGGTCGATCAGCCTTTGCGGGTCATCCCCGGCCAGATTGCGGATCTCGAAATCCAGGGTGCAGCTGTTGGGCACGATGTTCACCTGCACCCCGCCCTGCATCTTGCCGACATGCAGCGTCGTATAGGGAACATCGTAATCGCCGTCCGTCAGACCGCTGTGGGCCACCTCATCCTGCAACCGGCGCACTTCCCCCAGAAAATCCGCGCCCAGATGCAGCGCGTTCAGCGCCATCGGGGCAAGGGCCGAATGGCCTTCGCGCCCGGTGCAGGTGGCGCGCAGGGCGATCTTGCCCTTGTGCCCGGTCGCCACCTGCATGCCGGTCGGCTCGCCCACGATGCACATCGCCGGGCGGTGCGGGGCCTGCGCCAGCAGATCGATCAGCGAGGCGACGCCAAGGCAACCCACCTCTTCATCATGGCTCAGCGCCAGATGCAGCGGGGTTGCCAGCGGGCGGCGTGCGGCCACTAGGGCAGCGGCCAGCGCAGAGGCGACGAACCCCTTCATGTCGGCGGCCCCGCGCCCATAAAAACGCCCCCCCGACAGGGTCAGCACAAAGGGCGGCCGTGTCCAGACCTGCCCGTCAACCGGCACGACATCGGTATGCCCTGACAGCATCACGCCGGGCCGGTCCTGCGGGCCGATGGTGGCATAAAGATTGGCCTTGCCGCCCGACGCATCGGGCAGGATCTGCACCGCGATCCCGGCCCCGGCAAGAAGATGCTGCACCCAGTCCATCAGCGCACGGTTGGGTTTTGAACTTGTGGTGTCGAACCCAATCAGGCGGGCCAGAATTTCGGCGGTCTGCATGGCGGCAATCCTTTGGTACGCACAGAACCGCAAAACCGGGCAGGGCGAAAGCCCCGATCTGCCACCATCCCGGGCGAAGCGGTGCCTCTGCTTTCCGATAGGGCTGGACGATCCCGCACAAGGTAGCTAGGTTCCAGAGAACGAAACCGGATTTTGGAGTGATCCGAATGCTGAAGCTTAGAACTGCCCTTGCAATGACCCTTGTGTCGACCGCCCTGCTGGCCGGTTGCACGGATGATCCCCAGACCAACGCCATGATCGGGGCGCTGGGCGGCGCTGCCGTGGGCAGCCAGATTGGCGAAGGCAGGGGGAATACGGCCGCGATGCTGGGCGGTGCGGCGGCGGGCGCGGCAATCGGTGCCAACGCCCAACCCCGCACCAACTGACAGGGCGTCGTCGTTTCGATGTGAAGGGGCCTTTCCGCACCGTCGGAAAGGCCGCCTTTTTTGCAAGGCCGATGGGCGGCCTGATGCACGGGCCGAATCACACCCCCGTCAGCCCAGCACCTCGGCCACGGCAACGGCGCGCCGTTCGGCGACCGATTTCAGCGCAGCTTCCGCAAGGGCCAGCGCGGCCAGACCATCTTCGCCGGACGGCGTGGCAGGACCCTTGCCTGCGATTGCGGCGATGAAGGCGGCAATCTCGGCCGCATAAGCCTCGGCATATCGCGTCATGAAGAAATCGTGCAGCGGCGGGCGGGTATAGCCCCTGGCACTTGCCACTTCGATCGACACCGGGCGCTGGTTTTCCGCCGACACCGATCCAAGGGCACCATGCACCTCAATCCGCTGGTCATAGCCATAGGTCGCGCGGCGCGAATTGCCGATGATGCAGTGCTTGCCGCTGGCCGTTGTCAGAATCACGCTGACCGAATCGTAATCGCCCAGGTCGCCGATCTTCGGATCGACCAGAACCGAGGCTGCGGCGCTGACCGTTGCAATCTCTTCACCCAAAAGGAAGCGCGCCATGTCGAAATCGTGGATGGTCATGTCGCGGAAGATGCCGCCGGAGCGGGTGATGTACTCTGCCGGCGGCGCAGCGGGATCGCGTGAGGTGATGACCACCTGTTCGACCGCGCCGATGGTGCCTGCGTCAATCTCGGCCCGCACAGCGCGGAAATGCGGATCGAAGCGGCGGTTGAAGCCCACCATCAGGGTCGCCCCTGTGTCCCGCACCACGTTCAGGCAGGCCTTCACGCGCTCAAGGCTCAGGTCAATCGGCTTTTCGCAGAAAATCGCCTTTCCGGCGCGGGCGAAAGCTTCGATCAGGTCGGCATGCGTATCTGTCGGGGTGCAGATGACCACCGCGTCGATGTCCTTTGACGCCAGAATCCCGTCAATGCTGCGGATGGCGCAGCCGTACTGATCGGCAATGGCCTGTGCTGCGGCGGGAACGGCATCGGCCACGGCGACAAGCCGGGCATGGCTGTCGGCGGTGATGGCCCTGGCATGAACCTTGCCGATGCGCCCTGCGCCAAGAAGTCCGAACCTGATCGTCATGCTGTCCTCTTCCTCGGGCGCGGGCCCCTGTCGGTTGTGCGGGCTGGTTCCGGTTGCAGCGTGATCGCCCGGAAACCGGGACAGAGAAAGCCCGCCACGAAGGGCGGGCTACAGCATTGCACCGAGGTACCGTGGGGCCTCAGGCCCCGGCGGCTTCTTCGGCGGCGCTGCGCGCCCGGTCGACCGCCCCTTTCGCATCCGGGTCACGATCAACGAATTCGATGATTGCCATCGGGGCCATATCGCCATAGCGGAAGCCCGCCTTCAGCACGCGCACATAGCCGCCCTGACGGTCCTTGTAGCGCGGCCCGAGAATTGCGAACAGGCGCGCCACGTGCTTGTCTTCTTTCAGCTGCGCATCGGCCAGACGGCGCGCGTGCAGGTCACCGCGCTTGGCCAGCGTGATCAGCTTTTCGATGATGGGGCGCAGTTCCTTGGCTTTCGGCAGCGTGGTCTTGATCTGCTCGTGCTCGATCAGCGACCCGGCCATGTTGGCGAACAGCGCCTTGCGGTGTTCGTGGGTCCGGTTCAGGCGGCGGTAACCGCGGGCGTGACGCATGACAAACTCCTGTCGTTCCGTTTTACTTTGTCCGGCACGCCCTCGTCTGGGCGGCTCACCTTGGGGCGGAATGCCCTTGTTTTCCCCGCCTGCGCGGGCATTTTTACCGAACCTGCGGCCTCAGAACTGGTCTTCGAAGCGTTTGGCCAGGTCTTCGATGTTTTCCGGCGGCCAGTCTTCCACGTCCATCCCAAGATGCAGGCCCATGCCCGAAAGCACTTCCTTGATCTCGTTCAGCGATTTGCGGCCGAAATTCGGCGTGCGCAGCATTTCTGCTTCGGTCTTCTGGATCAGATCGCCGATATAGACGATGTTGTCGTTCTTCAGGCAGTTTGCCGAACGCACCGAAAGTTCCAGCTCATCCACCTTCTTCAGCAGCAGCGGATTGAATTCCAGCCCATCGTCCGCATCGTGGCGCAGCGCCGATTCAGGCTCGTCGAAGTTGACAAAGATCGACAGCTGATCCTGCAGGATGCGCGCGGCATAGGCCAGCGCATCATCCGGCGTCAGCGACCCGTCGGTTTCGATCTTCATCGTCAGCTTGTCATAATCCAGCACCTGGCCCTCGCGGGTGGGCTGCACTTCGTAGCTTACCTTCTTGACCGGCGAATAGATCGCATCGATCGGAATCAGCCCGATGGGCGCATCTTCCGGGCGGTTCCTGTCGGCTGCGACATAGCCCTTGCCGGTATTCACCGTCAGTTCCATGAACACATCCGCACCATCGTCAAGATGCAGCAGAACATGATCCTTGTTCAGAACCTCGATCCCGTTTGATTCCGAAATGTCACCGGCGGTGACAACGCCCGGACCCTTGGCGGAAACCGACAGCCGTTTTGGCCCTTCGACTTCCATCTTCAGGCTGACGCCCTTGAGGTTCAGCACGATATCGGTCACGTCTTCACGCACACCGGCCACCGACGAAAACTCGTGCAGGACGTTGTCGATCTGCACAGAGGTGATCGCGGCACCCTGAAGCGACGACATCAGCACGCGGCGCAGCGCATTGCCCAGCGTCAGGCCAAAGCCCCGCTCCAGCGGTTCCGCAACGACAGTTGCATGGCGCGACGGGTCCGCGCCGGGGCGCACGTCCAGCTGCGTCGGCTTGATCAGTTCCTGCCAGTTCTTGTGGATCATGCGTGTCGCCTCCATACCAGTCTCCTGCCCATGTCCTTAAGCAGAAAGACGCCCGAGGATCAGAAATAACGACTGCGGGCCGCGCAGGTTGCACGGCCCGGAAAAAAGGTTTGGCGGTCAGACCCGGCGGCGTTTCGGCGGGCGGCAGCCGTTGTGGGCAATCGGCGTCACATCACGGATCGACGTGATGTTGAAGCCGACGGCAGCAAGCGCGCGCAGCGCCGACTCGCGGCCCGAACCCGGACCCTGGACTTCCACTTCGATCGTCTTGACGCCGTGTTCCTGTGCCTTGCGGCCCGCGTCTTCGGCGGCCATCTGCGCGGCATAGGGGGTGGATTTGCGGCTGCCCTTGAAGCCCATCGTGCCGGCGGACGACCAGGAAATCGCATTGCCCTGCACGTCAGAGATCAGGATCTTGGTGTTGTTGAAAGACGAATTCACATGAGCAACGCCTGCGGCGATGTTCTTGCGTTCCTTTTTCTTCATGCGGGTTTTGTCACGTGCCATCGGCTGATCCCCTTACTTCTTCTTGCCGGCGATCGCCTTCGCCGGGCCCTTGCGGGTCCGCGCGTTGGTATGCGTGCGCTGGCCGCGCACCGGCAGGTTGCGGCGGTGACGCAGGCCCCGGTACGATCCAAGGTCCATCAGGCGCTTGATGTTGGTGGCCACTTCACGGCGCAGGTCGCCTTCGACGGTCAGGTTGGCGTCGATGTATTCGCGGATTGCCAGAACTTCGGCATCGCTCAGGTCATTGACCCGGCGGGCACGGTCGATGTTGTTGGCCGCACAGATCTGTTCGGCAATATACGGACCGATCCCGGTGATATAGGTCAGCGCGATGGGAACCCGTTTCCCCGTGGGGATGTTTACGCCAGCAATACGTGCCACGCGTCTTTCCTTTCGTTGCGGTTCCGTAATGCCGGAACCTTTTTTCACAACAACCGGCCCTGCGGGACGCAGCCCCAGGGCCGTTCAAGCCGTCTGTCAAGATGATTCTCTTAAGAGACGCCGTGATCTATGGGGTTTTCAACAGGGCGTCAAGGGCAAGGGCGGCGCATTCAGCCTTTGTCAAGAACCCTGCGAACCGCCTCTGCCACCACCTCGACCGCTGCCAGTCCATCGACCGTCGTCAGCTGGCCCTTGGCATAGTAATAGCCGATCAGGGGCGAGGTTTTCTTGTAGTATTCCATCAGCCGCTGCCTCAGCGAAGCCTCGTTATCATCGGCCCGCCGCCGCAGGTCGGTGGACCCGCAGGCATCGCAGACACCCGGCTGCCGGGTCGGATGGGTCTGGTCATGGTAGACCGCACCACAGACACCACAGGTGACGCGCCCGCTGATGCGCGCCACCAGCGCGGCGTCATCGACCTGCATTTCAATCACGGCATCCAGACGCTGGCCGACCTTGTCCAGCAGCCGCCCCAGCGCATCTGCCTGGGGCAGGGTGCGGGGAAACCCGTCAAAGATGAAGCCCGCCCCTTCGGCATGGGTCAGCTTTTCCTCGATCAGGCCGATGACGATGTCGTCGGTCACCAGTTCGCCACGATCCATCACATGGGCGACGCGCCTGCCCATCTCGGTGCCCGACGACCGTGCCTGGCGCAGCATGTCGCCGGTGGACAGTTGCACCATTCCGCGCTCGTCAACCAGGCGCTTGGCCTGGGTGCCCTTTCCGGCCCCCGGCGGGCCAAGAAGAATGACATTCACCATCGCCGCCTCAGCGCCGCGCCGGGGCCTTGCGCAGGCCGGTGCGCTTCTTGCCGCGCAATTGCGACTTTTCGATCAACCCCTCGTACTGGTGGGCCAGAAGGTGCGACTGCACCTGGCTGATCGTATCCATCGTCACACTGACCACGATCAGCACCGATGTCCC
The DNA here is from genome assembly GCA_020250445.1 of Rhodobacter sp. GTDB lineage: Bacteria > Pseudomonadota > Alphaproteobacteria > Rhodobacterales > Rhodobacteraceae > Aliitabrizicola. The sequence goes on from JADCEF010000012.1 coordinate 7,737, forward strand.
GCCAAAATAGAACGGAATTGCGAACTGGCTGCGCAGGATTTCCGGAAGGATACAGACCAGCGCCAGATAGGCGGACCCCACGACAAGCACACGGTTGACGACATAAGACAGATATTCCTCGGTGCGCTTGCCGGGCTTGATGCCGGGAATGAACCCGTTCTGGTTCTTCAGGTTTTCGGCCACGTCTTCGACCTTGAAGGCGACGTTGTGGGTGTAGAAATACGCAAAGAACACGATCATCGCCACGAAGAACAACAGATACAGCGGCTGTCCCGGCCCAAGGTAGGCCAGAACGGTTGACATGACCGGGCCTGCCGACTGATGCGAAAAGGCGACGACGGTCGTCGGCAGCATCAGCAGCGACGAGGCAAAGATCGCCGGGATCACGCCCGATGGGTTGACCTTGACCGGCAGATGGCTGGACCCGCCGTCATAAACCTTCATGCCGACCTGGCGGCGCGGATACTGGATATGAATCTTCCGCAAGGCCCGTTCCATGAAGACCACGAAAGCGATCACCACAACAACCATCACGATGACGCCGATGATCACCGGGGTCGAGATGGCCCCAGACCGCCCCTGGCTGAGGAACTGGGCCAGCGCCGCCGGAATCTCGGCCACAATCCCCACGAAGATGATCAGCGAAATCCCGTTGCCGATGCCGCGCGCCGTGATCTGTTCGCCCAGCCACATCAGGAACATGGTGCCCCCGACCAGGGTGATCAGGCAGGCAAACTTGAACTGCATGCCCGGGTCCTGGGCCAGACCGCCGGCTTCAAGGCTGACGGCAATGCCCCAGCCCTGCAGCACGGCCAGACCGACCGTGCCGTAGCGCGTGTACTGGTTCAGCTTCTTTCGGCCCTGTTCGCCTTCTTTCTTCAGCTGTTCCCACTGCGGCACCAGCGCGGCCATCAGCTGAACAATGATCGACGCCGAGATATAGGGCATGATCCCAAGCGCGAAGATGCCCATGCGGCTGATCGCGCCGCCGGTGAACATGTTGAGGATGCCGCCGATGCCGGCCCCGGCCTGATCCATGAACTGGCGCAACTGTACCCCGTCGATGCCGGGCACGGGAATATAGGTGCCCAGGCGGTAGACGATCAGCAGGCCGATCGTGAAGAATATCCTTTGGCGAAGGTCGGTTGCCTTGCCAAGCGCGCCCCAGGAAAGGTTCGCGGCCATTTGCTCTGCAGCAGATGCCATGCCAGTCTCTTTCATGACAGCGCCGCCAGACCGTTTTCCGGTCGGCGGCGCGGGAAAACCTTACATGATGTAAGCCGTCGAAGGGCGGCTCACAACCATTATTCCGCTTTGGCCTTGCGCACCGGTTTGCCATGCGGCGGCAGGGCTTCGGCGACGGTCAGCGTCCCGCCTGCGGCAGCCACGGCTGCGACGGCGGCGGCAGAGGCACCGGCGACGGACAGCGTGACGGCCGAGGTGATTTCGCCCTTTGCCAGAACCCGCACGCCGTCCATAACCCGGCGGATCAGGCCGCTTGCGACCATGGCTTCGGCGGTGATCGGCTGGGCCGCGTCAAGCTTGCCTTCGGCAATGAACTTCTGGATCATGCCCAGATTGACGACGGTATAGGATTTTGCGTTCGGCTTGTTGAAGCCGCGCTTCGGCAGGCGGCGGTAGAGCGGCATCTGGCCGCCCTCGTAGCCGCCAACGGCAACGCCCGAGCGGGACTTCTGGCCCTTGATGCCGCGGCCGGCGGTCTTGCCCTTGCCCGAACCGGGTCCGCGGGCGACGCGCTTTTGCTTGCGGGCAGCACCGGGATTGTCGTGAAGTTCGTGAAGTTTCATGTCGCACTCTCCTTGGCCGGAATACCCACCCTGCGACGGGATGCGGGCAACACGGCATTTCTTGTTGATTCTGTGACAGGCTGGGCCATCGGGCGGGCGTTACACGCTTTGGAATGGCGAGGCAAGGATTTCGGTGGTGCCCACAGCGTCACAGGGGGCGGGGTGTTTGGTGGCAAAGGATTGGCGGAAAGCGGTCAGGTGTTGTTGACCTTGATCCGTCCAGGCTGGGCTGATCGGCGGGTTGCGGATCGGGGGTTGGCGGGGCATCGTGGAAGATGTGATGTCGTGCAAGTGGAACTGCAGGGTGCGTGCCAGCACGCACCCTGCGCCTGGGGGAAAGGACATGGCAACGAACCGTCAGGCAGAGCAAGACCGGTCGGTTGCGGACAGCGAAATGCTGGCCGATCTTGCCGCCTGTGACGCCGCTAGGGCCGAGGCGGGGGAAGGCATGGCGCTGGCCGTGTTCTTACGCATCGTCAGCGGGGAAAATCCGGTGACGGTGATCCAGGAATGGCGCGGGTTGACCCAGGCCGAACTGGCCCGCCGGGCGGACCTGCACCGGGTGCAACTGCATGATATCGAGACGGGGAAATCGCGGGGGTCAGTGGAGACGCTGAGGGCGATAGCGGTGGCGCTGGATGTGGGGATGGATGATGTGGTGTAAGGGGGGGGGCGGTGCGTGCAAGCACGCACCCTCCGCTTGCTTCATTCGGTTCGCACGTGCGGGTCACAGGGCCATGATGGATTTGGGTACCCCATAGTGGCAAGACGGCATCCTCAGTTGTGAGGTCCGATATGGAAGCGCATCCCCGTGACCGTGGCATCAAGAAGGCTGAGTGGCCGAAACAGATAATAGTTCCACACAGCATCGCGCGGAAAGATGACATAGGTCTGTCCGTCCTGGTTCCAGACCTCTGCCTGCGTCTGGCGCAGAACAAGGTAGGCGGCGAGGTAGAGGCCGAACAGAAGAAATGCGACATTTCGCACGCGGGACCCATCCCATGATCAATCACCGCATAGTGAGCCAGAAGTTGCCCGTCTTGTCTTCACCAAAATCAGCGAACAGGTATCGCCCGCAAAAAAATGCGCCCCGCGACATCCCGCAGGGCGCTTTCGTCTTTAACGGATCGACAGCACAGCAGAACCTACCCGCGCTCTTCCACAATTTTCACAAGATGCGAAATCTTGTTGACCATGCCACGCACGGAAGGCGTGTCTTCCAGCTCGCGCGTGCGGTTCATCTTGTTCAGGCCAAGGCCTTTCAGCGTGGCGGTCTGCCTGGCCGGGCGGCGGGCGGCCGAGGCCACCTGCTTGACGATGATGGTTTTTGCCATGTCCCGGTTCCTTACGCTTCAACTGCTTCGGGCGCGGCTTCGGTTTCGGGCCGCTTCAGGATATCGGCCACCTTCCTGCCACGGCGCTGCGCGACCTGGCGGGGTGACGTTTCCTGCTTCAGACCATCAATCGTGGCGCGGATCATGTTGTAGGGGTTGTTCGAGCCAAGCGATTTGGCCACCACATCCTGCAGACCCAGCATTTCGAACACGGCGCGCATCGGGCCGCCGGCGATGATGCCGGTTCCCGCCACGGCGGTGCGCATCACCACCTTGCCGGCGCCATGACGCCCTTCCATGTCGTGATGCAGCGTGCGGCCATCGCGCAGCGGCACGCGGATCATCTGGCGCTTGGCCTGTTCGGTGGCCTTGCGGATCGCCTCGGGAACTTCCTTCGCCTTGCCCTTGCCATAGCCCACGCGGCCGCGCTGATCGCCGACCACCACCAGGGCCGCAAAGCCAAAGCGCTTGCCACCCTTCACCGTTTTCGACACGCGGTTGATCGCCACGAGACGATCGGCGAATTCCGGGGTTTCTTCGCGACGGTCGTCGCGGCGGTCCCGGCGTTGTTCACGTTCTGCCATTTTCGTCTCCTCAGAACTTCAGGCCGCCTTCACGGGCGGCTTCGGCAAGTGCCTTGACCTTTCCGTGAAACAGAAAAGCACCCCGGTCGAAGTAGCATTCCTCGATCCCGGCCTTCCTGGCACGTTCGGCAATCACGGCACCTACCTTGCTTGCCGCTTCGATGTTGTTCTTGCCGACAAAGCCCAGGTCCTTTTCCAGGGTCGAGGCAGCGGCAACGGTGACGCCATTCACATCGTCGATCAGCTGGGCGCTGATGTTCTTGTTGGAACGATGGACCGAAAGGCGCAGCCGCCCGTTCGCCATCGCCTTGATCCTGTTCCGCACGCGCAGACGGCGCTTGAGGAACAGCTCTCGCTTGGTGTTCGCCATTTCCCTAGCCCCTTACTTCTTCTTGCCTTCCTTGCGGAACACGAATTCGCCCTGATAGCGGATTCCCTTGCCCTTGTAAGGCTCGGGGCGTTTCCAGTCGCGGATGTTCGCCGCGACCTGACCGACAAGCTGCTGGTCAATGCCTTCGACAACGATTTCGGTCTGCTTCGGCGCCGAAACGGTAACACCGCCTGGCACGTCGAAGTTCACCTCGTGGCTGTAGCCCAGCGACAGTTTGAGCACATTGCCCGCCATCGCCGCGCGATAGCCTACGCCCTGGATTTCCAGCTCGCGCCTGAAGCCGGTGGTGACACCTGTCACCAGGTTTTCGACCATCGACCGGGCCATGCCCCACTGCTGGCGTGCCCGCTTTGAGGTGCCGCGCGGAGTGACCCTGATCTCGTTGCCCTCTACGGTCAGCGTGACATCGTCGGTTGCAGTAAAGCTGCGGGTGCCTTTCGGACCCTTCACTTCCACAGTCTGACCCGAAACCGAGGCGGAGACGCCTTTGGTCAGGGGGACGGGTTTCTTGCCGATACGGGACATGAACCCCTCCTCAGAACACGGTGCAGAGCACTTCGCCGCCAACATTGGCAGACCGTGCAGCTGCATCGGACATGACGCCCTTCGGCGTGGAAACAATCGAAACGCCCAGGCCGTTGCGGACAACCGGAATGTCCTGCACGCCCATGTAGACGCGGCGGCCCGGCCTTGACACACGCCTGATGTCGCGGATCACCGGGGTGCCTTCGAAGTACTTGAGGCTGATCACAAGCTCGCCCTGACCGTTGTCGGTCGGGACCTTCTCGTAGCCGCGGATGTAGCCCTCGCCGGCCAGCACATCCAGCACCCAGGCGCGCAGCTTGGAGGCGGGCGATTTGACGGTGGATTTGCCACGCAGTTGCGCGTTGCGGATCCGGGTCAGCATATCGCCAAGAGGATCGTTCATCATCATGCCTGACCCCTCCTTACCAGCTTGACTTCACCATGCCGGGGATCTGGCCGATAGAGGCAAGATCGCGCAGCATGATGCGGCTGAGTTTGAGCTTGCGGTAATAGGACCGCGGACGGCCCGTCAGCTCGCACCGGTTGTGCAGGCGTGTGGCCGATGAATTGCGGGGCAGACCTGCAAGCTTGAGCTGCGCCTTGAAGCGCTGTTCCATCGGCAGGTCCAGGTTTGCGGCGACCGTCTTCAGGGCCAGACGCCTGGCAGCATATTGCTTGACCAGCTTCTGACGCTTGAGTTCGCGTTCGATCATGGATTTCTTGGCCATATCTTTTCCTTCCGCGATCAGCTGGTGAACGGCATGTTGAAATGCTTCAGCAATGCCTTTGCCTCCGCGTCTGTCCTCGCGGTGGTGCAGATGATGATGTCCATTCCCAGGACGTCGTCGACCTTGTCGAATTCGATCTCGGGAAAGACGATCTGTTCCTTCAGACCCATGGCATAATTGCCGCGGCCGTCGAAGGATGTCGGCTTCACGCCGCGAAAGTCGCGGACGCGCGGCAGGGCGATGGTGATCAGACGGTCCAGGAATTCGTACATCCGGTCGCCGCGCAGCGTGACCTTGACGCCAAGGGGCATGTCTTCGCGCACGCGAAAACCCGCGATCGATTTCTTTGCGTGGGTGATCACGGCTTTCTGGCCGGCGATCAGCGTCAGCTGTTCTGCGGCGGTCTTGACCTTTTTGGTGTCCTTCACGGCCTCGCCCACGCCCATGTTGAGCACGATCTTGTCCAGACGGGGCACCTGCATCGGGTTGGAATAGCCGAACTCACCGATCAGCGCGGCGCGGATGCGGGCGTTGTAGTCGGCCTTGAGGCGGGGGGTATAGGCGGCTGCGTCAAGCATCAGATCACCTCTCCCGTGGTTTTGGCAAAGCGCACTTTCCTGTCGCCTTCCATGCGGAAACCAACGCGGCTGGCCTTGCCGTTCCTGTCAAGGATGGCAAGGTTCGACAGGTCGATGGGCATCGCTTTTGCGATCCGCCCACCTTGGGTTCCCTGCGACTGCTTGGTGTGGCGGACGGCGATGTTCACACCCTCGACCACGGCCTTGTTGTCTTTGGGTGCGACGGACGCGATCTGGCCGGTCTTGCCCTTGTCCTTGCCCGCCAGCACGATGACCTTGTCGCCCTTCTTCAGTTTCGCAGCCATCAGAGCACCTCCGGCGCCAGCGAAATGATCTTCATGAAATTCTTCGCCCTGAGCTCGCGCACTACGGGGCCGAAGATGCGCGTGCCCACCGGTTCACCCTGGTTGTTCAGGATGACGGCGGCGTTGCGGTCAAAACGGATCGTGGTGCCGTCGTCACGGCGAACCTCCTTGGCGGTGCGCACGACAACGGCCTTGCGCACGTCGCCTTTCTTCACGCGACCGCGCGGGATGGCTTCCTTTACCGACACCACGATGATGTCGCCGACGCTGGCATAGCGGCGGTGGGACCCCCCCAGAACCTTGATGCACTGAACCCGGCGCGCGCCCGAGTTGTCAGCCACATCCAGATTGGTCTGCATCTGGATCATTTGGTTTCTCCCGACCTTTGGGACCAGGTCCCAGGGTTTCGATCAATCTGGCAGGGGGATCAAGCCGAAGCTTCGACCACCACCGTCCAGCGTTTCGTCTTGGAAATCGGCGCGCATTCCTCGATGCGCACGACATCTCCGACCTTGAACTGGTTGTTCGCGTCATGGGCCCGGTATTTCTTGGACTTGCGGACGGTCTTTTGCAGCAAGGGATGCTTGAAGCGGCGTTCCACCAGAACCGTGATGGTCTGTTCGTTGCGGTCGCTCGTCACGGTGCCTTGCAGGATGCGTTTGGGCATGTGCGCGCTCCTCAGTTCGCCGCCGCTTCGGCGGCTTTCTGGTTCAATACGGTCTTGATGCGGGCCACGTCCCGGCGGACGGCGCGCATGCGCGAAGTATTCTCAAGCTGGCCGGTGGCCTGCTGGAAGCGCAGGTTGAACGCCTCTTTCTTCAGCGCGACCAGGCTGTCACGCAATTGGTCGGGCGTCTTGGTTTTCAACTCGTCAGCCTTCATCAGGCGCTTCCTTCCACACTCACCGGAACGCCCCTGCAGATGCGCAGGGTCACGCAGAACCCGGTGGATCAATGATGAACCAACGATTCCGAGTCGCCCCGAAACCGTGGATGGGGCCGTATAGGGGAAGGGGGATGGGGTGGCAAGGGGGAAGTTTTGGGGGTAATTCGCTAACCCGCCCTAATCGATCACTCTTATGCAGGATGACCAGACATGCCCCTCTCCGCCGATCAACAGGTAACTCCGTTTTGGCTGCTGCCAGATCAGTTCATGCACTACACTGTCCAACCCACAGTCAAGGGGGCGAACCTCAACGCGATAGCCGCGATCCGCGCCCGGCCGAAGACCCAAGTCTGACCAAGATCCGCCAAATGAACCCCAGCTTTTCATGTCGTCATAGAGGACAGTTCTGGCTCCATACTCTATTCGACAGGTGGGCCCAGGGTCGATCACCAGTTGATCTGCTGCGATGCGCAGGACGGCCCCTCTGAGCGTTTCGGCCGCTTCCCAACCTCCATCGGATGAAATGCCTGAACTGACTGGGGTGCCGCAGATCCACTGTCCTTCAAGGTCCACCGTATTGCCAAAGGCCTCTGACACCATAATGGAGCATGTAAGTGCAGCGGTGTTTCTGGCAAAAGTAAGCCCGGCCTTTGCGAGGAGTCCGATGAAATCTGCCGCTCGCTGAAGCTGCCCAGTTCTGACTGGCGCGGGCTTAACCGGCAAGATCGTCAAGATCGACACGCAGCTCCGTCGCGAGTTTGCACAATGTCCCGACCGACCCGGTTTTGCGCCCTGCTTCGATGTCGATGATCTGGACACGGTTTACCCCCGAAAGCCGCGCAAGTTGCGGCTGTGAAAGCCTGCGGCAGTCACGATACACCCGAAGCGGGGCTTCGCCGTTCAGCAGCCTGTCGGCAAACTCTGCGGCAATCAGTTCATCCTCGCCCGCGGACAAAGATGCGATGGCACGGTCATAGGCCTGAAGATCATCCATATCCTCCGAGGCCCGCCGAAGGCCGTCATATTCGGCGCGTGGGATGGTGACAGTCTGGTTCAAGACGGTCTTGATGCGGGCCACGTCCCGGCGGACGGCGCGCATGCGCGATGTGTTCTCAAGCTGGCCCGTGGCCTGCTGGAAGCGCAGATTGAATGCTTCCTTCTTGAGCGCCACCAGGCTGTCACGCAGCTGGTTGGGCGTTTTGGTTTTCAGTTCCTGGGCGTTCATGCGCCGCGTCCTTTTCTCAATCACCAGAGCGCCCCTGCCGGTCATGCAGGGTAACACTGAACCCGGTGGATCAATGATGAAGCGCCGATGCCGAGTCACCCCGGAACCGCAGATGCAGCTCGATAGGGGAAGGGGCGCTGCGGGGCAAGGGGGAAGTTTGCGGTGCAACAGTCAGCTGTCAGGCTTGCCTCGGCCTTTGCCACGCAACAGCGTTGCCAAACCGCAAGCAGTTTCCATGAAGCCGCCGCGCCGAATGCGGCAGGACAGGTCTGTCCGCTGCGCTGAAAGGCACCGCCGCCGGGCCGGAACACGGAGGATTCGTGGTCTGACCACGCAGGTCCGGCAGCATGCACGGCCGCAGACGCCGCTTGGCGCGAAAAGGCTTGTCACCCGGCCCGCTGCAGGCAACATTCACATCCATCGGCAGCCCGTTGGGGAATGTCCTTTCATGTTCCGGTTTGCACGCTTTGCAGCGGTCCTTGCCGCGCTTACACTTGCCACCCCGGTTATGGCGCAGTTCGTCACTGACGAGGACCTTGCAGTAACCCCGGCCCAGTTCAAGGCCGCGGTTTCAGGGCGCACCGTGCGCACGTATTCCCAAGAACTTGTAAACCGCGTGGAGTATTTCGATCCTGGGGGCAAGGTCTATGTCTGGCCCGCCAGAGCCAACCTGTTGATCGGCACGTGGAAGCCCTGCAGCCAGGACCTGGTAGCGGTAGACGCCAGCGGCCAAGAGAAACCTGTAAAGATCGCGTCGATTTGCCGTGTTTTGCCCAATCCAGATGGTGGCACGCAGACGTGGAACTCAACCTGGGTGATCTATGGCAAGCAGATCGTCGAACGCGCAGAGGGTGATATCTTCTCGCTGTCGCAACGCACCGAGGCGCCCTATGGCATGGGCAAGCGCTCGGTTGATTTTGAAGGTCTGCAGGCCAACATAAGGAAATACACCAGGTAATCCGCCGATCCGGCCCACCCCCAGCCCCTTGCCGGGCGGGGACCTTCCTGCCACCCGGCCCGGCACGCCCGGGGCACCCTGCCCCGCATCTACCGCCACCGATACGGCGACCGACCGGCAGCACGGCAGATTTGCGGCTTTGCGGCGGGCTTGGCCCCGCTGTTGCACTCACGGGCAGCGAACTTTCGCTGGACGTCCGCCGGCAGGGTGCCCACAGATTTGTTCGGTGAAAAGATTTCAGCCCTGAACGCGGCAAGCGCCGGGCCGAAGGCCGACCGTCTTCACCAGCAACCGTGACCGGCCGCTGACGACGGGGATGTCGCGCATGGTGAGGGCGGCGATCCTTGCGCATCGCAGGGTGGCACCGCTGATGTCGGGCGGGCACGTCCCGGTCGGTGGTACGCCGGTCAAGGATGAGCCAGGGTGCGCCACTGGTTCAAGCACCCCGGCGAGCGCAGCGATGAAGGGTTTCCGGCCGAAAGCCGGATGCCCCCTCTCCCGAAGGCGGTGATGAGCCGGACGACCCACCGCCCGCAGCCGATGCCGGGGCTTTCACTGAACCCAAGCCCGAGACCCCCCGATGACCGCGACCAGGCCCGGGGATGGCAACGCCGGGGCCGACTTTCGCGGCCAGAAGCGATCAAACGCGACCCGTGCGTTGGTGGCCGACCCCGAGGCGGGGCTCTGCAGCAAGTCACCCGGCACCGGCGCGGGCCGTTGCTTTATCGGCCATACCCTGATGGAGAACCGCAACGGCCTGATCATTCAGACCAAGGTGACCCAGGCTGACGGCCATGCCGAGCGGCGGGCCGCGCTGGACATGATCCACCGCCATTCACCGGGCGCGACCCGACGGCTCACGCCGGGCACCGACGAGGGTTGCGACTGCGGTTACGACTGCGGTTACGACTGCGCGGAGTTCGTGAAGGACCTGCGCCAGGCCTGCGTCACACCGCATGTGGCACGGAAGATCCGATACCCGGCGATCAAGGGTCGGATTCCCCGCCATCCCGGCTGTGCCGTCCCGCCGAAACGCCGCAGGAAGATCGAAGAGCCGTTCGGGCCGGTCCGATGGCGCAGACCATGGTGCGGGGCATCAAACAAGCGGGCACCCGGGTCACCCTGACAATGGCGGCCTGCACCCTTGCCAGACTGCCGCGGTTGAAGGCCCCATAAGACCGCGCGGACGAAATCCGTGCGTCACCCGCAACGGCCAGGAGCCGCGGCATCAAGCGCCCGTTCCGGGCACCGCAAGGAACGCCGTCCCTGACCGGCGACCCATTCAGCGGCCTGTCAGGCGGGGCAGGGCGGTCATCGCTTGTGCATGCTGCCGCCCCGCGACCTGCGCGCATGTCGTTTTCGTCTGGCAAAGGTCGGGCGGCCTTGCCCGTTGCGCAGCGATTGGGGCATGACTGTGCCAAACCCAAATCGACGGAGGCCGCCCCGATGAAGACACATGTCAAAGCCCTGGTCGTCGGTGGCGGCGCGGTTGGAACGGGGATCGCCTATCATCTGGCCAGGGCCGGCTGGGACACGATGCTGGTGGAACGCGACGAATTGACGGCAGGTTCCACCTGGCATGCCGCAGGCCTTTTGCCGCTGTTCAACATGAGCTTCGCCACCACGCATATTCACAAGTACAGCGTTGATTTCTACAAGGGGCTGGAGGCAGAGACAGGCCTGAACCCCGGCTTTTATGTGGTGGGCAACCTGCGCATGGCCCAGACCGATGCGCGGATGGATGAATACATGCTGTATTCGACCGTGGCGGAAACAGCAGGCGTGTACCATGAATTCCTGACCCCGAAAGAGATCCGCGACCGCTGGCCGCTGGTGCGCACCGATGATCTGAAAGGTGCTCTGTTCCATCCGCAGGACGGCTACATCAACCCCGCCGATGTGACCCAGGCCATGGCCAAGGGCGCGCGGCAGTTTGGTGCGCAGTTTGAACGCCGGGTGCAGGTGGACGGATATTTCTGGACCGGCGACGAATGGATCGTCACCTGCCGCCGCATGGTGGAACAGGGCGGCAATCTGGTGGCGTCTGACGACAGCTTTACCATCCATGCCGAGCATGTCGTGACGGCGACCGGAAATCACGCGCAGCGCACGGCGCGGCTGCTGGGCATCAGGATTCCGGCCATTCCGGTGGAACATCAGTACATCGTGACCGAACCTGACCCGGCACTGGTGGAGTGGCGCAAGACCAACCCCCAGCACCCGGTGCTGCGCGATGCCGACGCCAAATGGTATGTGCGCGAGGAACGCGGCGGCTGGATTCTGGGCCCCTACGAGCGCAATGCCCCGGCGCGGTTCCTGTATGACGTGCCGCCAACCTTCCGTGCTGATCTGTTTGCGCTGGACCTCGATCGGATCGAGACGGAATACCTCAGCATGATCCACCGCATTCCGTCATCCGAAACGGTGGGCCTGAAGGATGATTTCAACGGTCCGATCTGCTACACGCCCGATGGCAACCCGCTGGTCGGCCCGGCCCCGGGCCTGCGCAACATGTGGCTGGCCGAAGGCTTCAGCTTCGGCATCACCGCCGCCGGGGGGACGGGGCATTACCTGGCGCAGATGATGGTGCAGGGCGAGGCCGAGATCGACATGGCCAGCCTTGATCCGCGCCGCTTTGGCGGCTGGATGACGACCGAATACGCGGCGCGCAAGAACGAGGAATGCTACGCGCATGTCTTCATCCTGCACCACCCGGATGAAGAACGCGAAGCCTGCCGCCCGCTGCGCACCGCCCCGGTCTATGACCGCCAGGTGGCGCTGGGTGCGCAGATGGGCCAGGTGAACGGATGGGAACGGCCCAATTACTACGGGCCAAAGGATGCGCCCGCCGGCTTTGACCATGACGGGCGCAGCTTCCGCCGGGGAACCTGGTGGCCCCATGCGGTGGCCGAGGCGAAAGCGATCCGCGAAACGGCAGGGCTGATCGATGCCACGGCCTTTACCAAGCATCTGGTGCGCGGGCCGGGGGCCACGGCATTTCTGGACTGGTTCACCACCAACAGGCTGCCCGCCGTGGGCCGGATCAACCTGACCTATGCCCTGACCCCCGCAGGCACCACGCGCAGCGAATACACCATCGTGCGGCTGGCCGAGCAGGAGTATTATCTGGTCAGCGCCGGGGCCTGGACGGCCTATGACGCCGACTACCTGCACAAATGCGCCGAAGACAAGCGCGCGGCGTTCGGCTGGACCGACATCCATGACGTGACCACGCAATGGGGTGTCTTCGCACTGGCCGGTCCCGCCAGCCGCGCGATCCTGAAGGAGATCGTGAAGGACGCCGATCCGGACACGGTCCTGTCGAACCGCCGCTTCCCCTGGCTGTCCGCGCGGCGGATCGAACTGGGCATGTGCCCGGTCAATGCCATCCGCGTGGCCTATACCGGCGAGTTGGGCTGGGAACTGCACCACCCCATCGAAATGCAGCGCTATCTGTGGGACCTGCTGCTGGCGGCGGGCGAAAAGCACGGGATGAAGCCGGTCGGCGCAAGGGCGCAGAACTGGCTGCGGCAGGAGAAAAGCTATCGCGCCTTCGGCACCGAACTGGGCCGCGATGCCACACCGCTGGAGGCGGGGCTGGACCGGTTTGTCGACCTTGGGAAGGACTTTCAGGGCAAGAACGCCATGCTGGGCACCGGCATCCGCAGCAAATGCGTGACCCTGCTGATCGACGGGCCGGCTGATGCCGACCCCTGGGGGAAAGAGGCTTTGCTGCTGAACGGCGAGCGAATCGGGCGGCTGACCTCGGGCGGCTGGTCGGTGGCCTTCGGCAGGCAGATCGGCATGGGCTATGTGCGCGCCGATCTGGCCAAGGTTGGCCAGAAGCTTCAGGTGCGGATGCTGCGGCAGGCCTGGGACGCGGTTGTTGTGGAAGACAGCCCCTATGATCCGGCAAACGCCCGCATCCGGGCGGACGGCTGACTGTGGCACCAATGGCGGGGCGAGGTGCGGCGTCTTGGCGCCCGACCGCACCGGCAAGCCGCCGGTGCGGGACGGTGCCCGGTAGATCGGCGGCTCCGGGACGGACAGAGGCCAGCGACCCTCCCGGCGGGCGCTGGTAGGGGGCATTGGGCCTCAGGTGGAACAAGGGGCAGTCCTGCACGGTGGCAAAGGCGATGGCCTTTGCCATGGCAGCGGTGACAGCGCTTCCGCCTCTCCGGGCGGGAACGGGAAACGCGACCCGCGTTTCCCCCGCCCGCGTGGGACGGCACCTTGTAGACCGGCACGTCCGGGAGAGACAGAGGCCAGCGCCCGACCCGGCGGGCGAGAAGCGCCCGCCGGGGGCGGGGCGGGCGCTGGCCGGGGGGCTTTGGGCCCCCGGCGGGACAAGGATCAACCTTGTGCTGTGGCAAAGGCGATGGCCTTTGCCATGGCAGCGGGGGCTGGCCTTTCGCCCCTGTGCGACGATGCCCCGGTGACCGGCAGGTTCGGGCCCCCCGGCTGGCCAGCGCCCGCCGGGAGCGGGCCAAGGATCAGCCGGGCACCGGGACAGGGGCGATGGCCCCTGCCGTCAGGCGCAAGGCGCGCGTGGGTGCAAGTGTTTCCCGCCTTGCGGTCCGCCCGCCCCTGCGGCGGCACCTTCGGCAGCCTGCCGGAAGCCGGGATGCCGACCCTGCCGGGACGGCTGCCCCGGCACCCAGCACGGCGACGGTGGCTGCCTTTGATCGCCCGATCCGCCGCCCGTCCCGGGCCTCAGCCGAACCGTGCCGGATCAAGGGCGGCCACCGTCGGCGCGTCCAGCGCCGGGGGGTGTCCCGCCACCAGATCGGCCACCAGCGCCGATGCGGCGGGGGCGGTCTGAAAGCCATATCCCCCCTGTCCTGCCACCCAGAAAAAGGCCGGATCGCGGATGTCCCGCCCGATGGCCAGAACCCGGTCCGGGGTGAAGGTGCGCAGCCCCGCCCAGGACGCGATCAGCCGGGTGACCGGTTCTGTCACCATCGCCTCATACCGCGCCAGCCCTTCGGCCAGCACCATGTCATCGGCCCAGGCATCATGCGGGTCCATGGCATGTTCTTCGGCGGGCGACACCAGCAGCGCCCCGGCATCGGGCTTGGCGTACCAGGTTTCGCCCGCCCCGAAGATCATCGGCCAGGCCCGCACGTCTTGGCCGCCGGGGGCCGGGATGAGTGCCATCGACCGGCGCAACGGCGTCAGGCCAAGGGGCCGGATGCCTGCCAGGGCAGCGATCTGATCTGCCCAAGCCCCGGCGGCGTTTACCAGCAGCGCACCCTCGATCTGTCCGTCGCGGGTCGTGGCGCGCCATCCGCCCGGCGTGCGGGCAAGTCCCGTCACCCGCGCCCGGGTGACGATCTGCGCGCCATTTTCCCGCGCCTCGCGCAGGAAGCCCTGCAACAGCAGGTCGGTATCGATATCCCAGGCGTGATCGGCCAGGGCGGCATGGGCGACGGTCCGGCGGTTCAGGACCGGCACCCGCGCCACGGCCTCGTCCACCGGGACGGGCACAAGGGTCATTTGGGCAATGTCCGCGTCGAACCGGGCCCGCTCTTCGCTGCGGGCAACAATCATCAACCCGCGCGGCGACAGCACGTTCGGCGCGGCGCGAAGGTACTCGCCCCCCGCCATGCTCAGCGCGACGACGGGCGGCAGACCGTATCGCGGCTCGTACAGGGCGGCAGACCGGCCCGAGGCATGGTGGGCCAATGCCTCTTCCGCCTCCAGCAGGGTGACACTGCCCAGGTGCGAAAGGCGTGCCGCCGCCGAAATGCCGGCAATACCGCCACCGATGATCAGGAAATCGGCACTCATGCCGGGCACGCTGCCCTGCGGCGCGGAAAATGGCAAGGCGCGGCGCCAAGGTTTTCAGCGTCCGCGTGCGCCCCGGCAAGGATCGCTGCGCCATGAAAAAAAGGCCCGGATCGACCCGGGCCTTTCTGCCTTGATCCGGCGGCGTCGGCCTATTTCGGAATGTCGCCTTCGATGCCTTCGACGTAGAAGTCCATGCCCAGCAGGTCGCCGTCGCTGGCGGTCTCGCCTTCGGCAAGCCAGGGGGTTCCGTCCTGCTTGTTCAGCGGGCCGGTGAAGGGGTGGTAGCTACCGGCGGCAATCGCATCGCGCATCGCTTCCGCTTCGGCCTTCACCTCTGCCGGAACAGCCTCGGTGATTTCGCCGATCTCCACTTCGCCGCCTGCAATGCCTTCCCAGGCATCCGCCTGTTCCCAGGTGCCGTCGATCACCGCGCCGACGCGCTTGATGTAATAGGGTGCCCAGTTGTCGATGATGGAAGAGACGCGCGGGCTTGGCTTGTATTCTGCCATGTCCGAGGCCTGACCAAAGCCGATGGTACCCGGCGTTTTCGCCAGTTCGGCCAGCGGCGCGGTGGAATCGGTGTGCGACAGGATCACGTCAACGCCCTGTTCGATCAGCGCCTTGGCCGCATCCGCCTCTTTCGCCGGATCGAACCAGGTATAGGCCCAGACCACCGAGATGGTGACATCCGGGTTCACCTTTTTGGCGTGAATGTAGCTGGCATTGATGCCCTGGATCACCTCGGGGATCGGGAAAGACGCGATATAGCCGATCTTGTTCGACTTGGTCATGCGCCCCGCGATGGTCCCCATCACCGCGCGCCCTTCGTAGAAACGCGCATTATAGGTGGCGACGTTGGGATGTTCGCGCTTGTAGCCCGTTGCATGTTCGAACTTCACATCGGGGAACTTGGCGGCCACCGCATTGGTCGCATCCATGTAGCCGAAGGATGTGGTAAAGATGATGTCGCAGCCCGACAGCGCCATCTGGGTCAGAACGCGTTCGGCATCGGCCCCTTCGGGCACGTTTTCCTGATAGGCGGTTTCCACTTTGTCGCCGAATGCCTCCTGCACGGCCAGCAGGCCCTGATGATGCTGATAGGTCCAGCCACCGTCGCCGATGGGGCCGACATAGACAAAACACGCCTTGGTCTTGTCCTGCGCCATGGCCGTACCGGCAAGCGTCAGACCAAGGCCCAGGGCGGCACCGGCAAGAAGGGATCTGCGTCTCATTCGTTCACTCCCAGTTGTGCCGGTGACCCCGGCTTTGAACTTATGCTTCAGCGCGAAGCATGGAAATTTCTTCCAAGCGCCGCCGGCGCGTTCAGCGCGGCGCGGCCCCGGTCGGCGGACATGATGACCAGCACAAGGATGGTTATCAGATAGGGGGACATCGACAAGTACTCTATCGGAATGCGCGCCCCCGCCGCCTGAAGATTAAGCTGAAGCACAGTGATTCCGCCGAAAAGATAGGCACCAAGCAGGATGCGCCAGGGTTTCCAGCTGGCAAAGACCACGATGGCCAGCGCGATCCAGCCGGCACCTGCCGTGATCCCGTCGGTCCATTGCGGTACCCGCACCAGGCTGATGTAGGCCCCGCCCAGCCCGGCCATGGCACCGCCGAACAGGATCGCCGCCAGACGGATGCGCTGTACCTTGTAGCCAAGCGCATGGGCCGCATCGTGATTTTCACCCACCGCCCGCAGGATCAGCCCGGCGCGGGTGAACTTCAGCAGCGCCCAGACCGCGGCAATGATCAGGACCGACAGGTAAACCACTGGATCATGGCGGAACAGGATGGTGCCCAGCACCGGAATGTCGGTCAGCGGACCGAAGTCCAGTCGCGGGGTTGGCGGCGGCTTGATGCCGACATAGCCCTGCCCGATCAGCGATGACAGGCCCAGCCCGAACAGTGTCAGCGCAAGCCCCGTTGCCACCTGATTGGCCAGCAGCACCTGAGTCAGGAAGGCAAAGATCAACGACAGCGCCGCCCCGCCCGCCGCCGCGGCGACAAAGCCCAGGACCGGGCTTTCGGCTTCCACCGCAATCGCAAGGCCGCAGACCGCGCCCATGATCATCATGCCTTCAACGCCCAGGTTCAGCACCCCGGCCTTTTCCACCACCAGCTCGCCCGTCGCCGCCAGCATGATCGGCACCGCCGCCACCATCAGCGAGGCAATCAGGACCGCCGGATTGATCGCGGAAAGATCCATCAGGCGGCCCTCCCGAAGCCAAGGCGGATGCGGTAGTTGCCAAGCATGTCCACCGCCAGCAGGAAGAACAGCAGCATGCCCTGAAAGGCCTGGATCGCAGCCGAAGGCAGGCCCAGCATGAACTGCGCCAGTTCCCCCCCGATGTAGGTCAGCGCCATCAAAAGCCCCGCCAGCAGGATGCCGATGGGGTTCAGCCGCCCGAGAAAGGCCACGATGATGGCGGTGAACCCGTAGCCCGAGTTGAAGTCGATGCTGATCTGGCCTGCCGGACCCGTCACCTCGAACAGCCCCGCCAGCCCTGCCAGCGCGCCCGAGACGCCCAAGCACAGCACTACCAGCCGGTTGGGGTTGACGCCCGCAAAGCGCGCGGCGCGCGGGGCCTCGCCGGCAAGGCGGATCTGAAAGCCAAGGATGTGGCGCTGCAGCAGGATGTAGCTGGCGATCACCGCGATAAAGGCGGTGACGACGCCCCAATGCATGCCGGTGCCGACGATCAGTTCCGGGTTGGCCGAAGTGGCCCATTGCGACAGGTTGCGCGAGCCGGGAAACCCGCCGCCGTCGGGGCTGCGCAGCGCCCCCAGCGCCATCGAGGCCAGCAGCGATTGCGCGACATAGACCAAGAGCAGCGACACAAGAATCTCATTGGTCCGGAACCGGGTGCGCAGGATCGCCGGGATCATCGCCCAGACCCAGCCGCCAAAGGCCCCCGCCGCCACCATCAGCGGAAAGATCAGCCGGTTTTCGGACGGGTAGAAGGCAAGGCCCGCCGCCGCGCCAAAAATCGCCCCCATGATGTACTGGCCTTCGGCCCCGATGTTCCAGATACCGGCACGAAAGCCCAGGGACAGGCCGATGGCAATCAGGATCAGCGGCCCGGCCTTGACCAGCAGCTGCGGGCGTGAATAGCTGGCAAACTGCGGATCGAACAGCGGGTCCCAGAAAATCGTGCGGATCGCCACGAACGGGTCCTTGCCAAGAATGGCAAACATCAGTCCGCCCGCGATCATCGTCAGGATCACCGCCAGAATCGGCGTTGCCGCCATCCAGAACCGTGACGGTGTCGGACGTTTTTCAAGGATGAACATGATGGGCCACCTCCATCCCGTGGGCACCACCCATCATCAGGCCGATCTCTTCCACCGTCAGGCCCTGCGTCGGCCTGGGTTCGGTCAGCCGGCCGCCGTTCAGCGCCGCGAAGCGGTCGGTGATTTCCAGCAGCTCGTCCAGGTCCTGGCTGATGACCACCACCGCCGCGCCTTCTGCCGCCCGGTCGATCAGCGCCTGCCGGATCGCGGCGGCGGCCGAAGCATCGACCCCCCAGGTCGGC
The DNA here is from genome assembly GCA_020250445.1 of Rhodobacter sp. Lineage (GTDB taxonomy): Bacteria > Pseudomonadota > Alphaproteobacteria > Rhodobacterales > Rhodobacteraceae > Aliitabrizicola. The sequence goes on from JADCEF010000012.1 coordinate 26,387, forward strand.
TGGTTCACCACCACCACCGTCGGGGCCTGGCTTAACTCGCGCCCCACCACGAATTTCTGCAGGTTGCCGCCGGACAGGGCGCGTGCGGCCACCCAGATGCCCGGTGTGCGCACGTCAAAGCCGTCCACGATCTGCCCGGCAAAGGCGCGGGTCGCGGCCCAGTCGATGAAGCCGCGCGACACCAGGCCCTTGCGGACGGCACCCGACAGCAGGGCGTTTTCGGTCAGGCTCATATCCGGGGCGGCTGCATGACCCAGCCGTTCTTCGGGGGCTGCCACCAGCCCGGCCCGGCGGCGTTCGTTCGGGCCTGCATCGCCGCAGCCCTCGCCATTGATGCGGATTCTGTCCCGCGCCGTGCGCACCTCGCCCGACAGCGCCAGCAGCAATTCGTCCTGCCCGTTGCCCGCCACCCCGGCGATACCCAGAATCTCGCCCTTCTGCACGGAAAAGCCGATGTTTTTCAGTGACGTGCCGAAGGGGTTGGGCGAAGGCACCGACAAGCCCGATACCTCCAGCGCCACAGCCCCCTTGGCCTTGGCGCTGCGGGCCGGCGGGGTCAGCGTTTCGCCCACCATCATCTCGGCCAGGTCGCGCGCCGATTTTTCGCGCGGGGTGCAGGTGGCCACCACCTTGCCACGCCGCAGGATCGTCGCGGCATCGCACAGCGCGCGGATTTCCTCCAGCTTGTGCGAGATATACAGGATCGCCGTGCCTTCCGCCGACAACTGGCGCAGCGTCTGGAACAGGATGTCCACCTCCTGCGGGGTCAGAACAGAGGTCGGCTCATCCATGATCAGCAGTTTCGGGTCCTGCAGCAGGCAGCGGATGATCTCGACCCGCTGGCGTTCGCCCGCGCTGAGGTCCCCCACCAGACGGTCGGGGTCCAGCGGCAGCCCGTAGTCCTGCGATACCTGGCGGATGCGCGACGCCAGCGTGCGCATCCCCGGGGGATTCTGCATGCCAAGGGCGACGTTCTCGGCCACGTTCAGCGCCTCGAACAGGCTGAAATGCTGGAACACCATGGCCACGCCCTGCTGGCGGGCGACGCCGGGTTTGGACGGGGCATAGGCAGCGCCGCGCAGAGTCATCGTGCCGCTGTCAGGCTTGACCAGCCCGTAGATCATCTTGACCAGCGTGGATTTTCCTGCGCCATTCTCGCCCAGCAGGGCATGGACCTCGCCCGGTGCCACGGCAAACGACACATCGCTGTTGGCCACCACACCGGGATAGGCCTTGGTCAGCCCCTCGATTCGCAGCAGCACCTCGCCCGTCCCGGTCATCGCGCCCTCTCATGTCGTGCCGCCTGCGTCACCTGCCGGTGCAGTATGTCCTGCGCCACGCCGATGGCAATCGCCTGGGGGTGTTTTCCCAAGGTGGGGTCCCCGATGGGGCAGCGGATGCGCGCGATCTGCGGATCGCTGTGGCCAAGGGTGCGCAGCCTGCTGCGAAAGCGCGCCCATTTGGTCTGCGACCCGATCAGGCCAAGGCTGGCGAAACCGCGGGTCAGCAGGCGGTGGCACAGTTCCAGATCCAGCGCATGGGAAAAGGTCAGCACCAGATGGTCAGCCCCGGCCGGGCAATGGGCCACCAGCAGCGCCGGGTCTGCAGCGGGCAGACAGGTGACACCCGCCGGAATGGCATCCGGAAAGCGGTCCGGCGCAACATCCACCCAAGTGACGGCCAAGTCAGGCAGCGGGGCCAGCACCGCCGCCAAAGCCCGGCCGACATGGCCCGCGCCCCAGATCCACAGCGGCCGGCGGGGTGACAGCACCGGTTCCACCATCCAGCCCTGCACAAGGGCCGCCACCGGCAGGCTGCCTGCCCCCCGCGCCTTTGCCAGCAGGCGCTTCACCGCCAGCGGCATGGGGCGGCCATCAACGCTGCGGGCAAACACGGCGGCCTCCGGGCGGGGCAGGGTGGCGGTGCCGAAGATCTCTGTCAGCAGCGTGACGGCACCGCCGCAGCATTGACCCAAGGCAGGGCCCAGCGGCACGCGCTGCAGCACGGGCGCGGTGCCGGACGCCAGCAGGACGCGCGCCCGTTCCATCGCCGTCCATTCCAGCGCGCCGCCGCCGATGGTGCCCGCGCTTCCGTCCCGCCAGACCAGCATCGCCGCCCCCGCCTCACGCGGGGCCGATCCTTCCGCGGCTGCAACCACAATCCGGGCAACCCGGCCATGGGCGGCGACCGCGCTGGACAGGGCGGCAAGGTCAATCACCGCGCTGCCTCCGCACGGCCACCAGCACGCGCTCTGCCGTTGCGGGCGCGTCCAGCGCCGGGTAGACCGATCCGTCCCCGCAGGCCGCAACCGCATCCGACAGGGCCATCAGCGCCGAAATTCCCAGCATGACGGGCGGCTCGCCCACCGCCTTGGACCGTCCCACGCTGTCTTCCCTGTTGGCGCGACCCCACAGGGCCACGTTGAACACCGGCGGGCGGTCGGAACAGGCCGGAATCTTGTAGGTGCTGGGCGCATGGGTGCGCAGACGGCCCCTGTCATCCCAGACCAGTTCTTCCGTGGTCAGCCAGCCCGCCCCCTGCACATAGCCGCCCTCGATCTGTCCGATGTCCAGCGCCGGGTTCAGACTGGTCCCGGTGTCATGCAGGATGTCGGCGCGCAGAATGCGGTTTTCGCCTGTCAGGGTGTCGATCACCACTTCTGTCACCGCCGCGCCGTAGGCGAAATAAAGGAACGGCCGCCCCATGCCCCTGACCCGGTCCCAGACGATTTTCGGCGTGCGGTAATAGCCGGTCGAAGACAGCGACAGGCGCGCCTGATAGGCCATCGCCGCCACGTCGGCAAAGCTGTAGTCGGCCCCTGCCACCTGCACCCGGCCCCCGCCGAAAACGACATCGGCGGGCTGCGCCTGATGCCGTTCCGCCAGAAGGGCGGCCATGCGCCCGCGGATCGTCTCGCAGGCCGCGCGCGCTGCCATGCCGTTCAGGTCAGACCCCGAAGAGGCCGCCGTGGCCGATGTGTTGGGCACCTTGGAGGTGTCGGTCGCGGTGATCTTCACCGCCGCCGTCTCCAGCCCGAACACGTCTGCGGCGATCTGCGCCACCTTCTGGAACAGGCCCTGCCCCATTTCGGTGCCGCCATGGTTCAGATGCACCGACCCGTCCTGATAGACATGCACCAGCGCCCCGGCCTGGTTGAGCCAGGTCAGCGTGAATGAAATACCGAACTTCACCGGGGTCAGCGCGATGCCGCGCTTCAGCACGGGGCTGGCGGCGTTCCAGGCTGCAATGGCGGCGCGCCGTCTCTGATAGGCCGCGCTCTCTTCCAGGGCGGCCACCAGATCCTGACCGATGAAATCCTCGACCGGCATATGGTAGGGCGTCGTCTGCGCGCCCAGCGGATTGGGCGGCATCCCATCCGCAAGGACCGCTACCGGTTTCTTTTCGGCGGAAATACCCTGGGGGTCCGGGGGCAAAGCCCCCGGCCCGTCGGCCATCGCGCGGTAGAAATTGGCGCGCCGCACCGCCAGGGGGTCGCGGCGCAGGGCATGTGCGATATGGTCCATCACCCGTTCGATCCCGACCATGCCCTGCGGCCCGCCAAAGCCGCGAAACGCGGTGGCCGATTGGGTGTTGGTGCGCAATCTGTGGCTTTCGATCCGGACGGCGGGCAGGAAATAGGCGTTGTCGGCATGCAGCATGGCGCGGTCGGCAACGGGCAGCGACAAATCCTGGCTCCAGCCGCAGCGCAGCAGATGCGTGAACTCCACCCCCGCCAGCCGTCCGTCCCCATCGAAGCCGGCCCGGTACAGGATGCGCAGGTCATGACGCTTGCCGGTGATGATCATGTCATCGTCGCGGTCATAGCGCATCTTGCAGGGCCGGCCCGTTGCCCGCGCCGCCACGGCGCAGGCCACGGCCAGCGCATTGCCCTGGCTTTCCTTGCCGCCGAAGCCGCCGCCCATGCGGCGCACCTCGACGCGCACCGCGTTCATCGGCAGGTGCAGGGCATGGGCGACCTTGTGCTGCACCTCGGTCGGGTGCTGAGTGGAGGCGTGGATGACCATATCGCCCCCCTCTTGCGGCAGGGCCAGCGCCACCTGGCCTTCCAGATAGAAATGCTCCTGGCCGCCCACCTCGATCCGGCCCTCAACGCGGTGTGGGGCGGCGGCAATGGCGGCGGCGGCATCGCCCCTGGCCCAGATCAGCGGACCGGACTCGAACCGGCTGTTTGCGGCCAGCGCCTGATCCACCGTCAGCAGGGCCGGGCGTTCGGCGCAGCGGATCGTCCCCAGCCGCGCCGCGCGCCGTGCCGCCAGGTGGCTTTCGGCGATCACCAGAAAGACCGGCTGGCCCAGGTAGTGCAGGGTGCCGGTGGCCAGCAGCGGCTCGTCATGGGCCGAGGGCGAACAATCGGGCATGTCGGGAAGGTCGGCAGCGGACAGCACGGCAACAACCCCGGGGGCGGCCCGGACCGCGGACAGGTCCATGCCGGTGATGCTGCCATGCGCGATGGCGGACAGACCAAAAGCCAGATGCAGCGTGCCCGCAGGCGTCGGGATGTCATCGACATAGCGGGCCTGCCCGGTCACATGCAGGGCTGCGGCGTCATGGGGAAGCGGCCGGCCCAGGCTCATGCCCGCACCCCAAGCACATTGACCGGCTGGCCCGCCAGATCGGCGACGTAGCGCACAAGCAGGTTTGCCGCCGTCTCCAGCCGGTACGGGGCCGTGGCGCGCATGTCGCTCAGCGGGGTGAAATCCTGCGCGAAGAGCGGTTTCATCGCCTGCGCGGTCTCAGCGGTCAGGGCCTGGCCGATCAGCCCGGCCTCAACCGCCAGGGCCCGTTTGGGAATGCCCGCCATGCCGCCAAAGGCGATGCGGGCCGCAGTGACGATGCCATCCGTGACAGTGACATTGAAACAGCCGCAGACCGCCGAGATGTCCTGATCAAAACGCTTGGACAGCTTGTAGCACCGCAGGGCGGGGGCCTGAAGGGGGATCGTGACCGCCTCCACCAATTCGCCCGGCCTGCGGTCCTGCCTGCGGTAGTCCAGAAAGAACGCCTCCAGCGGCATGTCGCGCCGGTCATCGCCGTGCCGCAGGTGCAGCGTTGCCCCCAGGGCGATCAGCGCGGGCGGCCCGTCGCCGATGGGCGAGCCGTTGGCGATATTGCCGCCGATCGTGGCGGCATTGCGCACCTGCACGCTGGCATAGCGGCGCAGCAGTTCGGCGAAATCGGGATAAAGCGGCGCCACCGCCGCCATCAGGTCTGTGATCGTCACCCCCGCCCCGATCCGCAGACGGTCCCCCTGCCGGTCGATCCGGCGCATCTCTTCGATGCCGGACAGGAAGGCGACCGGTGCAAGATTACGCAACTCCTTTGTCACCCAAAGGCCCACGTCGGTCGCCCCGGCGACCAGTGTGGCGTCAGGGTGGGCGGCATACCAGCGCGCCAATTCATCGGTGGTCTGCGGCAGGAAGGGCGCGGGGGGGCTTTGGTCTGCCCCCCCGCCCGGGGCAGGTCCCCCCCGTGACACTGGGGGGAATGCGAAACCGGGGGCGGTTTCGGGCATCCAGTCGGGCGCGGGCTTTGCCGCTGCGGCTTCGGCGGCGCGGATGATCGGGGCATAGCCGGTGCAGCGGCACAGATTGCCCGCCAGAACATCGTCATGGTCCTGCCTGCCCTGCAGATGCGCAACCGCCATCGACACGACAAAGCCCGGCGTGCAGAAACCGCATTGCGACCCGTGGTGGTCGATCATCGCCTGCTGGACGGGGTGCAGACGGCCGTCGGGGGCTGCGATGCCCTCTACCGTGCGCACCGCCTTGCCGTGCAGTTGCGGCAGGAACAGGATGCAGGCATTCAGCGCCCTTGGCCCGGCGGCATCCGTCACCATCACGGTGCAGGCCCCGCAATCGCCTTCGTTGCAGCCTTCCTTGGTGCCGGTCAGGCCGCGATCCTGCCGCAGCCAGTCCAGCAGGGTGCGGGTTGGCGGTTCACCCGCCACGCGCACCGGCGTTCCGTTCAGCAGAAACGCAATTTCAGACATCTGACACCCTGCCGCCTTCTTGCCGTCCCTGGCTGATGCGGGCCGCCCGATGCGGCGTAAAGCGGGCCCGCGCCCCTGTATCCCGACGCCATCAAGCCCCGCACCCCCGCGCAAGGCAAGCGGAACCTTTCCGGCTTTCCCGATAGCAGTTTCGCCTTTTGCCGAAAGGCTGGTAGTGTCTCAGTTTGAAATCTGGCGGGGTTGACATAGGTGTCGCTCCGCGTCCCGCGTTCATGTATGCTGACCGTCAGGCATAGGAGGCGCAAGACATGCCAACAGGACCAAAGGGCGAGAAGCGGCCAGCCGATTCGATAGGTTTGGCGGTCTTGGTCGCGAAGATCGCAACTGGCGACGTTGATGATACCCCTCTGCCTGCGGCGGCAGACGTTGCAGCCCAAGAAAGAGGGCGGGAAGGCGGGAAGGCAAGGGCATCCAGCCTGGATGATGCTGCGAGGTCAGAAATCGCCAAGAAGGCCGCTAAGGCGCGTTGGGGCTAGAAAGTAGATTCGGCCCGTGATAGGAATGACTTAGCGGAAGATCGTCGCGGTGGCGGCGGGGATCGAACCCGCGAAACCCGGGAAGGTTTGGCGCATTTTGAATGCGCTGCAATAGACCGCTCTGCCACACCACCAGCGACGAGGCCGGGGAATCAGCATCCCCGGCCTTTTCATTTTCGCAGCAAGCCGCAGCTATTGCAATAGATGGCGCGAGGCCGTAACCACGTCGCGCGTGGGTATTGCGCAGGCTCGATTAAAGCGTTATACCCAAACGAAGGCGGAGGTAGACGATGGACGCTCTTGAACGGATGATCAGCGAAAAACGCTCGGAAGTTGCGGCTCTGTTGGCGCGCGCCGATCTTCTCAAGGCGGAATTGTCCGCGCTTGAACTGGCGGCAAGGCTTCGGCCCGTGGCCGATAACAGGACGCATTCACGCGTTGTTGTTCCAAATCCCGCGCGTGCTGGCGGCGGGCGGAAGCCTGGGGATATTTCTCATGACTGGCGAGGCATCCTTGGGGACATCTACCGCCTTGGGATGGCGGTTGACTACGAAATGATCGCGGAAGTCGCCAAGGATCGCGGAGCCGAGTTGGCGATGTCGAGCATCCGGGATCGGGTCAGGAACCTTACTAGGACTGGCCTGATGACGGGCGACACACATCAAGGTTTTGTGGTTTCAGAAGATGCCGTGAAGCGGTTCGGCTTCACCAAAGAGAATGACGGCCAGTCTGGGCCGTCAGACGCGAAAGCCGGAGAGGCTCCAACCCTCCCCGGCTTTCATAACCCCAACCCAAGCCCGACAGGCGCATGAGAAAGGAGCAACCCTTGTGGCAAACCAAGTTGATATCTAGCGCCGCGTTGCGCGGATCGGAGTAACCGAAGGCAAACGGGGCGGCGATGCTTTGCCGTCCCGTTCAACTACCATGTTTTGTTCAACGTGTGAATCCCCTATTTTCAAACTGAACTTTTTGCTTGCTTCGGTCGAGGGAAACGGGCATACTCCCCACATGAACAAGCTAGACACCAAAACCCGCATCGCCATCCTCAACATGCTCGTTGAGGGCTCTTCCATGCGGTCGATCAGCCGCATTACGGGGGTTTCGATTAACACCGTGACCAAGCTTCTTGAGGATGCGGGCAAGGCTTGCGCAGCGTTCCACGATACAACCGTTGTAAACGTCAGTGCCAAAGACGTGCAGTGCGACGAAATCTGGTCATTCCGCTACTCCAAGGAAAAGAACGTTGCGAGCGCGAAGGCCGTACCGGAAGGCGCTGGCGATGTGTGGACGTGGACTGCGATTGACCGCGACAGCAAGATGATCCTTGCATTCGAAATCGGCGACCGCTCGGCGGAAACCGCGCGCGAGTTCATGTTCAATCTGGCGAGCCGCCTTGCAAACCGCGTCCAGCTTACGACCGATGGGCACGGCGCATACCTCAAGGCCGTAGGCGATGCGTTTGCCGCAGACGTTGAATATGCCATGCTGGTGAAGCTGTATGGTGAGCCTGCGGGCGCAAAAGGCCACGAGCGCAAGTACAGCCCCGCCGAATGCACTGGCGCGAAGAAAGAACCGATCTTCGGCAAGCCCGATCCGTCGCGCATCAGCACGTCTCACGTTGAGCGGCAAAACCTTTCCATGCGGATGGGCATGCGCCGCTTCACGCGTCTGACCAACGGTTTCAGCAAGAAGCTGGAAAACCACTTGCACATGCTGTCGATCTACTTCGTGCACTACAACTTCGTGCGGATGCACAAGAGCCTGCGCATGACGCCCGCGATGGCGGCAGGCGTCACGGGCAAGCTGCACGATATGGCTTGGATGGTGGAAGTGATCGACGCAGCGGCACCGGCACCCAAGCCGCGCGGCCCCTACAAGAAGAAAGGTCTGTAATGCCTTTGGGCTACCATCCCCGAGCGGGGCAAATCCTCATGTGCGACTTTGATGGGTTCAGGGTGCCTGAGATGGTGAAAACTCGACCGGTAATGGTGATCTCTCCACGCCTGCCACAGCGCAATGATATCGTCACCATCGTGCCGATAAGCCTCACGGCCCCGACCCACAATCTGCCCTTCAATGTCCGTCTCTCCAAGAACTACCATCCGATGGAAGCTGACGATCTTCCGTGTTGGGCGAAGTGCGACATGGTCTTGAACTTGGGGACATGGCGGCTCGATGGCTTCAAAACAGGACGCAGAAAGTGGGCAAACCCACAGGCCACTGGTGCCGACCTAACAGCGGTGAGGCATGGCGTTCTGTGGGGCCTTGGAATGGGGGCCTTGATACCTGCTCCAACCTGACATATGTTCGAGCTGTTCCCGGTCATCGGGCTTTAAGACCTAGACCACTAGGCAGGCTGGCTACTGAGCGATGACAAGCTTTTGCCAGTCTAGATTTTGTCAGCGTCCAAGGCCCCGCTTCGGCGGGGCCTTTGTTCTTGGGGTTTTGGTATGGCTCCTTGCGCTGTGAAGGGAGCCATACCGAGGCCAACCCCGAGAATTCAAGCTGACCCACTAACCGAAAACCCGGGTGCCCTTTCGTCCCGGCTGTGCTGTTGCTAGGCTGGCCGCATGTCAAATGCCCCCCGATTCATTCACCTGCGCGTTCACAGCGAGTATTCGCTGCTGGAAGGGGCGGTTCCGGTCAAGAAGCTGGTCGGGCTGTGCCTGGCGCAGAACATGCCGGCCGTTGCGATCACCGATACCAACAACATGTTCGCGGCGCTGGAGTTTTCGGTGACCGCGCAAGGGGCGGGCGTGCAGCCCATCGTGGGCTGCCAGATTTCGGTGGCGCATGATCCGGCCGCCGTCGGCGAAAGGGCGCGGCCCCTGGCCCCGCTTGTCCTGCTGGCGCAGGACGAGGCGGGCTACATGAACCTGATGAAACTCAACTCGTGCCTTTACATCGACAAGGGCGGGCAGGTGCCGCAGGTGACGATGGACGATCTGGCGCGCCATTCCAATGGGCTGATCTGCCTGACGGGCGGGCCGGACGGGCCGGTGGGGCGGTTTCTTCAGGCCGGGCAGGTGCCCAAGGCGCGGGCGATGCTGGTGCGTCTGGCCCAGATCTATCCGCAGCGGCTTTATGTGGAACTGCAGCGCCACCCCGGCGAAGGTGGCCAGACATCCCCGGCCGAACGCCTGACCGAGCAGGGATTTGTTGAACTGGCCTATGATCTGGACCTGCCGCTGGTGGCCACCAACGATGTCTATTTCCCCGACCCCGGCATGTACGAGGCGCATGATGCGCTGATCTGCATTGCCGAAGGGGCCTATGTCGACCAGCAGGCCCCGCGCCGCCGCCTGACGCCGCAGCATTACTTCAAGACCGAAGCGGAAATGTGTGCCCTGTTCGCCGACCTGCCCGAGGCGCTGGAAAACACCGTTGAAATTGCCCGCCGCTGCGCCTTTGCGGTGAAAAAGCGCAAGCCGATCCTGCCGAAATTCGCCGATGACGAGGTTGCGGAACTGCGCCGCCAGGCGCGCGAGGGGCTGCGCGACCGGCTTGCGGTCATCGCGCATGCCGCCAGCGTGGCAGACTACGAGGCGCGCCTGGAATTCGAGCTGGGCGTGATCGAGCAGATGGGATTTCCCGGCTATTTCCTGATCGTGGCCGATTTCATCAAATGGGCGAAGGCACAGGGCATTCCCGTGGGGCCGGGGCGCGGTTCGGGTGCGGGCAGCCTGGTGGCCTATGCGCTGACGATCACCGATCTGGATCCCTTGCGCTACAAGCTGCTGTTCGAGCGCTTCCTGAACCCCGAGCGGGTGTCGATGCCCGACTTTGACATCGACTTTTGCATGGACCGCCGGGAAGAGGTGATCACCTATGTCCAGAACCGCTACGGGCGCGACCGGGTGGGTCAGATCATCACCTTCGGCGCGCTTCTGTCGAAGGCGGCGGTGCGCGACGTGGGCCGGGTCCTGCAGATGCCCTACGGGCAGGTCGACCGGCTGTCAAAGCTGATCCCGGTGGAAGGGGTGAAACCTGTCAGCATCGAAAAGGCCCTGGCCGACGAGCCGCGCCTGCGCGAGGCCGCACGGGCGGAAGAGGTGGTGGCGCGGCTTTTGGACTATGGCAAGCAGATCGAAGGCCTTTTGCGCAACGCCTCGACCCATGCGGCGGGCGTGGTGATTGGCGACCGCCCGCTGGACGAGCTGGTGCCGCTGTACCAGGACCCCCGGTCGGACATGCCCGCCACCCAGTTCAACATGAAATGGGTCGAAGCCGCCGGTCTGGTGAAGTTCGACTTTCTGGGGCTGAAGACCCTGACGGTGATCCAGAACGCGCTGGATCTGCTGGCCCGGCGCGGGACGGTCATCGACATCAGCCTGATCCCGCTGGACGATGCCAAGGCCTACGAGCTTTACGCGGCCGCCCGGACGGTGGCCGTGTTCCAGGTGGAAAGCAGCGGCATGATGGATGCGCTGCGGCGCATGAAGCCCACCTGCATCGAGGATATCGTGGCGCTGGTGGCGCTGTACCGCCCCGGGCCGATGGAAAACATTCCGGCCTATTGCGAGGTCAAGAACGGCCTGCGCGAGCGCGAGTCGATCCACCCCACCATCGACCATATCCTGCAGGAAACCCAAGGCATCATCGTCTATCAGGAGCAGGTGATGGAAATCGCCCAGGTCATGGCCGGTTACAGCCTGGGCGGGGCCGACCTGCTGCGGCGCGCCATGGGCAAGAAGATTGCCGAAGAAATGGCGAAAGAACGCCCGAAATTCATCGAAGGCGCGGCAAAGACCCATGACATATCAGCGGCCAAGGCGGGCGAGGTCTTTGACCTGCTGGAGAAATTCGCGAATTACGGCTTCAACAAATCCCACGCCGCCGCCTATGCCGTGGTCAGCTATCAGACGGCCTGGCTGAAGGCCAACCATCCGGTGGAATTCATGGCCGCCGTCATGAATTGCGACATGCATCTGACCGACAAGCTGGCAGCCTATGCCGAAGAGGTGCGCCGGGGCCTGGGGATCGGGATCATCGCCCCTTGCGTCAACGCGTCGCTTGCCAGCTTTGGCGTGCGCGACGGGCAGATCATCTATGCGCTGGGCGCGTTGAAAAACGTGGGTGTCGAGGCGATGAAGGTGATCGTCGAGGCGCGCGGCCCGCAGCCCTTCGTCAGCCTGTTCGATTTCGCCCGGCGGGTCGACATGAAGCGCATCGGCAAGCGCCCGCTGGAGATGCTGGTCCGGGCCGGGGCCTTTGATGTGCTGGACCGCAACCGCGCAAGGGTCCTTGAGGCCCTGGATCCGCTGGTCGCCTGGTCGGCGGCGCTGCACGAGGCGCGCGCATCCGCGCAGGTTTCGCTTTTCGGCGAAGCGGGGGCAGACCTGCCGGAGCCGCGCCTGCCCGACCGCGATGACTGGCTGCCGGCCGAACGTCTGGCGCAGGAACATCAGGCCATAGGATTTTACCTTTCGGGCCATCCGCTGGATGATTACATGCCTGCCCTGCGCCGCCAGAAGGTGATGACCCTGGCAGAACTGGCGGCGGCGGCCGAAGGCGGGCCGATGGTGGCCAGGCTTGCAGGGGCGGTCGCCGCCCGGCAGGACCGCAAATCGGCGCGGGGCAACCGCTTTGCCTTTGTGCAGATGTCCGATCCAACCGGGCTTTACGAGGTGACCGTCTTTTCGGATGTGCTCGAGGTGGCCCGCGACCTGCTGGATGCAGGGTCAAACGTGGTGATCACGGTCGAGGCGACGCTGGAGGGCGAGACGCTGAAGCTGCTGGCGCGGGCGGTTCAGCCGGTCGATGCCGTGGCCGCCGAAGCCGGCGGCGGGGCGCTGCGCATCCATCTTGACCGCGCGGACGCGGCGGCATCCGTTGCGTCCCTGCTGGCGCGGGTCGCGGCCGACGGCGGACGCGCGCGGGGCAGCATCACCATCTGCGTGCCCGACAGGGAAGGCGGCCGCGAAATCGACGTCCTGCTTCCCCGCGTCTGGCCCGTGACACCGCAGGTCAAGGTCGCCCTGCGCACCATGACCGGGGTCGTTCTGGTGGAAGACCTGTAACGCGTCTCTGCCGCTATTGCGAGGCGATGGTCATGTCCTGCCGCGCAAAGACATTGCCCTCGATTCCGGAAAAGGCGCGGATGCTGGCCACGCGTTGCGCCGAACAATCCATCAGCGCCGCCAGGGCGATGACCTTGCCCATCGGCTTGGCAGATCCGAGATAGCCGTAAGGCGCGTTGCCGGAACGTTGCAGGACCCGGTTCATCACCGGGTCGATGACTGCAACGGCGTCCCGTACCCCGGCGGCCATGGCGAATTCGAAAGCGCCGATCATGACCTCGCTGGTGACATAGGAAATCGAGTTCCGGCCCCGACCCCGCGACAGCTGCTGCGTATCCACGCAAAACCGCGTTGCTTCCCAGACGGTCGATGACCGCAGCGGCGGTTCGCCGTCAAGGATCGAGGAAAAGACATCGGCCAGCATATGCGGACCGGTTGTCTGCAACAGGCGCATGCAGCCGACAACATCGCCCTCGTCATTCACGCTGACGATATGCGCCGGATCAAGGCTGTCAAACAGGTCGATCTCCCGCCCGTCGGTGACCTTGACATCCCAGCCAAGCCGGTCGGCGAACACCCGCTTGCGCAGCCGGAACATGCCATCCAGCAAGCGGGGATAGTCCTTGGCATTGAGTGAATCGATAACGTAAATCATGGCGGCCCTCTTTCGGTTGCGCAGTCTGCTGTTAAGCTTAGGCAACCGGGGGATGACCGCCATCAGGGGAAACCCGTAGGGATGCGGGCATCAGGGCAGGATGACCGCGGACGCAGGCCTATCCGGAGGATGATCTGAGAAACCATCGTCTTCCGGGCTGGCATGACAGAGTTGCGCCTTGCTTCAGGGGGGGGCCGGATGCCCGGGCAACCTGCCTTCCCCCGGGGTTCGCGGCGCGGTGAGAAAGAAACTCACGCGGCGCGGGCCGGTCCTGGCCGGGATGGATGCGCTGCTGCCCTGGGGCGTCCCGGCACGCGGTTCGCGCCGCAGCGGTCCTTGCCGGGGTGAAGGCAGATCTGTCCGGCAAGGGGACCGTGCTGCGGTCAGGCAGGCTGGTCGGTGCGGGCTGGCGAAGGCTATGGCCCGACCGCGCTCAGGCCTTTCCCGCCGCCCCGCCGCCCCGGGATCGCCGGTCAGGCGGCCCGCCCTGCATTTGATCGGCACTGGCCTGTTGAAACCCGGAATGACCGGCCGTAGCGTTTTTTCATGCCTGCGCCCAAGGTTGCCTGTGATTTCTGTCTTCGCCCGACTCCAAAGCACGGACTGGCGTATGCACCACACAGAACACAGGTGCCGTGACCAAGGTGGGGCAAAAGGTTAGGGGAAGTCTTGTCGGCAAATCCTGACTGGCAGATCGCGAAAGGATGCAGATGGGCTGGATTGTTCATTTCCTGAACGCAAGGGGCGCTTTTTCCTTGACCGAGGCGGGCCTGCGGACCGCGATCGAGGATGCACGGATTCTTCTTGAAGCAAGAGGCACCCCGAAGGCACTGGACGTGATTGTCAAGGCAGCAACCCATCCAGCGCGTTACCCCTTTTCGGTCGGGGGGGCATGCTATGAACCCGGCTGTATCGAACTGACCGTGGATTTTTCGCGGAACCCGGCGCTGGATGCTGTCCGGGAAGAGATTCTCAGAACTCTCTGTCACGAGTACCACCATGCAATCCGTTGGGATGGCCCCGGATATGGCGACACCCTTGGGGAAGCGCTTGTCAGCGAGGGCCTGGCACAGGTGTTCGTGCATGAGGTCATCCAATGCCTTCCCGAGCCCTGGGAAATCATGCCGCCGGACTTGGATGTGCGGACAACCTGCAAGCGCGCATATGACGGATTTGACGACCCCGACTACGCGCAGGACGAATGGTTCTTCGGCTCCGGCGCTCTTCCGAACTGGACAGGCTATGCCTTGGGAAAGGCACTGGTTGCCGGGCACCTCCAGACTGTCTGCCGGAAAACAGCACTCGATATGGCCCTTGAGCCAGCCGCAATTTTTCGCGAAACGATGAGGGTCCTTGCAGAGGATCGGTGAGGATTGCCCGCAGATCGTCCGCGCCGCGAGGGACCGGGCAGACGGCTTCCCCTTGCACTTTCCCCGGGACTGGGCGCGGAATTGTGTGCAGGCTTTCAACAATGGTGCAGCTCTGGAAGCACGGTGCCAGGAAAAGGAACCACCTGTCGACGCGTCTTGGGTCCTCTGCGATCTGATTCATCAGGTCCGGATTTGGCGGATTGCCAAACACCGTGCCACTTTTGTCATTTGACGTCACTCTTTCTCGATGGAGATTTGCAAATCCGTGCGCCTGTCTTCTGAAGGTTGCCCGAACAGGAGTAATGTCACCGCACGACGTTGGTTGCATAGGCATTCCCTTCAAACAGCAGGAAAGACGCCACTGAACCTACGAGCCCGCCATCTGAGCGCGGTTCAACATACATGTGTACATTGATGAACAATCCGTTGCGATCAATATCCTCCTTCGTTTTGGGATCTTTTTCAAATGCGAGGTAGACGTCATCAACAACCGAGGAATGTGTTATGCCATGTTCTGAAGGAGTTGCGAGCACTCTTTCCGGCAGGATGATGTACACTCTTGTGGCGGCAAAAACACCGGTGCAGCCATTCGCCAGACCATGCACGAAGAAATTGGCATTAACACCGCTGTCCAGATCATTGGGGATTTCCACGATAGTGCGATCATCTCCCGGATATTCCACAGAATAATCCATCACAGACAAATCACTCACCGAACTCGACAGGCGATACTTGCCTTCGACCGTGTATTTGCCCGCCAGCGGCACCGGATACATGGTGATGCCCTCTAGCGGGCCGCATTCCACAAAGAAGATGCGCGGCGGGACCGGTTTGGAAAAATCGACCGCCTTCATTGCAACCTCCGCTTCTGCCCCGGCGCACCCCGCCAGAACCCCGCAGCACGCCAGCACCCGCACTACCCTGCGCATCGACCCCTCCGCCAAAGCTGTCCGCCCAGCTAAACCCAAGCCCGACTCACGCAACCCTCACAGGACCGTGTCCTGTTCCGTTTAACCAATCAAGCCCCCGTGAAGCCCTGCGCGCCCCGGCGGCGCGGCGTGCCCGCCACCGCCCGCGCGTCTCGCCCGGTTCGCACCACCGCCGCCAGGCGCGGATCGTACCAACCAAGAACCACTCATCGCTCACCTGCCGGACGCGGTGATCAGGGGTCTGTCAAGAAGACGGGGCGGGAACCCCGGTGTTCGGTTCTGGCGGACCGCGACCGTATCGCAAGAAGGTCCTGCGCTGTCATCGCGCCCCGTCGCACTCGACCCTTACATGCGCCGCAGGCGTTGACAGGCTGCTGAAAAGTACCAGCCGCATGGACGGCTGGCCCATAAGACAGCACGGTCTTCCGCAGGCCGCATGCGGTCTGGCCGGGGCCATTGCCCCGGTCCTGCGCCGCGTGTGCCGCCCGCGCGCCGGGGGCAAAAGCCCCCGGCGGGCGCTGGCCCTGGTTGTGCCAGGATAACGGGTGCTTGTGGGGCCGTGGTCCCTGACCGGGCGGGGATGCGCGCCGCGTTTCGGGGTCCATCCGGAGCGCCCCCCTTTCCCCGCATCAGCACGATGTTCCTGTCCGGCGGGCGGCAGGGATGCTTCTTGGCACCCGGTCAAGCGCGGGGGCAAAGGCCGGGTCAATGCACCCTGCGTCCGGATGCCCTGCGGCGGGCAGCCGTCCCCCGGCAGGCATTCCGGCACGGGCAAAGCGGGCCAGGCGGTGGCGGAGCGTGACCGGGACGCCGGAGATCGCCCCTTTCATCCAGGCGCAAAAGGGGGGCGGCTGTCATGCCGCCCCGTTCGGCGGCCTACTTCAGGTGGTGCACCGCCTCCCTGCCGTAGACCGGCGTCGCAATGCCCGCCTGCCGCGCCTTCAGCTGCAGCGCCAGGAACTGCGAGTAATGGCGCGACTGGTGCAGGTTGCCGCCGTGGAACCACAGCCCCTCCTGCGCGGTCGGCTTCCACATGTTGCGCTGCTCACCCTCCCACGGGCCGGGGTCCTTGGTGGTGGCTGACCCCAGGCCCCAGCATTTGCCCACCTTGTCGGCCACCTCCTGGCTGATCAGGTCCGCCGCCCAGCCGTTCATCGAACCATATCCGGTGGCATAGACCACCAGATCGGCCGGCAGTTCGGTGCCGTCCTTCAGCACGACGGCGGTTTCGGTCAGATGGTCCACGTCCGACCCCGCCTTCAGCTTGATCTTGCCGTCGATGATCAGCTGGCTTGCGCCCACGTCGATGTAATAGCCCGACCCCCGGCGCAGGTATTTCATGAACAGCCCGGTGCCGTCATCGCCCCAGTCCAGCATGAAGCCGGCCTTTTCCAGTGCCGCATAGAACCCGGCATCCTCGGCCTTGATCGTGTCATAGACCGGTTTCTGGAAGGCGGGCAGCAGGCGGTAGGGGATGGAGGCAAAGATCAGGTCGGCCTTGTCGGTGGTCACCCCCGCCGCAACCGCCTCTTCCGAATAGAGCGACCCAAGCCCGTGCTTCATCAGCGGTTCGGACCGCACGATATGGGTGGAGGACCGCTGCACCATCGTCACATCCGCGCCCGCTTCCCACAGTGCCGCGCAGATGTCGTGCGCAGAGTTGTTGGACCCGATGACGACCACCTTCTTGCCCTTGTAGGCATCCGGGCCGGGATGGGTGCTGGAATGCTGCTGTTCGCCCCTGAAAATGTCCTGACCGGGAAACTTCGGCCAGTTGGCCTTGGCCGACATGCCGGTGGCCAGCACCAGCTGTTTCGGGCGCAGGACAACATCCTTGCCGTCGCGGGTGACGTGCACCTCCCATTCCTTCCTGACCTCGTCGTACTTGGCCGAGGTGGCGGTGGTGGAAGACCAGTAGTTCAGCTCCATCACCCGCGTATACATCTCCAGCCAGTCGCCGATCTTGTCCTTGGGCGCAAAGACCGGCCAGTTGGCGGGAAAGGGGATATAGGGCAGGTGATCGTACCAGACCGGGTCATGCAGACACAGCGACTTGTAGCGCTTGCGCCAGCTGTCGCCGGGGCGTTCGTTCTTCTCGATGATGATCGCAGGCACGCCCAGCTGTCGCAGCCGCGCGCCCAGCGCGATGCCGCCCTGACCGCCGCCGATGATCACAACCTCGGGCTGCGTGTCATAGCCCAGGTGCGCCGTTTCTTCGGCCCGGGTTTCGGCCCAGGTCTTGCGCCCCCGTTCCACGCCATGCACCACCCCCATGGGGCGGGAGGTGCCCTTGTGTTCCTCATGCCCTTTCAGCTCTTTCAGCGTGGTCAGCAGCGTCCAGATCTTGCCGTCGCGGATGCGGATATGGCCGTGGCCCCGTCCGGTTTCCGTTTCGAAATCGATCCAGGCCTGCTGAAAGCTGCCGGCGTCTTCGGCCATCTCTGCGGGCGTGATGGTGAAGCCGCGCGGGCGGATCTGCGCCAGCTGTGCGGCCAGCATGGCGGCAATTTCGGCCTGGCCTTCCATCGTCTTGATGTTCCAGGTCAGGCTTGCCAGATCGCGCCAGTAGCCGTCCGTCTCGAACAGGGCCGCCGCCGCTGCCGGGTCGGCCTTGGCCAGGGCCGCGTTCAGATCGGTCAAGACCTGGGTCACCGCCGCGCCGGGTGTCGTATCAAGCATCGTCTCCTCCCTTGCTGTGCATCCGTGCCAAGCGGTCTTCGCCGCTTCTGCCTGCATAGGATTCTACCCGCAGGTGCATGTCCACAGGACTTTGGTCGGTCTTCGGTCTGGACATGCGGCTGGCGGCAGGGCCAAATACATCGGCGGCGCGACCGGCAAAGTGCGGGCCCTGTCACCGGAAGGCGCGCCGGGCAGGACCGATTGCGGCGGCGTGACAGGCGGCGGCAGACGGAAGGGGCCCAACTGTTCCGCCAGAAGGGAAAACGCCATGACCATCCTTTCCGACATTGCCGCCTTCAGCCTTCTGGCCTTTGCCGCCCTGTTCCTCGGGGCCCAGATCCTGGCGCGCGAGGTGGGCTACCGGCTGGGGCAGTATCGCGCCGCCCGCAAAGAAACTGCGGACGACGGCATAGGGGTGGTCACCGGCAGCATTCTGGGCCTGCTGGCCTTTGTACTGGCGTTCAACCTGTCCATTGCCACCACACGGCACGGCGAACGCCGCCTTGCCTCGCTGGAAGAGGCCAATGCCATCGGCACCTCATGGCTGCAGGCAAAGGCGATTGACAGCCCGCATGCGGCCGCCATCGCCCAGATTCTGGAAGATTATGCGGCCGAGCGCATCGTCTATGTCCATGCCGGCCGGAAATCGCCCGTGATCGGCGAAAGCATGGCGCGCACCGCTGCGATGCAGACCCAAATCTGGGGGCATGTCACGGCACTGGTGCGCGATGCGCCCGGCCCGGTCGCGGCATCGCTGATGAATGCGGTCAACCACACCTTCGACATGACGACGGCCATGCGTTTTGCCATGGCCTATGCGATACCGCCGCAGCTGATCTGGCTGCTGCTGGCGCTCGGCTGTGTCGGGATGGGTGTGCTGGGCTATCAGTTCGGCCTGGCGGGGCGGCATCACCGGGTGCTGAGCCTTCTGGCCAGCGTGCTGTGGACGGCGGTGGTGGTCGAGATTTTCGATATCGGCTCGCCCCGGCTGGGATCGTTCCGCACCGATACCCATGCCTATGACTGGACCATCGCCGGGTTCGGCGACATCCCGCTGCCGGGGGCGGAGTAGCGGGTCGTGCGCATTCCAGACCATAGCCTGCAGCGTTAAGGTGGCTTTGGCATTTCTTCGGCGGCAACTGGCCGCAGACTGCGTCGGCCTGTTTGCAGAAAGCGGTGCAGGGTTTGGCTGTGGTTTTCCGTATCAGGGTTTCCTGTTTTGAGAATGCCGTCTCGACAGGGTTTGGCAGGGCGCTGGCAAAGTGCCGGCCGCATCGGCTGCCTGACCGAAAGGCGGGCACCTCTTGCGTCTGGGCACCCGGCGCATCCCGGCAGGGGCCATCGCCCCCGCCACAGTGCCACGCTGCCTCTTGTCCAGCCGGGGCCCAGGGCCCCCGGCCTGCGCCCACCTCGCCACCGGCGGGCGCTGGCCTTCTGCTGGCCCCTGACCTGCCGGTCTGCCGGTCAGCGTTCCGTACGGGCGCGGGAAATGCCGTGCGCTTCCCGGTCCCGCCCAAAGGGCCAGTCCCTGTCCCCGGACCGGGAAGAGTCTCCCGGCAGGCAGGCGGTCGGATTGCTGTTTCAGCACCCTGTCAGGGCGGGCGGACAGGGCGCCAGGGGGCACGAGGTCATTTCCCCGGGCGCGCTCAGCAGCCTGATCGCAGGGTCGGTTTTGCAGAAGGGCGGGATGCCCGACACGACGATCTGCCGGGGCTTGACCGCCGGGGCGCGTTCGCGCGCGATGCCGGTGTCGAAACCGTTGCGGGTCATCGCGCCGCCGCGCGTCCCGGGTGCAACGGGGCCGTCCCTGGCGGGGGGCTGCGATGACCCTCCGCCTGCGCCGGTGGTCGGCACCCGTACCTGCCCTGCGGCCTTCCCCTGCCCGTGCCCCGGGCCAACACGGGCGATGAGCCGGCTGCGAAGTCTCGCAGGACATGCCATGCCCATTCCAACCCCGATCTCTGGCGGGATCAGGGACGCACAATATCCTGCACCCTTGCATCCTGATTCAGAAACCGCGCGACGTCAGTATCCCGTCATCTCCAGGTAGCCCCGCCCCCTGTGGCTGCCCGTGATCAGGATCGGCCCTTCCCAATAGGGCACCAGCGTGCCCATCCATGCGCCGGGGTTGACAGCCGTAACGGTAACGTCCACCCCCTGCGCCGGCAATTCCACCCGCCAGTCCACAGGCACGGACCGGTCTGCCACATCGGCCATGCGCAGCGGCGTGACGCGCAGCGCGCCGGGCGGCATCGGGGTGGGCGTGCCATCCGCCGCAATCCAGGTGGCCGAGGTGAACCCGTCGCCCGCGTCGCGCAGGCGAAAGCCCATCAGCCGCGATCCGTCATCGAACATCAGCGAAAACCAGTCCCAGCCGGTCTGGTCCGGTGCCAGCGGCTGCGATGACCATTCCCGGTCAAGCCAGGCCTGCCCGGTAACGGGAATGGCCTGCCCGTCAATCGTGACGCGGCCCGTCACCCCGTAGAACGGCTGCGAGTAATAGCGGCTGGCCTGGCCTGCGGCGGATTTCACCGAATAGCCGCCCTCGCCCTGGGCCACAATCGGGCCGGTCGCCTCCAGCGACAGCGCATAGGAAAAGGCATCGCCCGCCGCTGTCAGGTCCAGCGCGGACAGCGCATCGGCCCCCGGTGCGGCCCGCGCGATCATCTGCCAGTCGTCAATCCAGGCGTGGAACGGCTCTGCCGTCACGCCCGCCTGCCCGATTCCGCCGCGCGCCAGACGTTCGGCATAAAGGTGCCGCTCTGGCGTGGTCACGGCGGCATGGCCCATCCACAGCTGCGGGCTGGACCAGCCTTCGCCCTCGCCCGGGGCAAGTGCGGTGCGAAACAGCGTCCATTGCGCGCCATAGGGGGTACCGTCCGGGCCGGTCAGGCTGGCGGTCAGATACCACCATTCGATGCGGAAATCAGGATGCGCGCCATGATCGACCGGAAAGCTGAAGGCACCGCGCCGGGGCAGGGCAAAGCCATCGGCGGCGCGGCCCATGTCGGCAAAGCCCTGCGGCAGGGCCGGAAGGGCGGTGAGTGCCAGAAGAAAGCCCAGGATCAGCGCCCTAACGTTCATTGGCAAACACCCTCAGCAAAGCGGCCGGCGCGATGCGGGCCAGCCGCAGCACCGGGATCAGGCTGGCCACCCCGGCGGCCAGAAGGGCAATGCCGCCAAGCCGCGCCAGGTCGCCCGGAAAGACCTCCATCGGCAGACGCCATCCGAAGGCCGCCACGTTGACCACCGCCAGCAGCACCCAGGCCAGCGCCAGCCCCAGCGGCAGGGCCGCCATCAGCGTCAGCGCGGCCAGGAGCAGCGTGCGGGCAAAGTCCAGCAGGGCCAGCCGCGGCCGGGTCAGGCCCATTGCCCAGACCGGGGCGACCTGCGGCAGGCGCAGCCCCGACAGCGTCAGCAGGCTGGCGAACATCGCCAGCCCCGCGATGCCCAGCGTCAGCACATTCAGCGCGGCGGTTACCGCGAAGGTCTGCTCGAACACCTGCAGGGACAGCGCCTTGAGGGTGGCCTGATCCACCACCGCCCCGTCCGGCAGGCCAAACTCCGCACCCAGCGCGGTCGCCAGCGCCCTGGCCCGGTCCGGGTCCACGCGCAGGCCAAAGCGCAGCCGCGGCGTGTCGGGAAAGCGGGCCATCAGGCCTTCGGGCGCCATCAGCACCTGCGGCCTGGGGTTGCCATAGTCGGAATAGACGCCGACCACCGGCAACGGCCCGCCCGGCAGGTCCACCGCATCGCCCAGGGCCAGTGCTTCGGCGCGGTACAACTGTTCGTTCACCATCAGTCCCTGTCCGGCGGCAATCCGGCCCCAGACATCCGGCAGGGCGGTCAGCAGCGGCCAGTTGTCGCGATAGGTCGGATGATCGGTGATCCCGTAGGCCTCGCCGGGGCGGCCGAACAGCGGTGTCTCGGCACTCAGGATCGGCAGCACCGCATCGGTGCGGGGGGCCAGCCAGGCCTCCAGCCGCCGCGCTTCGTCGGCAGAGCGGGCGGTGACGTACAACTCTGACGCCAGCCGCTGATCCAGCCAGCCCACGAAGGTCTGGCGAAAGCTGGACACCATCGTGCCGACCCCGATGTTCGCCGCCAGGGCCAGCAGCAGTGCCATCAGCGCCAGCGACAGGCCCGGCACCTGCTGGCGGGTATCGGCCCAGAACCACTGCACCAGCACCCCGCGCGCCATCCGCCCGCCAAGACCGGTCACCAGGATCAGCCCCAGCGGCAGGCACAGGGCGGCCCCGACCAGCAGGGCCGCAAGCCCGCCGAAACCGGCGGGCAGGCCGGTGCCGAAGGCCAGAAGGCCCGCCGACAGACCCAGCAGCGCGGCCCCCGCCACCCCCTGCCGCCACAGGCTGCGGGCCGAGGCGCGGGCCCAGGCGCGCGGCTGCGCCGGGGCCAGCAGCGGCAGATGCCACAGCCGCCACAGGCTTTGCCCTGCGGCCAGCAGCGTGCCCGCCATCGCCATGCCCAGGCCCGCCAGCCACCACCCGGGGCGCAACGACAGCGTGCCGGTCACCTCGGCCCCGTAAAGCCCGCGCAGCGTGGCGGCCACATCCGGCAGCAGCGCCGCCGCCACCAGATAGCCAAGGCCAATGCCGATCATGCCTGCGGCCAGCGCCAGCACCAGCAGTTCCAGCAGGACCAGCCCCATCATCTCGCGCGCCGAAAGACCCAGCGCGCGCAGCGTGCGCAGCATCGCCCGGCGCTGCTCGAACGCGAGGCCAATGGCGGAATTCACGATGAACAGCCCCACCGCAAAGGCCAGAAAGCCAAAGGCGGTCAGGTTCAGATGAAAGCTGTCGGTCAGCCGCGCGATGTCGGTGCCGTCATCGGGGGCCCGGCGCACCAGCCCCTGCGGCAGGGGACGGTCCGGCTGTGCCCCCGGACTGACCAGCAGATACGACAGCCGCCCCTCCATCCCCAGCAGGCGCTGCGCCACCCCGATATCGGTCAGGCCCGTTCCGGGCGGCAGACCGGGGTCTGTCCGCAGGGCCGGCAGGCCGTCCGGGCGCAGCCCTGCCGCCGTTTCGGGGTTGAGATAAAGCCGCCCGCCGCCGGACAGGAAATCGGCAAGATCGGCCCCGGAGCGCAGGGGCACAGATGTGGCGCCGGCGGGCAGCGTCAGCGGGTCGATACCCAGAAGGCGCAGGTCCTTTGCCGGCAGACGCCCCTCGACGACGGGCGACACCTTCCACCCGTCGCGGCGCAGCGCCACATAAAGGTCCTGCGCAACCGGCCCGCCATCCTGTGACACGATCCGCTCTATGCGGTTCTGCCCCAGCACTGCGGCGGCGCGGTCATAGCTGGCGCGGGCTTCGGCATTGATCGCCTGTACCCCCGACCAAAGCGCTGTCGCCAGTGCCAGCCCCAGCATCAGAATCGCCAGCTGCACCGGATGGCGCAGCCAGTGCGACAGCAGCGCAGACAACCCCGCCCTCATGTGATTCGCCCGGCAGACAGGGTGACGCGCCGGTCCAGCCGCCCGGCCAGGCGCGGCGAATGCGTGACCATCAGCAGCGCCGCCCCGGTTTCGGCCACCAGCCGCAGCATCAGGTCCAGCACCGCGTCGCCGGTCGCCTCGTCCAGATTGCCGGTCGGCTCGTCGGCCAGCACCAGCTGCGGGCGCGCGGCCAGGGTGCGCCCGATCGCAACGCGCTGCTGCTGGCCACCCGAAAGCTGTTCAGGATAGCGGCCCATCAGGGCGGAAAGCCCCAGAACCTGCGCCAGCTGCGCGGTCCAGGCGGGGTCATGACGGCCCGCCAGCCGCGCCTGAAACGCGAGGTTGGCCGCGACATCCAGCGACGGGATCAGGTTGAACTGCTGGAACACCATCCCCACCGTGCCCCGGCGCAGCCCGGCGCGCACCGGATCGCCCGCGGTCGTCAGGTTCACGCCGGCAAGCTCGACCCGGCCCGCATCGGCCAGGTCCAAACCGGCGGCCAGATGCAGCAGCGTGCTTTTGCCGCTGCCCGATTCCCCGGTCAGCGCAAGGCTGGTCCCGGCCTGCAGCGCCAGGTCGATCCCGTCCAGCACCGTCAGGGGGCCTTCGCCCGTGGCATAGGTTTTCGTCACAGCGGTCAGGGTCAGCAGCATGCGGCCTCCGTCATCGGGAAGAGATGTAGCACGCTGGCCGGGCAAGAACACCCGGGCCGGGCCGGATGCAGGCGGTTCGGTGCCCTCGGTGCCGTCATGCGCCCGATTGCGGCCGCGTGACCGGACCGGCCGAAGGATGGCTCCGCTTGCCCGCAGACCACCCGAAGGCACCGGTCGCGATGCAGCAGTCCGGCCCGACCCGGCAGATTGACGGACCTTGGTTGAAGCCGGGCAGGATCGGGTTGCGGATCATGGCTGACCCAGCCCGATGGGGGCGATTTTTCTGCGAAAAATCGTCGCCCCCCTCAGGCCAGCAGGGCCTGCGCCTCGGCCGGGCTCAAGGCTGCGGGGCGGGTGCAGGTGGTCTGCAGGGTCACGAACTGCCCGGTCGCACCCGATTGCAGCACGGCTGTCATCACCTCGACCCCGTGCAGCGTGCGGTCCAGCGAACAGCGCTGGTCGCGGCCCGCGATCAGGGCCGCCGCCATGTCGGCCAGCCCGGCGGTGCGGTAATTGGCCAGCGGGCCGTGGCCGGGATGGTCCTGATTGGGCCGGCCGAACGGATGGTCCCAGGGCGCAACCGCCCCGATCCCGCTATCGCGCCCCGCCCATTCCACCGTGCCGCCGAAGAAGTTCGGATCAGGCACGAACAGGCTGCCTTCGGTGCCGTAAAGCTCCATGTTCACCCGCTTGTGTGCCCAGACATCCCAACTGGTGGACAGGGTCACGGTGGCCCCATTGGCAAATTCCAGCAGGGCGTGGATGTTTGTGGGCGTCTTCACCGGAATGATCTGCCCGCTGCGCGGCTCGGACGTGATCCTGCGCGTGGTGCTGGCGGACGAGGTCAGCGCCCCCACCCGGCGGACCGGCCCGATCAGGTTGATCAGATTGGCGATGTAATAGGGGCCAAGGTCCAGCATCGGCCCGCCGCCCGGCAGAAAGAAGAAATCCGGGTTCGGGTGCCAGTGTTCCATCCCGTGGTTCATCACGGCAGCGCTTCCGGCGGTG
The DNA here is from genome assembly GCA_020250445.1 of Rhodobacter sp. Taxonomy (GTDB): domain Bacteria; phylum Pseudomonadota; class Alphaproteobacteria; order Rhodobacterales; family Rhodobacteraceae; genus Aliitabrizicola. The sequence continues at coordinate 51,666 of JADCEF010000012.1, forward strand.
ATCGTGCCGATGCGCCCTTCGTCGATCAGGGCACGCGCCTGCTGGTGGGCACCGCCCAGAAATGTATCGGGCGCGCAGCCCACGCGCAGCCCCCGCGCTGCCGCCAGATCGCGCAGCGCCAGCCCGTCGGCCAGGCTCAGCGCCAGCGGCTTTTCCGAATAGACATGCTTGCCCGCCTGCAGGATCGCCTGCGAGACGGCGAAATGTGCGTCCGGAACGGTCAGGTTGATCACCACGTCCAGTGTCGGGTTGGCCAGCAGATCCTCGACCGACTGCGCCTGCACGCCGTATTCCGCCGCGCGGGCCCGGGCCGCCGCCATGTTCAGGTCGGCCACCGCCCGCACCTTCAGCCCGCGAAACAGCGGGGCCAGCCGGAGATAGGTGGTCGAGATATTGCCGCATCCGATGATGCCGATGCCGAGTGTGTCCATTGTCACAGCCCCTTTGCCGCCTGAAAGGACCGGCGGGCAAAGCGCGCATGATCCGACGGGTTGTCATGTTCCACGATGAAGACATCGCAGGGCGTCTGCCGCAATTGGGCCATCAGCGCCGTCCACGGCACCGTGCCTGCGCCCAGATCCGCCCAGCCGTCTTCACCGGCGTTCTGACCGGCAGGTGCTATGTCCTTCAGGTGCGCCGCCGTGATGCGGGGGGCATATCTGGCAATCCAGGCGGCCGGGTCGGCGCCGCCGCGCACCACCCAGGCCGCGTCAATCTCCCATTCCAGGTCCGGCCCGCCTTCAAAGATCAGGTCCTGGGGCACCTGACCATCCGGCAGGGGGCGCAGTTCGAAATCGTGATTGTGCCAGCCAAAGCCAAGGCCGGCGGCCCGGATGGGCCGGCCCGCAGCCTGCAGGCGCGCGCCGAAGGCCCGCCAGCCTGCGGCATCGGTCGGGCGGTCGTCCGGCATCAGGTAGGGGCAATAGATGCGGCCGATGCCAAGGGCGCGCGCAATGGCCAGAACCTTGTCCGGCGCTGACTCGATCTGGGCCAGTCCGAAATGGCCCGTGGGCATGGCAAGGCCGCTGTTGCCAAGGGCGGCGGTCAGGGCGGCCACCTGCGCGTCATCGGCGTAAAGCGCGCTGTAGCCTTCGACGGCGTCATAGCCAAGCTCGGCCAGCATCGCCAGCGTGTCGCCAAGCGGCGGGAAATTGCGCGATGAGTAAAGCTGATAGGACAGCATTCAAGGCTCCTGCGGTTGGTGCGCGCCATGGGGCGCGAAGTGAAGATCGGTGACGGTGAAGCGCGGGGCGGGACCCGGCGCTTCGGGGACGAAGGCGATGGGGGCATCCTGACCGGGCATCAGCGCCAAGGCATTGTGCGAAAAGCGCCCGGGCCGGTCTGCCTGCGGCACCACGAAGGATGCGGGATGACCTGCCGTCAACCCAATCGCCCAGACCCCCGGCGCGGCAGGGATGCGGTGGGTGATCTTTGGTGTCTTCAGATCATGGCCCCTCCACGGCTGCGGCGCATGGATATCGCGGCCCGGGGCGGTGCCGTCCGCCCCCTGCCTGTCGAAAGCCCGAACCTCGTCCGCCCCCAGCGCATCAGCGGGTGTCCGGTTGGACCCGCGCGCGGGAACCGTGTAGCCGTTGACGCGAAAGCCGAAGGACCGGCCCGCTGCATCGGCCTGGCTGGCCAGATCACGACGGCGCAGCCCGATCCGGCGTCTGGCCGTGGCGGTGCCCGCCGTGATCGCCGGATCATGCGGCACCTGCGCGCCCAGTCCGGCAGGCCACCACAGTCCGGGGACCGTTATGCGGAACGCCAGCCGGGCAACGCCACCAGCACTTTTCGCTTTTACGTCACAAATACAAAATGTTGCGCGGATTTTTTCATAATCTGTATCAACATCTGCCCGCATCGTCACCGCGCCATCCGCATCGGTCCGGGTCACCCGCATATCATCATTCCGGGGCCCCTTCGGCGCCAGCGCGATGCGACCGCAGGGGCCAAAGGGTGCCCCCGCAAGGTTCCGGTCCCAGCCGAAATCGCACTGCACCTTGTGCAGCATGTTGCCGTTGGCATGGGGGCAGCCCCCGTCATGACAGGGCAGGCGGAACGGCAGTGCCGCCTGCAGCGCATCTGCCGCCCGCAGGTTGGACCGGAACAGGATGCGGATCTCGTTCCGGCCCGCGCGCAGCCCCGCCGCACCCGCCCGGTACCGGCGAAAGACATTGGCCGCCGAAGGTCCGGGGTAACCGTTCAGCGTGATTCCTGCCACTGTATCCGGCCCGTCTACCGCAATATCGGCGGCGGTGCCGTTATGGTCTGGCCGCCCTGCGCCCACCCGGTCGCGCGCCGCCGCCTGGCGCAGGCCGTCTTCGTTGCGCCCCCGGCAGGGGTCCGGGATCACCCCGGCCCTGCGCCGGGCACTGATCGCGTTCCCCGGCAGCGCCAAGGGGATGCTGTGCGCCCCGCTTTCTTCCGAAAGCGTCCAAAGGCCGGAAGGATCGGTCATCGTCAGATCCGTTGTTCGGTCGCATCATCAAAGAACGATGCCGTGGACATGTCCACAGGCAGATGAACCTGCATGCCCGGTTTCAGTCGGCGCTCCACCGGCAGGCGTACGGAAATCCGCCGATGGTCCACCGTGAGCCATGCCAGATTGTCCGCTCCCTCAGCGCGTCGATCCCCGCTGCGGCGGGCGGGCTGCGCCTTGGGTCAGGGTCGTGGCGCAGGTCCGGGTGTTCGGGCCGCAGCCCGGGGATGGTCTTGGGCCGGTCCGGAATGGCCCCGCTTTCCTGCCCTGCAAGATCAAGGATGTGCGCGCCGCGGCCGAAGACGCGGCAGCCGTTGATGGCGGCCCCCGGCAGGGAATTCATCGACGGAACGCCGGTGAACGCGGCGACACACAGCTTCGCGGGGCGATTGTGGATTGCCGACGGCGCGCCCGGCTTGCGGTCCGGCAGCGGCCCGATCCGGTAAATTTCTGCTGCCCGGTCCGCCCACCTGTCGATGTCATCCCTTGGCATCTGCCGCGCCCCAACGGCTCTGCCTGGGTCACGGTCCTGTCCCGCGTCCAGATCTGCCCGTCGGATAGCCCAAAAGCCCGGCGATGCAGGACAGCAGAGTCGATTTCCCGCAGCCCGATGGCCCCGCAAGCCGGATGAAGTCGCCCGTGTCAACATCAAGGTTCAGCGATGTCCACATCGGGACGGCAGCAAAGTTCAGTGTCGGGTCTCGGACGGGCGCGGAATGCCTGTCGGATCAGCCCTTGACGGCACCCGCGGCGATGCTGCACGCGAACAGTCTGCCGGAGACGGATCAGGTGATCAGCGCAACCAGCCCCGTCCGCATGCGCGGCCCTGAGCAGCCTATCCGGAAGCCGGGCGAAGTGGTTCCGGAACAGCGGTGCCGCAATCGGCATGCCGAAAACCGTGTGGACAAGGATCAGGCCCCGCAGCGTGCCATGACGCCCGGTGTCGCGCAGCAGGATCACACAACCGGGTGTCTGGCCAAGGCGCATCGCCCTGCCCAAAGGGCCGGGGTTCTTTCCCACATGACCGGCGATTCGCCCGCCCGCGTGATCAAGCGTTCTGTGGCAGCCCGCGTCGCCGCTGCAGGGCGTCCCGACGGGCCTTTTGACGGCTCCGCCACGGCGATGACATCGGTTCCGGGGCCGCAGGCTGCGGGCTGCGCATCGGTGCGGGGTTTGACCTTGCCGCCAGGGCAGCGATCCGCTTTCTGAAACTGTCAAGCCGTGAGAGGATCGTGGCGAACGGGGACGTCAGCCGGGGCGGCACCTGTCTGGCGCGCGCGGTCACGGACGTGACCGAAGGCAGGCAGCCGGATGCACCGGCCGGCATCCGGACGTGCCCGACGACACAGGCCGGATGCCCCGGCCTGACTGACATTGAGGAAGGTTGACACCCATGGATATGCCGCAGTCCCGCCCCACCGCCTATCCCACGCCGGATCTGGCGCGGATCGACCGCCTGATGGACGCGGCGGGGCTGGAGGCCCTGGTCGTCACCTCCCGGCACAATGTGCAGTATCTGCTGGGCGGATACCGGTTCATCTTCTTCAGCGCGATGGATGCCATCGGGCACAGCCGCTATCTGCCGGTTGTGGTGTACCGGCGGGGCGGGGCAGATACGGCCGCCTATATCGGCAACAGGATGGAAGGTGCCGAACATGCCAACCATCCGTTCTGGACACCCACCGTCCTGCCGGTTTGCTGGGGCAGTGTGGACGCGGCAGAGGCGGCGGCGGCCCATCTGAAGAAGATCGGCGTGGCGCGGGGGCGGATTGGGATCGAGCCGGGCTTCCTGCCGGTCGATGCCTGGCAGGTGCTGGCGGGGGCGCTGGGGGCGGACCGGCTGGCGGATGCGACGGGCATGCTGGAACAGATGCGGGCGATCAAGACCCCGGCAGAGCTGGACCTGCTGCGGCAGGCGTCCGAGCTGATCACCGATGCGATGGGGGCCACCATGGCGGTCGCTGCCGAGGGCTGGAACAAGCACCGCATCATCGAGGAATTGCGCCGCCAGGAAACCCAGCGGGGCCTGCATTTCGACTATTGCCTGCTGACGCTGGGGGCCAGCCACAACCGGGCAGGATCGCAGCAGGCCTGGCAGCCGGGCGAAGTGATGTCGATGGATTCGGGCGGCAATTATCGCGGCTATATCGGTGATCTGTGCCGCATGGCCGTGCTGGGAGAGCCGGATCCGGAACTGGTCGATCTGCTGGCCGGGATCGAGACGGTGCAGCAGGCTGCCTTTGCCAAGATCGCGCCGGGCGTGCCGGGCGGGGACCTCATTGCCGCCGGAGAGGCGGCGCTGAAGGCACAGCCTTCGGCGGCGTTCACCGATTTCTTTGCCCATGGCATGGGCCTGATCAGCCATGAGGTGCCGTTTCTGATGACGAACCATCCCGTCGCCTATGAGGGGGTCGATGCGGCCCGCCCGCTGGAAGAGGGCATGGTCCTGTCGGTGGAAACAACGATGCTGCACCCCACACGGGGGTTCCTGAAGCTGGAGGATACCTTGGCGGTCACCGCGACGGGATATGAGATGTTCGGGGACCGTGGCCGGGGCTGGACCCGGGGCGGGCAGTGATCTGACCGCCACAAGACACTGCTGCAGGTCCGGCACGACTGAACAGGGTGGTGATGAGGTGCCGGTGGCAAGGGCACCGTCCCGCGTGGGCGGGGGAAACGCGGGTCGCGTTTCCTGATCCCGCCACGAAGGGCGAAAGCACTATCACCGCTGCCATGGCAAAGGCCATCGCCTTTGCCACAGCGTCCCGCTGATCACGCGCCCGCCAGGGGGGCCCAAAGCCCCCCGGCCAGCGCCCGCCCCGCCCCTGGTGGGCGCTTCCCGCCCGCCGGGTCGGACGCTGGCCTGCGTTGTTCCCGGGTCTGGCGGTCTACAGGGCACCGTCCCGCGTGGGCGGGGGAAACGCGGTGCGTTTCCTTGTCCCGCCCGGAGAGGCGAAAGGCCAGCCCCGGATGCCATGGCAAAGGCCATCGCCTTTGCCACAGTGCCCGGCTGATCACACACCCGCCGGGGGCCCAAAGCCCCCGGCCAGCGCCCGCCCCGCCC
>JADCEF010000120.1 GCA_020250445.1 Rhodobacter sp.
AAGGCCAGCGCCCGACCCGGCGGGCGAGAAGCGCCCGCCAGGGGCGGGGCGGGCGCTGGCCGGGGGCTTTGGCCCCCGGCTGGACAAGGATCAGCGCAGCACTGTGGCAGGGGCGATGGCCCCTGCCATTGATGCGGCGGTGACAGTGCTTTCACCTCTCCGGGCGGAATCAGGAAACGCGACCCGCGTTTCCCCCGCCCGAGCGGGACGGTACCGTGTAGACTGGCGGGTCCGGGACCAGCGGAAGGCCAGCGCCCGCCCCCGGCCGGTCCTGATCCCGGCGTGGCGCTGTGGCAGGGGCGATGGCCCCTGCCAGGATGCGCAGGGCGCGCGCAGCCGGAAGAGGTTCCCGTTGTTCGGTCAGGCAGCCCCTGCGGCCGGCACTTCTTTCAGCACCCGCCTAGAACCTTTTGCGGGCGCGCAGCGCGGCACCGATGGTGCCATCGTCCAGATAGTCCAACTCGCCGCCGATCGGCACGCCCTGGGCCAGCGATGTCACGCAAACACCGCTCTGTGCCAGGGCATCGGCAATGTAATGGCCGGTCGTGGCCCCTTCGACCGTGGCGTTCAGCGCCAGGATCACTTCTGAAATCTGCCCCTCGCCCACCCGCGCCACCAGCCCGGGAATGCGCAGCTCGTCCGGCCCGATGGCATCCAGCGCCGAAAGCGTCCCGCCCAGAACGTGATAGCGGCCCTTGAAGGCCTTGCCCCGTTCCATCGCCCACAGGTCCGATACCGTTTCCACGACACAAAGCTCTGCCGTCGCGCGGCGCGGATCGCGGCAGATCTCGCAGGGATCGAGGGTGCCGATGTTGCCGCAGATGGTGCAGTCGCGTGCCGTGATCACCACCTGCGCCAGCGCCTGGGCCAGCGGGGCCATCACCGCCTCGCGCTTGCGCAACAGGTGCAGCACCGCGCGCCGGGCCGAGCGCGGGCCAAGGCCGGGCAGGCGGGCCATCAGATCAATCAGGCGTTCGATTTCGCGCGGGGCATCGGTCACGGTCAGAAAGGCAGTTTCATGCCGGGGGGAATGCCGAAGCTTTCGGTCAGTCGGGCCATTTCATCGGCCGTCAGCCGGGCGGCCCGGGCCTGGGCATCCTTGATTGCGGCAAGGATCAGGTCTTCGGCAATCTCCTTCTCTGACGGCACGAAGATCGACGGATCGATCGTCAGCCCGGTCAGCTCGCCCTTGGCCGTTGCCGTGGCCCGCACCAGACCGGCCCCGGATTCGCCCGTGACCGTGCGGCTGGCCAGCTCTTCCTGCAGCTGGGCCAGCCTGACCTGCATCTCCTGGGCCTTCTTCATCATGCCGGCCATGTCGCCCAGACCGCCCAAACCCTTCAGCATCCTGTCATCCTTTCAGTTGTCTTCGAACGGGTCCCATTCATCCCCGACCTCGGGCAGCGCTTCTGCGGCTGCCGTGGCAACCAGAGAGGACTGGCTGCGGATCCCGGCGATTTTTGCGCCCGGGAAAGCAGCCAGAACGGCCTGAACCAGGGGCAGCCGGGCCACGTCGGCTTCGGCATCAAGGCGGTCCCTGTCGCGCGTCTCGGCGATGGTCGCGGCCCCGCCAAAGCCCGTGACAGACACCCCCCAGCGCGTGCCTGTCCAGCTTTGCAGGCGCTGGGACAGCCGCGAGGCAAGGTCGGGTGCGGCATCGACCGTCGGCTGGAATTCGATGCGGCCGGGGGCGTAATGGACAAGGCGCAGGCTGTTCTCGACCTCGACCAGCAGCTTCATGTCGCGCTTGTCGCGGATCAGCGCCACGACCTGATCGAATGTCGCAAGACGCCCGACAGCGTCGGGTGCACGCGCCACGGCGGTGGCAGCCCCCTGCAGGGTGACAGACCCATGGCCGCCAACCAGCGCGGCACCGGACACGCCCGGCCCGGTCTGGGGCGGGCGCCGGGCGGCAGGTTCGGCGACGGCAGCCTGTGGCGGCTGCGATTGCAGGCGGCGGATCAGGGTTTCCGGATCGGGCAGGTCGGCCACATGCGTCAGCCGGATGATCGCCATTTCGGCGGCCATCATGGCATTGGGGGCCAGGGCCACCTCTTCCAGCGCCTTGAGCAGCATCTGCCACATCCGGCTGAGCGCGCGCATCGGCAGGCGCTGCGCCATGTCCTGCCCGCGCATCCGTTCATCGGGCGGGGTGGCCGGATCGTCGGCCGCATCCGGGGTGATCTTGACCACACTGATCCAGTGGGTGATCTCGGCCAGATCGCGCAGCACCGCCATCGGGTCTGCCCCGCCGGCATATTGCGAGGACAGTTCCGCAAGGGCAGCGGCGGCGTTGCCCTGCATCACCAGATCGAACAGGTCGAGCACCCGGCCCCGGTCGGCAAGGCCCAGCATGGCGCGCACCTGATCGGCGGTGGTTTCGCCGGCCCCATGGGCAATCGCCTGATCCAGCAGCGACAGGGCATCGCGCACCGAACCTTCGGCGGCGCGGGTGATCAGCGCCAGGGCGTCGTCGGCCACGGCCGCCCCTTCGGCAGCAAGGATGCCGCGCAGATGCGCCATCATCACCTCGGGTTCGATGCGCCTGAGGTCGTAGCGCTGGCAGCGCGACAGGATGGTGACCGGCACCTTGCGGATCTCGGTAGTGGCGAAGATGAACTTGACGTGTGCGGGCGGTTCTTCCAGCGTCTTCAACAGGGCGTTGAACGACCCCGTCGACAGCATGTGCACCTCGTCAAAGATGATGATCTTGTAGCGCGCCTCGGTGGGCCGGTACGGGATCGACGCCAGGATGTCGCGCATCTTGTCGACCTGGGTGTTCGAGGCTGCGTCATATTCCAGCACATCCACATGGCGGCCTTCGGCAATGGCGCGGCAGGGGCCGCAGTCGCCGCAAGGTTCGATCGTGGGGCCGCCAGCCCCGGCGGGGCCGGTACAGTTCAGCCCCTTGGCGATGATCCGGGCCGTTGTGGTCTTGCCCACGCCGCGCACACCGGTCATGACGAAGGCATGTGCGATGCGGTTCGCCCCGAACGCATTGCGCAGGGTGCGCACCATCGTCTCTTGTCCGATCAGGTCGGCAAAGGTCTGCGGCCGGTATTTCCGGGCAAGAACCTGATAGGCGGGGCTGTCGGACATGCGGGCCTCAGACGGGGTCGCGCCAGTCTAGACGGGGGGGCGCGCGGGGACAACCGGCGGCTAGGGGTGCCAGGCATGATTTCTGAGGGCCGACGGCTGCGCGCCCGGCGGCAGGGCACGCGGCCCCGGTCAGCGCCTGCGCCCCTTGCCGGGGGGTGCGGCCTTTACCGCCTTGCCATAGCTGCGGCTGCGGGCCTTGTCCCGGGCCGCGCTGTTGTGTCGGTTTTCCGCGATCAGTTTGCGCCAGCGTTGCACCCGGTCCGGATCGAGGGTGCTGGCCCTGACGGCGGCGCGGACGGCGCAGCCTGGCTCGCTGTCATGGCCGCAGTTCGTGAAGCGGCAGGTCAGGGCCAGCGCATCCAGATCGTCAAAGGTCGCGCCAATCCCTGCGGCGGCTTCGGCAAGGCGCAACTCGCGCATCCCGGGCGTGTCGATCAGCCAGCCGCCGAACAGCGTGCGGATCAGGAAGCGCGCCGATGTGGTGTGGCGCCCGCGCGCGTCCGCCTGGCGGATCGGCCCGGTTTGCCGTTGGGTGCCGGTCAGGCTGCCCGCAAGCGTGGATTTGCCGACCCCGGATGATCCCACAAGCCCCAGCGTCTGGCCCGGGCCGCACCATTGCGCCAGCGCTGCTGCCGCCGCCGGATCGCGCGAATCAAGTGCCAGCACCGGTGCCCCCCGTGCGGCCTGTCCGGCATCGGCAAGATAGGGGGCGGGGTCTGTCATATCGGCCCGGGTCAGGATGATGACCGGGGCGATGCCGCCTGCATGGGCCAGGGCAAGATAGCGGTCCAGCCGCGCCGCGTTGAATTCGCCATTGCACGAGGTGACGATCGCCAGCCGGTCCAGGTTGGCGGCAATCAGCTGTCGGTCCACGCCCTTGCCGGCGGCCCGGCGCATCAGCACGCTTCGACGGTCCAGCAGGCGGTGCAGGGCCGTGCCATCGGTCAAAGCCCAGTCGCCCACGGCAACGGCGCCGGTCATCAGGCCGGGCGGCAGGGTCAGTGACAGCGGGCCGTCCTCGCCCAGCGCCTCGACCCGGTCGCGATGCACCGCCGCGATGCGGGCCGGGCGCAGCAGGGAATCGTCCGGCGTGATCTGATCCCGGAACCGGGCCGACCACCCGAGGTCTGCAAGATCAGCCACGGTCATGCGCGTAACGGCCCGCGCGCCCTGCGGCTGCCTGCCAGCGGCGGGGCGGGCAGAGGGCCATTGAAGGGCCGTCGCGCAATCAGACCGCGCCTGCCCGGAGGGGTGCAACACGTGCCAGGCGATCCTCCTGAGGAAGTGTGGGTGAGAGGCTGACAACGACCCAAGCGGGGCTCGTTACGGCTGCTTCCTTCCGGACCTGACCGGGTTGGCAAGGCGCCTGCCCGCGCCAACCTCTCGCCAGGGGATATAGGCCGCAGGCAGGGCTTTCGCAAGTCGGCACAGGCGGGTAGCATCCGGGCAAACCGGGGGGCAAAGACATGACAGTCAGACTGAGACGCATCGACTGGCCGGACAGCGGACAGCCAGAGGTGCCGCCCGATCCGACACCCGAAGAAATGGCCGGACGGCTGGCGGCGGTGCGCCACGAAATGGCGCTGCGGGGGCTGGGGGCACTGGCGGTTTACGGGGACCGCGAGCATGCGGCGAACCTGCACTGGCTGACGGGATTCGATCCGCGCTTTGAAGAAGCCCTGCTGGTGGTGCGGCCCGACGACGCGCTGTTGATCGCGGGCAACGAATGCCTGCCCTACACGGGCATTTCGCCGCTGGTGGAACGCGGGGCGATCCGCGTGGCGCATTGCGCGTCATTCTCGCTGATTTCGCAGCCAAGGGGCACGGCGCGGCTGGCCGACATCCTGGCGGCAGAGGTGCCCGCCGGGGCGCGGGTGGGTGCTGCGGGGTGGAAATACTTCGGGGCCGACGAGGTGGACGACCCGGCCACGGCGCTGGACCTGCCCGCGTTCATCGTGGATCCGCTGCGGACCCGTGCCGGGGCGGTGGTGAATGCGACCGATCTGTTCATGCACCCCGGTCATGGCCTGCGCTGCACCGTCGATGCGGGCGGGATTGCACGTCTGGAATTTGCCAACCAGATGGCCGCGGCAGCCCTGCGGCGCATGGTCTTCGCCTTTGCCGAAGGGATGACCGATTTTGCGGCCTTTCAGGCGGCCGCTGTGGGCGGATTGCCGCTGGGCTGTCACGCCACCTTTGCCACCGGCGCGCGGGCCATGCAGGGATTGAGCGGCCCGACGGGGCAGGTTCTGCGCCGGGGCAGCCCGATTTCCTTCAACATCTGTCACTGGGGTGCGAACATCTGCCGGGCGGGGTGGCTGGCCCGCGGGCCGGACGATCTGCCGGGGCCTGCACGGGACTATGTGCAGGCCTTTGCCGGCCCCTATCTGGAAGGGCTTTCGCAATGGTTCGGCCTGATGCGGCCCGGCGTGCCCGGCGGGGCAGTATGGCAGCAGGTGATGGCGCGCCTGCCGCACGAGACTTTCGGGATCGATCTCAATCCGGGTCATCTGATCGGCCTGGATGAATGGGTCTCTTCGCCGGTCTTCAAGGGGTCCGACCTGCCGCTGCGGTCCGGCATGGCGATGCAATGCGACGTGATCCCCGGCCACCCCGTGTATGGATCGACGCGGATGGAAGACGGCTATGTGATTGCAGACGCCGCCCTGCGTGCCGATCTGGTCGCCCGCTTTCCCGCCGTGGCCGCCCGCTGTGCCGAACGGGCGCGGTTCATGCGCGATGTCATCGGGCTTGATGTACCCGAAACGCTGCTTCCGCTGGCCGATACCTGCGGCGTGATCGCACCCTATCTGTTTGATCCGGGCCAGGTGATGACCCTCAGATAAGCCCGAGTTTCAGGGCGGCACTGATCAGGTCGGGGGCAACATGATGGGCGTAGGCCCCGTCGGTTGGCACGATATCGGGAATCTGGACCACGGTCATGCCTGCGGCATGGGCCGATCTTGCCCCGGTTTCGCTGTCTTCAAAGGCAACACAGCGGGCCGGATCGACACCCAGCAGGCGGGCGGCCAGAAGATAGGGTTCGGGCGCGGGCTTTGGCGCGGTGACATCGTCCACCGTGACGGTCTGCGCGAAGTGCACGCCCAGGCCGGTCAGCATCAGCTTGCGGTCGGCCTGAAGCCGGGTCGAGGATGTGGCAAGCGCCTTGGGCAGGATGATGCGCGACAGCACTTCCTGCGTGCCCGCCTTCAGCGGCACGCCCTGGTCCCAGCAGCGGCGCAGCGCATCGGACCACGTCCTGGAAAACAGGTCTGTATCAAGCTGCGGGAACCGCGCGCGGATCACGCCCGAGCCGGTCCTGTCATCCACCCCGATCAGAGAATGCAGGAACGCAGGGTCGATATCGACCCCCATGGCGGCGAAAGCCTCGATTCCGGCGGCCTGGGTGATGCTTTCGCTGTCGATCAGCGTGCCGTCCAGGTCGAAGATCACGGCGTCATACATGCTTGGCCCTTTGTCCGGGGGAATGGCCCGGCTGTAGCGGATTGGCACCCGGCTGGAAAGACCGGGTCAAAGATGCAGGCGAAAGCGGCTGTAGCCTGCCGGTCCCGGACCGACAAGTTCGACGTGCAGGTCGCGCAGACCGTCAAGATGCTGGGCCGCGCGCGCCGCTGTCTGGAACAGCGCGGTGGTGCCGGGCATTGGCAGAAACTGCCAGTTCGGGCGCGCTTCGGGCGCGACCGTCCCCCTGTCGGCCACGTAGCGCTGCAGCACATCGCGGTTGGTCAGGTTTTCGCTGAAGATGACATGGCTGTCGGTTGCGCCGGGGAACGGCGATCCGCCGCCGGCGCGGTAACTGTTGGTGGCGATGACGAACCGGTCTTGCGGGCGGACGGGCCGCCCCTGATACCGCAGGTCCCCGATCCGGGATGCCCCGGCGTCCGCCAACCGGCCATCCGGCGTGTATCGCGCGGGCTGCGCAAGATTGACCGCCCAGGTCACGCCTTCGATCACGTCGAATTCCGTCGGCGGCATCGCCGGGTTGATCAGCGGCTGGTCCGGCGAACCCGGCGTTAGGCGGTTGAACAATGCGCAGGATCGTTCCAGCCATTGCCTCAGGTCTGCACCGGTGATGACCATGGCCCGGATCAGGTTCGGGAAGACATAGAGATCGGCTATGTTGCGGATCGCCAGATCGCCCGCCGCGATATCGGTGTAAAATCCGGACCCGCCGCGCCCCCCCATCTTGAAGGGCGAAACGGCCGACAGAACCGGCAGGTCCGCATGGGCCGTTGCCCGCAGGGCTTTGGCCACGTGATCCCGCTGGGCCTGCGCCACCACCCGCAGCGCGGCATTGCCCGGCAGCATCGCGAAAAAGCTGTTCAGCGGAACCGCTGTCTTGCCGATGCGCCCGCGGATGTGGCGCAAGGTGGCGTCATGGTCGGCGGCGACGGTTGCGCAGATCGCCCGGCTTTCCGCCGTTTCTGCCGGCTGAAGTGCGACTGCCCTTGCCCCGGCCTCGGCAACGCGCCACCCGGCCGGGGTCAGGTCCAGCAACAGATCGACAAGACCAAGATGCGATCCGAAAAGCCCCGGCATGACGGCGGGTTTTCCGCACAGCAGGCCCCGTCCAAGGTCTGCTTCGGCCTGTGCGGCGAAATCCGGAGACGGAAAGACCAGGTGGCTGTGCCCCAGGATCAGCGCATCGATGCCAGGCAGGGCGGCAACGGCCGTTGCGGCGTTTTCCGCGCCTGTTTCGGGGCGCAGGGGGCCAATTCCGGAATGACAGAGCGCAAGCACAAGGTCTGCCCCCGCCTTGCGCATTCGGGGAACGTGGTACCTTGCCGCCTGAACCATGTCGCGTGTGCGCAGACGGTCGCGCAAATGGTTGGCATCCCAGGTGGTGATCTGCGGCGGCAGCAAGCCGATCACGCCGATCCGGATCGGATGCGGGCGGCCCGCCCCGTCGGTGATCTGCCGGTCAAGCAGCACGAAAGGCGGGATCAGCGGAACGTCATTCCCCGGCGTTCGGCCAAGCTTCAGCACGGCATTGGCGCAGACAAAGGGAAATCCGGCGGTGCCGATGCTGCGCAGCAGAAAGTCCAGCCCGTAGTTGAATTCGTGATTCCCCAGGGTTGCCGCATCAAAGCGAAGGGCATTCATCGCCGCAATCATCGGATGCAGGGTTCCCTCGGGCAGGCCCCGAACCTCGGCGATGAAATCACCAAGCGCACTGCCCTGCAGCAGGTCGCCGTTATCAACCAGAAGGGTGTTTGGCGACCCGGCGCGCAGCGCCGCGATCAGCGGGGCGGCACGGGCCAGGCCCAGCGTTCCGGAGGGCTGATCCGAAAAGTAGTCATAAGGGTGAATGTGGGCGTGAAGGTCCGACGTTGCCATGATCCGCAGATGGGCCTGGTCCGGCGCCGGATCGGAAGAAAGCAGGCTGTGGGGCGTCACTTCGGCCTCGGTCAAGGACGGTGATCCAAGGGTAAGGGCGGCCTTTGCACTTGCCAAGAGACATGCACGAAACGTTTTGAATAAAATAGCGCTTGGGTTGCATTTGCAACCCATTGCCGCTTTGCGGTGCGGCTGGTCTTTGCCTTGCCGGTCAGGCATGCCAAGACGGAACGGCAGCAGGGAAAGGCGGCGCCATGCGGATTGCGGAGACGGTCACCTTCGGCGGATCGGGCCTGGACCGGGCTGCGGCGCTGCGCACCGATCCGGTCGCGATGGCTGCCCGTCTTGCCTCTGGCAGGGTGCTGCCCGTCTGGCGCGGAAAGCCGCTGCTGACCGGAACAGGGGGGTGCACCGCAGGCTGGGTTCCGGCAGGTCACCCGGCGCTGGCGCATGGCGGAGATCCGGTTGTTCTGGGCCTGGACGACGGCATCGCATGCTTTGCCCAGGATATCTCTGCCTGGGCACCCGAAGCGGGGGCCGAGGCTGTTCAGGCCGGGTTCTTCGATGCCTCCGAACAGCGGCATCCGGCCTTGCCGCCGGACCACGTCTTTGCAGAATTGCGCGGGGCGATGACCCGGCTGACCGCGCGCGAAGCCGAACTTCTGGCCACTGCGAAGGCCCTGCTGCAATGGCATGCCAGCCATGGCTTCTGCGCCACCTGCGGGGCGGTGTCGCAGATGGCGATGGCTGGGTGGCAAAGGACCTGTCCGTCCTGCGGCGCGCACCACTTTCCGCGCACGGATCCCGTGGTGATCATGCTGGTGACACGCGGAAATTCGGTGCTGGTCGGCCGGTCGCCAGGATGGCCCGCTGGCATGTATTCGCTGCTGGCGGGCTTTGTGGAGCCGGGCGAGACGATGGAGGCGGCCGTCCGGCGCGAGGTGTTCGAAGAAGCCGGCGTGCGGGTGGGGGCGGTGCGCTATCTGGCAAGTCAGCCCTGGCCCTTTCCCGCCTCGCTGATGTTCGGCTGCCATGGCGAGGCTCTGGACAGCACGATCACCATTGATCCGGGCGAAATCGAGACTGCGCTGTGGCTGACGCGGGAAGAGATGGTCACGGTCATGGCCGGCGCGCATCCCGAAATCCGCGCACCCCGCAAGGGTGCAATTGCGCATTTCCTGGTGGCGGCCTGGCTGGCGGACCGTCTGGACTAGCCTTTCCTGCCGCCGGGCAGGCTGCTGAAAAAGCAATCCGACTGCCTGCCTGCCGGGAAATCTTCCCGGTCCCGGGAAAGGGACTGCCCTTTTGGGCGGGATCAGGAAACGCGCTGCGTTTCCCCCGCCCGCGCGGGACGGTGCCCCGCTGACCGCCGGGTCCGGGCACACCGGCAGGCCAGCGCCCGCCGGTGGCGGGGCGGGCGCTGGCCGGGGGCTTTGGGCCCCCGGCCGGTCCTGATCCCGGCGTGGCACTGTGGCAGGGGCGATGGCCCCTGCCAGAGAAGCGGTGAAGGTGCTGTCATCAGTTCGGGCGGAAACAGGAAACGCAGCGCGTTTCCCCGCCCGCTCGGGACATTGCCCTGTAGACCGGCAGGTCCGGGAGAATCTAAGGCCAGCGCCCGACCCGGCGGGGGCGAAGCGCCCGCCGGGGGCGGGGCGGGCGCTGGCCGGGGGTTTTTGGCCCCCGGCTGGGCAAGGGGCAGCCTGGCGCTGTGGCAGGGGCGATGGCCCCTGCCATTGAAGCGGGGGTAGTGCTTTCGTCCCTCCGGGCGGGAACAGGAAACGCGACTCGCGTTGGCCTTTGCCGGGGTGACCGGGCGCGCGCAAGCGCACGTGTTTCCCGCTTTGCGCTTGGCCCGACCCTGCGGTGGCGACGTCTTCCGCACCCTGTCAGTTGTTGCCCGACAGGACGCCCAGCACGTTGCGCAACAGGCCTTCGTTCCTGGTGTCGGCCCTTGCGGGGACCGGCGCGGCTTGCGGGGGCTGTGCCGAAGTCCGGGCCTGCGACGGGGCGGCGGCCTGGGGCGGCAGGCGCGGTGCCGGGACGATCATCGGAAGCTGCGCGGGCGGCAGCCCTTCATGCACGCGCACCATCACCTCGCGCCAGATTTCCGCAGGCAATCCGCCGCCGGTGACACCGGTCAGCGGGGTATTGTCGTCATAGCCCATCCAGACGCCGGCCACATAATCGGCAGAATACCCGATGAACCAGGCATCCCGTGCGGCCTGGGTGGTGCCGGTCTTGCCGGCAACCTGACGGTCCGGCAGGGCAGCCCGGCGGCCTGTGCCCTGTTCCACGACCTGCGTCAGCATATAGGTCAGTTCCTGCGCCGCCTGGTCCGAGATCACCCGCTCTCCCATACCGCCGTCCTGCCCCATCAGGGGGGTGTCGTCGCCCTGAAGGCGCAGGTCGACAAGGCCGTAAGGTTTCACGGCTGAGCCGCCGTTGAGAATGCCGGCATAGGCGCCGGTCATGTCGATCAGCGTCGATTCAGACACGCCAAGCGCCAGCGCCGGGCCGGCCGCCAGATCGCTTTTGATGCCGAAATCACTGGCGACGCGCCGCACCAGATCGCGCCCCACCGCTTCGGACACCCGGACGGCGGGAATGTTCAGCGAATCCTGCAGGGCCTCGGTCAGGGTGACAACACCCCGGAACTCCCGGTCATAGTTCGCCGGCGTCCAGGGGCCGGAGCCGGGAATGTCGATGGTCAGCGGAGAGTCGTCGACAAAATCCGCCGGAGAATAGCCCAGGTCCAGCGCGGCGGCATAGACAAAGGGCTTGAAGGCCGATCCGGTCTGGCGCAGCGCCTGCGTGGCCCGGTTGAAAGAGCCTGCCTCTTCGATCTTGCGGCCGCCGACCATCGCGCGCACCGCACCATCCGACGACATGACAACAACCGCCGCCTGCGCCCGTGATCCGTCCTTCAGCTTTGTCGCGAAGACATCGGCAAGCGCCGTTTCCGCCGCGCGCTGCAGCGTCTGGTCCAGCGTGGTGCGGATGATCACATCTTCGGTCGTCTCGCTGGTCAGGAAAGCGGGCCCCGATTCCATGACCCAGTCTGCAAAGAACCCGCCCGAGCGGGTTGCCGCAGCGTCAGACAGGTGCGCCGGGTTGGCGCGGGCCTCGGCGGCCTCTTCGGCAGTGAGGTAGCCCTGATCTTCCATCAGCCCCACGATCACCCCGGCGCGGGCGCGGGCGCGGTCCAGGTTGTTGGTGGGGGCGTAATAGGACGGTGCCTTCAGCAGCCCGGCCAGCATCGCGGCCTCGGCCGGTGTCACCTGGTTTGCGGATTTGCCGAAATAGCGTTGCGCTGCCGCCTCAAAGCCGCGCGCACCGGCGCCAAGATAGGCCCGGTTCAGATAGATCGTCAGGATTTCATTCTTGGTGTACTTCGCCTCCAGCGCGAAGGCGAAGGGCATTTCCTTGAGCTTGCGCACGATGCCGCCCTTGCGGCAGTCGCTTTCGTATTCGGCCTCGGATGTCCACTGGGTCGGGTCATAGGGCACGCCCAGGCACAGCAGCTTGGACACCTGCTGGGTGATGGTGGATCCGCCGTTGCCCTCCAGCGGGCCGCGTCCCTCTCTGAGGTTGATCCTTATCGCGCTGAGAATCCCGCGCGGACTGACCCCTGCGTGCCAGTAGAACCGGCGATCCTCGGTGGCGACGATGGCGTTCACCAGATTGGGCGACACCGATGCGGCATCGATCTGGCCGCCGAACGTCTCGCCCCGCCAGGCAAACACCTGGCCGTTGCGGTCCAGAAGTGTCACCGATCCGCGGGCCCGCGCATCCAGCAGGGCCGTGACCTCGGGAAGCTTCTGATAGAAATACAGCGTGGCAGAGCCGATGATGACGGCCAGCAGGAAGGCCACGCGCCAGCCGATGGCCCAGATCATCCGCAGCATCCAGCGCAGGATGCCCCCGAAAAAGCCCGTCACAGGATTGCGCCTTGGCGCAGGGCGGCGGGGCGCGGATTTCGCTTTGGCGGCGGGCATCTTGCGGTTGCCCCCGCCGGACCCTGCCGCGGCCTTGCGCGCGGCGACATAGCGCCTGTCCGCGACCAGAACCGGCCGCCTGTTGTCCGTCACGCTCATGCCTGATCCGCCCGTTCGTTGCGTGCGCCTGCTCTTGCGGGGAACCTTAGCGCGGCCTGTGACAAATGTGGAGGGTCTGAGAACGCGATTCGCATCAGTGGCATGATCAAAAATTATGCATGATGCCCAAAAAGTACAAAAAACAGGCAGAAATCCATGCGCGCGGGTTCGTGCCCAGGCCGCAATTCTTGTGTCCGCGCCAATTCCGTCCCCTTCCTCGGGCGTGGGCCACCCCGGCCGCCTGCATCACCGAAGGGAAGAGACGTGAAACTTATCATAGCAGCAATCAAGCCGTTCAAACTGGAGGAGGTTCGCGAAGCCCTGACCTCCATCGGTGTGCGCGGCATGATGGTGACCGAGATCAAGGGCTTCGGCTCTCAGTCAGGGCATACGGAAATCTATCGCGGTGCGGAATATGCCGTGAACTTCGTGCCGAAGATGCGGCTTGAAATCGTTGTCAGCGACAACCTGTCGGACGCGGTCGTCGAAACGATCCGCGCAACGGCCAAGACCGGCAAGATCGGCGACGGAAAGATTTTTGTGCTTGATGTTGAGCAGGCCGTGCGCGTGCGCACCGGCGAACTCAACGACGATGCTCTTTGACGGGCGCAGTGGGGAAAGTGAAATCTGACATGACAAAACTGATGAAATCCATCGGGCTTGCCGCGCTTCCCGCGCTGCTGACAGCCCTTCCGGTCCGGGCGCAGGAAGCGGCGGCAGATGCCGCAGCGCTGGTGCCGTATGTCTATGAAAAAGCGGTCGACAAGGGCGATGTCGCCTGGATGACCGTCTCCACCGTCCTTGTGCTGCTGATGACGGTGCCAGGCCTTGCGCTGTTCTATGGCGGCCTTGTGCGCAGCAAGAACATGCTTTCCGTTCTGACCCAGGTCTTCGCAACCACCTGCGTGGTTGCGATCATCTGGGTGACCTACGGATATTCGCTTGCTTTCACCTATGGCGGGTCTCTGGACTCGTTTGTTGGCGGCTTCTCGAAGCTCTTCCTTGCCGGTGTCGACCCGACAACGCTGGTTCCGACCTTCTCCAACGGGGTCTGGCTGCCCGAGTATTCCTTCATCGCGTTCCAGATGACCTTTGCCTGCATCACGCCGGCGCTGATCGTGGGGGCCTTTGCCGAACGTGTGAAGTTTTCGGCCCTGCTGGTTTTCGTGGTCCTTTGGGTCACGTTCATCTACTTTCCGATGGCCCACATGGTCTGGTGGTGGGGCGGCCCCGACTATCTGGCGGAACAGCAGACGCGGCTTCTGATCGCCGAAGCGGCCGGCGACAGCGCTGCCGCCGAAGCCGCCGCCGCGAACCTTGCCGCGAACGGGCTCTTGTGGAACTGGGGCGCGCTCGACTTTGCCGGGGGAACCGTGGTTCACATCAACGCCGGGGTGGCCGGTCTGGTCGGTGCCATCGTGATCGGCAAGCGCGTTGGCTTCATGAAGGATTCGATGACGCCGCATTCGCTGACCATGACGATGATCGGTGCTTCGCTGCTGTGGGTGGGCTGGTTCGGCTTCAACGCGGGATCCAACCTTGAATCGAACGCCGTCACCGCGCTGGCCGTGGTCAACACCTTCGTCGCCTCGGCCGCTGCGGGTGCGTCGTGGATGTTCACGGAATGGGCGGTAAAGGGCAAGCCGTCGCTTCTGGGCCTTGTGTCCGGCGCGATTGCCGGCCTTGTCGCCGTCACGCCGGCTGCGGGTTTTGCCGGACCGATGGGGGCTGTCGTGCTGGGCCTGATCGCCGGTGCGGGCTGCTTCGGTGCGGTGTCCTTCATCCGTAACGCCTTCAAGATCGACGATTCGCTTGATGTCTTCGGCATCCATGGTGTCGGCGGCATCATCGGCGCACTGGCGACGGGCATCCTGGTGAACCCGGCCCTTGGCGGGGCGGGCATACCCGATTACCTGTCGCAGCCGGGGTCGCTTGTGGTGGCGGACTATGTCTTTGGCACGGCCTTCATGGCGCAGGTCAAGGCGGTGGTGTTCACCGTGCTGTTCTCGGGCATCGGGTCTTACATCCTGTTCAAGCTGGTTGATCTGGTGATCGGCCTGCGCGTTTCGGAAGAAGAGGAACGCGAAGGCCTGGATGTGGCCGAACATGGCGAGCGGGCCTACAACATGTAACCGAACCGATAGGCCGGGCCGGATCAAACCGGCCCGGACACATGCGCGGCCCGTCCCCGCGCCACGTCGGCCCGGGCTTTGCCCGGGCCGTTTTCTGTTGGGGCAGCGGCAAGGGGGCGGGTCAGGCAGGCCACCGGGCCGGATCGCCCGGGCCCGCCCGTCAGGCGACGATGTCGGCGATGGCCCGGGCCAGGACCGGAACGGTGGCTGCGTTGAGCCCGGCAATGTTCATCCGGCTGTCGCTGACCATGTAGATGCCGCGTTCTGCCCGCAGCCGCTCGACCTCGGCCCCGGTCGCGCCCAGGACCGAAAACATGCCGCGGTGCCGGGCGATAAAGTCCCAGCGTTCTGATCCGGTCAGGCGGCGCAGCTCCTGTGCCAGCGCCTGGCGCAGACCCAGCATGTTCAGGCGGATTTCCTCCAGCTCCTGCGTCCAGATCGCGGTCAGGGCGGGGTCTTCAAGGATCAGGGTCACCAGCCGCGCCCCATGGTCGGGCGGGAAAGAGTAGTTCTGCCGGTTCAGAAACGCGAGGTTTTCCTGGATCAGCCCGCGCTGCGCCGAAGTTCCAAGCCCGATCAGAAGGCCGGTCCGTTCGCGGTAGATGCCGAAGGTCTTGGAACAGGAAGCCGCGATCAGCACCTCGGGGCAGCGCGCGGCAAGGGCGCGCACTGGGGCGGCATCCGCCTCCAGCCCGTCGCCAAAGCCCTGATAGGCAAGGTCGATCAGCGGCACGGCACCCCTGGCCACCAGAAGGTCGGCAACGGCAGCCCATTCCGCAAGGGTCAGGTTTGCCCCGGTCGGGTTGTGGCAACAGCCGTGCAGCAGCACGACATCCCCCGCCGCCACCTGCCCCAGATCCGCCAGCATCCCTTCGGCATCGACGCCCCGCGTCTGGGCATCGAAATAGCGGTACCAGGCCATCGGGATGCCAAGATAGCGGATGATCGACGGGTGATTGGGCCAGGTCGGGTCTGACAGCCAGACCCTTGCCGCAGGGCTTGCCAGACGGATCAGTTCCAGCGCCTGGCGGATCGCGCCGGTCCCGCCCGGTGTCGCCACCGCCGCAATCCGGTCCTGCGGCACGCTACCGCCCAGGATCACGCCCGACAGCGCCGCGTGAAACGCAGGGTCACCGGCCAGCCCGGTATAGGTCTTGGACGTCTCGCTTTCCCAAAGCCGTTTCCCGGCCGTCCTGACCGCGCGCATCACCGGGGTCAGCCCGGTTGCATCCTTGTAGACGCCAACGCCAAGGTCGATCTTGCCGGGGCGCGGATCGTCCCGGAACATCTGGATCAGCTTCAGAATCTTGTCCTGCGGCTGCGGTTTCAGCGCATCAAACACCGGGCTACCCCTTTGCCACCTTCAGGTCGTGATACATGCCCCATTCGGCCCAGCTTCCGTCGTACAGCGCGT
Organism: Rhodobacter sp.; assembly: GCA_020250445.1. GTDB lineage: Bacteria > Pseudomonadota > Alphaproteobacteria > Rhodobacterales > Rhodobacteraceae > Aliitabrizicola. Next base: position 16,098 of record JADCEF010000120.1, read on the forward strand.
GGTTGCGATGGCCCAGCCGTTCCAGCGCCAGAGACAGGATTGCGGCTGTCACACCCGAGCCGCAGGTGGTGATTGCAGGACGCGTCAGATCGACCCCGGCCCCGGCAAAGGCAGCGCGCAGCCCGGCAAGATCCTTCATCGTTCCGTCCGGATTCAAGAGAGTCGAATAGGGCACATTCCTTGATCCGGGGATGTGGCCGGACCGAAGTCCCGGCCGCGGTTCCGGGACCTCGCCCCGGAAGCGGGCGGCTGACCGGGCATCAATGATTTCGGTATCGCCCAGTTTGCTGGCGTGGGCCACCTGCGTCACGTCTTTGGACAAAGAGGCTTGCCGCTGCACCGTCATGTGGCGGTCCCGGATGACGGGAAGCACGTCTTCAACAGGCCGTCCTTCGGATTGCCATTTGCGAAAGCCGCCGTCGAGAACGGCCACATCCGCCTTGCCCATCAGGCGGAAGGTCCACCAGACGCGTGCCGCAGAAAACAGTCCGGCAGAATCGTAGACCACCACCTGATGCCCGTCGCCCACGCCCATCGCCCGCATCCGGCTGATGAACTTTTCGGGCGGCGGGGCCATATGGGGAAGGGAAGACCGATGGTCGGCGATCTCGTCGATGTCGAAAAAGCGCGCGCCGGGAATATGGGCCGCAAGGTATTCGTTCCTGGGGTCGCGCCCGGCATCCGGCAGATACCAGGACGCATCAAGAACCCGCAGATCCGGGTCCTTCAGATGTGTCTCGAGCCACTGCGTCGAAACCAGCGTTCCGGGATCATCTGCCGCCATCTGCGCCCCCATCATTCCCGTCCACCCTTAGCGGGGCAGAGGGGGGATCGGCAAGACGGCCTGACATCTCTGCACGCCAGGCGGCGCGGTGCGCGGGGTGCAAAGCCTGTTCAAGGGGGGGGACGCGGCGGGGATATTCCGGTCCGGCACGCTGCCGGAACATGACGCCCGCCGCCCTGCCTTGGACGGCCGCCCTTGACCGCTGCGGCCGGTGCCGGTTGCGCCTGCGGCATGACCGGGTCCTGCGCGTCGGGAACAGGGGCGGGTCACGCGGCTGCGGGCGGCAACAGGCCCGGCGGGCGCACCCGGCACCATGCCGTCAGCGAAGGCTTTGCTTGAGCAGCCGCGACTTTTCGCGGTCCCAGTCGCGCTTTGCCTCGGTGGCGCGCTTGTCTGCCAGCTTCTTTCCCCTGGCCACGCCCAGCTTCAGCTTCACGATGCCACGGTCGTTGAAATACATCGCGATCGGCACAATGGTCATGCCCTCGCGGGCGGTCGCGTTCCACAGGCGGCTCAGTTCCTTGCGGCTGACCAGCAGCTTGCGCCTGCGCCGTTCATCGTGGCCCCAGGTCCTGGCCTGAAGATAGGGGGCGATGTAGCCGTTGATCAGCCAAAGCTCGCCCCCTTCGACGCTGGCATAGCTTTCGGCAATGTTTGCCCCGCCCTGCCGCAGGGACTTCACTTCGGAGCCCTGCAGCAGGATGCCCGCCTCGATATCGCTTTCGATGGCATAGTCGAACCGCGCGCGGCGGTTTTCGGCGATGAGTTTTGAGTTGGGGTCGGATTTGGTGGCCATGATCGCCCCGAGATAGGCGAGGGGGGGGCAGGAGTCCAGAAGGGCACCGATGTCATTCCTGGCAGGGTGCTGAAGAGGTGGACACCGCAGGGGCCGCCTGACCGCAAGGCAGCAAACACTTCTGGCTGCGCGCACGAGGCGCATTCTGGCGGGGGCCATCGCCCCTGTGCCGGCGCAAGGCTGATCCTTGGCCCGCCCCGACCCGGCGGACGCTGGCCTTTGTGTCTCGCGGACCTGCCGGTCTCTACAGGGCACCGCCCGGCGCGGGCGGGGGAAAGGCGGGTCGCGTTTCCGGGTCCCGCATAGATGGGGCGTTCCCGTGCATTCCGAGATGCCCGGTCTCTCTGGCAGGGGCCATCGCCCCTGCCACAGCGCCACGCTGGCATCAGGACCAGCCGGGGGCCAAAAGCCCCCGGCCAGCGCCCGCCCCGCCCTCGGCGGGCGCTTCTCGCCCGCCGGGTCGAGCGCTGGCCTCTGTCTCTCCCGGACCTGCGGGTCTACGAGGCACCATTGCGCGCGGGCGGGGGAAACGCGGGTCGCGTTTCCTGATCCCGCCCGGATATCTGGCGAAAGCACTGTCACCGCTTC
>JADCEF010000121.1 GCA_020250445.1 Rhodobacter sp.
CCTTGTCCCGCCGGGGGCCAAAGCCCCCGGCCAGCGCCCGCCCCGCCCCTGGCGGGCGCTTCGCACCCGCCGGGTCGGGCGCTGGCCTCTGTGTCTCCCGGACCGACTGGTCTACGGGGCACCGTCCCGCGCGGGCGGGGAAACGCGGTGCGTTTCCTGTTCCCGCCCGAACTGACAACAGGACCCTCACCGCTTCAATGGCAGGGGCCATCGCCCCTGCCACAGTGCAGCGCCGGGATCAGGACCTGCCAGGTGTCCAAAACCCCCGGCCAGCGCCCGCCCATGCGGCCGGAGTGCTGTTTCAGCACCCTGACAGGGGCGGTGCGGGGTGCGCCGGTGTCAGGGCAACACCGACTTGGGGCACCGGCGATCCTGCCGCTCTTGGGTCTGGCCTTCAAATGGCGCATATTTAAGCCAAGACGTTGTGCGCGCAGACCCGGAGATGCCAATGCTTGCCCAGATTGCCATCGGAACGGTTCTGCTGATCGTCAATATCACCTTTGCCGCCATGGCGGCCATGGTGCTGGAAGTGATATTCCAAAAGGCCCATCCCTGGCTGATGCGTGAACCGCACCGGCCCAAACTGGTTCTGCTGGTCGCCGGCGTTTCTCTTTGGCTGCTGGGGGTGATCACCCTGGGTGTCTGGATCTGGGCAGCGGCCTATCTTTGGCTCGGGGCCTTTGCCACGCTGGAACAGTCCGTTTATTTTTCGATCGTGGCCTATACCACGCTTGGGCTGGGCGATGTGGTGCTGCCGCAGGAATGGCGCATTCTGGCCGGGATGGAAGCGGCCAATGGGTTCATCAATTTCGGCCTGCTTTGCGCTCTTTTCATCGAGGCCCTTCGCCAGATCCGCCTTAACCAGTTCGAACGGCGCAGGCGCGGCGGGGATTGAGTTCGTACCGCAAAGCCGATCATCCCGCCTGTGCCGAAGATCATCACAACCCGGTCCGCGGGCAGGCTGGCGGCGGCGGATTTGGCAAACACGTCCCCGACAGGAAAGCCCGCCACGGCAGCCATAAACCAAAGGCTGCCGCGCGGATTGTCCGTCATGGTGCGCCTTGCGGCGCGGGATCAGACAAGGGAAGGGGTCAGTTCAGCAACCCCGCGTGCCGCATTGCGGCGTCGATGCGCGCCTTTGTGCCCTCGGTTAGCCCGACCAGCGGCAGGCGCACCTCCTGGCTGCACAGGCCCAGGCGCGACAGGCCGTATTTCGCCCCGGCAAGGCCCGGTTCCAGAAAGATCGCCTCGTGTAGCGGCATCAGACGGTCCTGATAGGCCAGCGCCCTGGCATAGTCGCCCGCCAGCGTTGCCGCCTGAAACTCGGCACACAGCCTTGGGGCCACATTGGCGGTCACGCTGATGCAGCCCACCCCGCCATGCGCGTTGAACCCCAGCGCGGTGGCATCTTCACCCGACAGCTGGATGAAACCGGCCCCGCAGGTGATGCGCTGCTGGCTGACGCGTTCGATCTTGCCGGTGGCATCCTTGACACCGATGATGCGCGGCAGTTTTGCAAGGATGCCCATCGTTTCGGGCGACATGTCCACCACAGACCGGCCGGGGATGTTGTAGATGATGATCGGCAGCGTGCAGCAGTCGTGCAAAGCGGTATAATGCGCGATCAGACCGGCCTGGGTCGGCTTGTTGTAATAGGGTGTCACCACCAGCGCCGCATCGGCCCCGACGCGTTCGGCATGGCGGATCAGGCGGATGCCTTCGACCGTGTTGTTGGACCCCGCCCCGGCGATAACCGGCACGCGCCCGGCAGCCGCCTTCACCACAACCTCCACCACCGTCTCATGTTCCTCGTGCGACAGGGTCGGGCTTTCGCCTGTGGTGCCCACCGGAACCAGCCCGGTCGATCCCTGGCCGATATGCCATTCGACAAGCGATTTCAGCGTGTCGAGATCCAGCGCACCGTTCTTGAACGGCGTCACCAGGGCTGGAATGGACCCCTTGATCATCGCACGCATCTCCCCCCCGTGGGGCGCAGACTCGCCCCGTTGCAGTTGGCGTCTTCCTAGCGGGCGCGGCCGGTCTTGCCAACCATCCGCCGCGCGATTGCGCAATTGTGTGTTGCGGGGCGCGGGAACGCAGGGCAGAAGACGGTCATGTCACCGCTTTGCCCTGCCCGTCTTCGCCATGGCCTGCGCCTTGTCGCGCTGAGTCTGTTTTTGGCCGCCCCCTGGCCCGTGCAGGGCGGCGAGGTTGCCGGTCTGCGCACGGCCCTGGCCGCTGCGGGGGCAGAAGACTGGGCGGCGGCCATGGCGGCGGCCGAAGGACAGGTGTCCGACGACATCGTCGAATGGCTGCGCCTGCGGTCGGGCGAGGGGCTGCTGGACGAATATGAGGCGTTCCTGCAGCGCCGCCCGGACTGGCCCGGCCTTGGCCTTTTGCGCGAAAAGGGCGAGGCGGCGGTGGCCCGGTCCACCTCGGCGGAGCGGGTGCTGGCCTGGTTCGACGGCAGGCAGCCCGAGACGGTGGAAGGGTCTTTCGCGCTGATCCGCGCCCATACCGCCCTTGGCCAGACCGATGCCGCCCGGACCGAAGCGGTGCGGGCCTGGATTGAGTTGCCCTTCACCGCTGAACAGGAGGCGGCCCTGCTCGAGGCCTATCCAAAGGCCCTGGCGCAGGTGAACGAAACCCGGCTGGACCGGCTTTTGTGGGATGGTGAGGTCACCGAAGCCGCGCGGATGCTGCCCCGGGTGGGTGCCGGCTGGCGCAAGCTGGCCGAAGCCCGCATCGCCCTGCGCGAGGATGCGCCCGGCGTGGATACCAAGCTCAAGGCGGTACCCGCCGCGCTGTCCGACCATCCCGGACTTGCCTATGAGCGGTTCCTCTGGCGCATGCGCAAGGAGCGCTACGAAGATGCGGCCACCCTGATCGTGGACAGCAGCAGCAGCGCCGAAACCCTGGGCCAACCGGAAGACTGGGCCGAACGGCGCGCCCTGCTGGCCCGCCGCCTGCTGCGCGACGGCGATCCGCGCATGGCCTACCGCGTAGCGGCGTCGCACCATCTGGCGGGGGGCAGCGATTACGCCGATCTGGAATTCATCGCGGGCTTTGTCGCCTTGCGGCATCTGGGGGATGCACCGGCGGCCCTGGACCATTTCCGCAGGCTCAGCGCCGCCGTCGGCACGCCGATCAGCCTGGCGCGCGGCGCCTATTGGGAAGGCCGCGCGCTGGAAACGCTGGGTCAGACCGAAGCGGCACAGGCGGCCTTTGCGCGGGCGGCGCAGAATCAGACGGCCTATTACGGGCTTCTGGCAGCGGAACGTCAGGGCATACCGCTTGATCCGGCGATGCTGGGCGGGCAGCAATACCCGGATTGGCGCACGGCCTCTTTCGCGGAGTCGTCGGTGTTGCAGGCGGCGATCCTGTTGCAGCAGGCCGGGGACCGGGCTTTGGCGAAACGGTTCCTTCTGCATCTGGCCGGGGGTCTGACTGCGCAGGAACTGGGCCAGCTGGGCGACATGGCGCTGTCCCTGGACGAGCCGCATTTCGCGGTGCTGATCGGCAAGCAGGCAGCAGAGCGCGGCATCATCCTGCCGCATGTCCATTTCCCGGTGACCGATCTTGTGCCGGATGGCCTGGCGGTCAGCCGGGCGCTGGCCCTGTCGATCGCGCGGCGGGAAAGCGAATTTGATCCGGGCGTCATCAGCCCGGCAGGCGCGCGCGGGCTGATGCAGGTGATGCCGGAAACCGCCCGCATGATGGCGGACAGGCTGGGAAAGGGCTTTGACCGGGCACGTCTGACCAGCGATCCGGCCTATAATGCGGCCCTGGGGTCGGAATACCTCAAGGTGCTGCTGGACGAATTCGGACCATCGATCGCGCTGATTGCCGCGGGCTACAACGCGGGGCCAGGCCGGCCGCGCGCCTGGGTCGAACAGTTCGGCGACCCCCGGCGCGCGGATGTGGATGTGGTGGACTGGGTCGAGATGATCCCCTTCAGTGAAACCCGCACCTATGTGATGCGCGTGGCGGAATCGGTGGTGATCTATCGCGCCAGGCTCAGCGGCGAAGCCGGGCCGGTTGACATCACGGGCGAGCTGAAGGGCTGAAGCTGCGGGGGCGTTGCCCTCCGGCCCGGCCACGGGCCGGGCGTCTTTCGCACAGGGCCGCCACCGGGGGGGTCTGGCCGCCCATAACCCTAAGGTATCTGTGAACAGATGATGGGGCGGGATAGGGCCGGTTCAGGCCCGCGCGCTGACCCTTTGGCGCCACAGGGTGAACAGCCCGGCGCAGACAACCACGGCAGCCCCGACAGCCACGTTCAGGTGCAGCGTCTCGCCAAAGACGAAAATCCCGATGGCCGAGGCGAAGACCAGTTGCAGATAGGCAAAGGGTTGCACCGCGCTGGCTTCGGCCACCTCATAGGCGCGGATCAGCAGCCAGTGGGCGAAGGCCGCCGTACAGCACAAAAGACCCATCCAGCCCCAGTCGGCCCGCGTCATCGGCTCCCACGCCCAGAGGCCGGGCGGGGTCATTGCCACCGCCCCGGCGATGCCTGTCCAGAAAAAGCTGACCGAGGCCGCATCGCGGCGCGAGACGTAGCGCGTCAGCAGGCCATAAAGCGCGAACAGGAAGGCCGACAGCAACGGAACCAGCGCTGCGGGCGAAAACACCCGAAGGCCGGGCTGCAGGATGATCAGGACGCCGACGAAGCCTGTTGCGATGGCGGTCCAGCGCCGCCAGCCCACCCTTTCGCCCAGCACGGGGCCGGACAGGGCGGCGACCAGCAGCGGGTAACAGGTGAACACGGCATGGCTTTCGACCAGCCCCAGCATGACGAAGGCCAGAACCATGACGCAAACCTCTGCCGCCAGCAGCACGCCGCGCGTGATCTGCAACACCGGATGATGGCTGCGGACCGCGTTGCGCAGCCCGCCCGCCTTGCGCGCCGCCACGGCGGTGACGAAGATGGCCAAGAACCAGAAGCGGATCATCACCACCATCAAGACGTTGTATTCGCCCGCCAGATGCCGCGAGATGCCGTCCTGCAGGGCAAAGACCAGGGTGGTGGCGATCATGAGCCAGATGCCCAGCCGGGTGTTCTGTTCGGTCATGCTGAAAGACTGCCCGCCGTCATGTGTCGCTTGTGGCCGAAACCGGGGCGGCGCTCAACCGCAAAACCGGCCAGGGCCAGGGCGCGGCGCACGGACCCTGCGGCCGTATAGGTGGCGAAGGTGCCGCCTGCGCCGGTATGCGCGGCAACCTGCGCCATCAGCCTGTCTGTCCAAAGCTCGGGGTTCCTGGCCGGCGAGAAGCCGTCCAGAAACCAGGCGTCGGCACGGCCCGGCCAGGGGCCAAGCATCTGCGCCGCATCACCGGTGATGATGTCGGCCACCAGCCCTGGCAGGCGGATCTGCCGACACCCGGCGGCCCATTGCGCCAGGAACCCCGCTGCCACCTCTGCCACTTGCGGAAAGGCCGAAAGCGCGCGGGCGATATCGGCGGGGGCCATCGGGCAGACCTCGAAAGAGGTATAGCGCAGCGGCCCGGAGGCACTGCTTTCGCGCCAGGCGATCAGGCTGGCCAGCATGTTCAGGCCGGTGCCGAACCCCAGTTCGGCAATGTGAAAGCCCGGCCGGAACCGCCCCGGCAGGCCATTGCCGGCCAGAAACACGTGGCGCGTTTCCCCCAGCCCCCCGTCCAGCGAGAAATAGGGTTCGCCAAAGCGGGTCGAGACCGGCACGCAGCCTTCGGCCCAGTCAAGCTCTGCCGTCTGGTTCCCCGCCGCCATTTGCCCTACACCCCGGATCGTCGCGGACATAGGGCAAGGGTGCCGGGCATGGCAAGGCCGGATCTGACCGTCAGGGGGGCCGGAATTTTCGGTCTGTCGATCGCCTGGGAAGCGGCGCGGCGCGGCGCACGCGTGCGCGTGATCGAGACGGTGCGGATCGGGGCCGGATCCAGCGGCGGCCTTGTCGGCGCGCTGGCCCCGCATGTTCCCGGGCAATGGAACGACAAGAAAGCCTTCCAGCTGGACAGCCTGCTGATGGCAGAGGCTTTCTGGGCCGCCGTCGATACCGAGTCCGGTCTCGCGTCGGGCTACGCCCGAACGGGGCGGCTGCAGCCGCTGGCGGATGCGCGGGCCCTTGCCGCCGCGCACGCGCGGGCGGCCGAGGCGGACATTCTGTGGCAGGGCCGGGCGGTCTGGCAGGTCGTGCCCGCTACCGGGGGCTGGCAGCCGCACAGCCCCACGGGCTGGCTGGTGCATGATACGCTGACCGCGCGCATCAACCCGCGCGCCGCCCTTGCCTCGCTTGCGGGGGCGATCCGCGCGCGGGGCGGCGACATCGGTCCGGATGACGGGAACGTCGGGGGGCCTGTGATCTGGGCAACCGGAACCGCCGGGCTGGCGGCGCTTTCGGCCGATCTGGGCCGTCCGGCGGGGGGCGGGGTCAAGGGGCAGGCCGCACGTCTGGCGCATGACGCCTCTGCGCTGCCGCAGCTTCTGATCGACGGGCTGCATATTGTTCCGCATGACGACGGAACGGTTGCCATCGGGTCGACCAGCGAACGGACATGGTCCGATCCTGTCGCCACCGACGACCGGCTGGAGGCACTGATCCGCCGCGCCCGGGCGGCCTGTCCGGCGCTGGCAGGGGCTGCGGTGCTGGAGCGTTGGGCCGGTCTGCGCCCGCGCGCCGCCACCCGCGCGCCGATGCTGGGCGCATGGCCAGACCGCGACGGGCAGTTCATAGCGAATGGCGGCTTCAAGATCGGCTTCGGCATGGCCCCGAAGGTGGCCCGGGTCATGGCCGATCTGGTGCTGGACCGGACAGACAGGATTCCGCCCGCCTTCCGGGTGGAGGCAAGCCTTTAGCGGTGTGTTGAGGAGGCATTCCGGTCGCCTGCCGGGCGGGAAGACTTTCCGATCCTGCCGAAAAGGGGCTGCCATTCCGGACGGCCAAGGAAACGCATCGCGTTTCCCGCCCGGCAACGACCACAGCCCCCGGCTGGATAAGGATCAGCGGGACGCTGTGGCAGGGGCGATGGCCGCGGCCATTGAAGCCGTAAGGACGCTTTCGAATGTTCGGGCGGGGGACGGTGCCCTGTAGTCCGGAAGGTCCGGGAAAGACAGAGGCCAGCGCCCGACCCGGCGGGCGAGAAGCGCCCGCCTGGGGCGGGGCGGGCGCTGGCCGGGGGCTTTGGCCCCCGGCTGGTCCTGATCCCGGCGGGACGCTGTGGCCGGGGCGATGGTCCCTGCCATTGAAGCGGTGAAGGTCCCTTCGCCTGTTCGGGCGGGAACAGGAAACGCATCGCGTTTCCCCCGCCCGCGCGGGACGCTGCCCTGTAGTCCGGAAGGTCCGGGAGACACAGAGGC
>JADCEF010000122.1 GCA_020250445.1 Rhodobacter sp.
AGGGGCCATCGCCCCTGCCACAGCGCCACGCTGGGATCAGGATCAGCCGGGGGCCAAAGCCCCCGGCCAGCGCCCGCCCCGCCCCCGGCGGGCCCTTCTCGCCCGCCGGGTCGGGCGCTGGCCTCTGTTTTTCACGGACCCGCCGGTCTGCAGGGCACCGTCCCGCGCGGGCAGGGAAACGCGGGTCGCGTTTCCTGTTCCCGCCCGAACGGGCGAAGGCACCGGCCCCGCTGCAATGGCAGGGGCCATCGCCCCTGCCACAGCACCAGGCCGAAGACGGGCGGACGCTGGCCTTCTGCCGGTCCCGGACCTGCCGGTCCGCAGGGTACCGTCCCGCTCGGGCGGGGGAAACGCGGGGCACGTTTCCGGGTCACGCCCGAAGGGGCATTCCCTTTTCCCGGACCGGCAAGGGTGTCTTGGCAGGCAAGGCGGGCGGATTGCTGTTTCGGCACCCTGTCAGGGCCGCCGCCCCGGCTTCAGCGCGCGGTCAAGGTGGGTGTATCCGCCATCGACATAAACCCACTGACCTGTGGTATGGCCAGACTTTTCCGATAGCAGAAACACGACCGTTGCCGCGATTTCCGCAGGCTCGGTCATCCGCTGTCCCAAAGGGACATGCTGCACGATCTCTGCAAGGCGCGCGTCGGGGTCTTCAAAGGTATCAAGCCAGTTGCGATAAAGCGGCGTCATCACTTCGGCCGGAATCACGGCGTTGACCCGCACCTCGTCGCCGGCCAGCGCCGCCGCCCATTCGCGCGTCAGCCCAAGCTGCGCCGCCTTGGCCGCGACATAGGCCGAGGTGTTGCCCTGCCCGGTGACGGCGGTCTTGGACGAGATGTTCACGATCGCGCCCCGGTTCGCCTTCAGCTGCGGCAAGGTCAGGTGGGCCAGCGTGTAGTAATGGATCAGGTTCCGCTCCAGCGAGGCGCGGAAGGCATCGGGGCCTGCATCCAGCCCGATGCTGTCATTGGCGCCCGCGTTGTTCACCAGGGCGTCGATCCGGCCCCAGCGGCCCAGCGTGGCGTCAACGGCGGCGCGGCATTGCGCATCGTCCGACAAATCCACCTCAATCCAGCCGGCCTGCGGGCTGGCTGCCGTGATCCGGTCCAGAAACCCGGGCGGGGGCGTGCGGCGCGCGAAGATCACCGGCACGGCACCTTCCTGTGCCAGAGCTTTGGATATCGCGGCACCGATGCCCGATGCCCCACCGGTGACGATGACGATCTTGCCCGTCAGTCCCAGATCCATGCGCTATTCCATATGGAATTGCTTGGGCAGCAGATAGGGGAATTGTGTGGCCGGGTCGATCTCGACCTTCATGATCGGGGCCATCCATTCGGCCCAGCGGGCATTCACCGGGCAGGTGGCCAGATGGGCCCGGGTCGCGGCCAGATCATCGGTTTCAAAATAACCGAACAGGGTCAGGCCATGGCGGAAAATGTTGTAGTTGCGGATGCCGGAGCGGCGCAGCGTTTCAAGCATCTCGGGCCAGCAGTCATCGTGGCGTTTCAGATACTCCGCCTCGTATCCGGGGCGGACTTCAAGAACCCAGGCATATCCCGGCATCAGGCGGCCTCCTGCCAGTGGCGGAAACAGTTCCGCATGGTGACGGTTTCGGTCAGCACATCTTCGCTGAGGGTATTCATATAGTCCTGGTGGGTGTTTTCCAGTGCCAGCCAGCCAGTATAGCCCGCATCGCGCAAGGTTGCGAAGATGGCGGGAAAGTTCAGCGTGCCTTCGGCGAATTTCGCCTGCAGCGCGCCCATTTTCGCCTGCCGCAGGTGAACGTGGACGGCGTGTTTTGCCAGCGGGTCCACCTCTTCCTGGCGGTAGCCGAGACAGGCGAAGTGCGAATAGTCAAGCGCCAGGCGGATGCCCGTGTCATCAATCAGGCGCTGCACCAATGCAGGCGACTCGGCCCAGCTTTGCACATGCGGCTCGATGCAGATTTGGGCCCTGTGGTGGCTGGCGACGGCAAGCAGGGCCGTCAGGCTTTCGGCGCTGGTGCGGGCGGCGTCGGTGCGCGACTGGCCCGGGTTCACGATGCCGGGCAGCAGAAACACGCTGTCAATCCCGGCGGCATCGGCAAAGGTCAGCACCCGGTCCAGATCGCGCGCATTCGCATCAATGGTGCCGGGCAGGGCCAGGTTTCGCCCGCCCAGGCCATCCCCGAAAAGGTGGTAGTAATTGGGAAATACGATGCCATAGGGTGCCAGCCGCGCCGCAGCCGCCTTGGGGTCTGACAGGATTTCGGCCTTGTCCAGCGCCGAGCGGTAGAACAGCCCCACGTCCAGCGCGTTGATGCCCAGGGCCTTTGAGATGCCCACGCATTCGTCCAGCGTGCAGGCGGGGAAGGACCATGCGGTCAGGGAAAGTTTCATTGTCAGCCCCCGATCTGTTCCAATTGGCCACTGCGGGCCGACCGGTAAAGTGCATCCAGCGCTTCGGTCACTCTGGCCCCGTTTTCGGCATTGGCGGCGTTTGTCGCCGGCTGGCCCGCGCAAAGTGCGGCGAAGACGCGCACCGGCAATGCGCCGTCATACTCTGCTTCGCCCGGTGCAATCGCCACGGTTTCATCCTGTCCGTCAAGGCGGGAAAGCTCCAGCCTTGCGCGGCCCGCTTCGCAATCAAAGGAAATCATGCCTTCGGTGCCATAGATGCGGATGTCCATATGCATGCCCCGGTGTTTGGGCACGCTGGCCGCGCCTGACAGCGCAACGGTGGCCCCGTTTGCCGCCCGCGCCACGGCGGCATCGTAGAAATCGACACCGGTCCTGGATTTGCCATCCATGGCGAAAAGCGAGACAAGCGTCAGGTCGGACACATGCAAAAGCCAGGCCAGGGAATGGGACATCTGCCCCCAGCCATAGCCCCCCGCACGGGCCGGATCGGCCCAGGTCGAGGGGGGCGGGCGGAACAGATGGTCTTTGGTTTCCAGCATCGGCTCGCCCGCAAACAGATCGTCCAGCGCTGACCCCATCTGACAGATGGCGTGGCGGACCGTGCCAATGCGGCCCGCCCTGACAAAGGCGGCGGCCCTGGCGGTAAAGGCGGTGAAGTTCATGCCGCAGGGCACCAGAACCTCACGCCCCGCCGCAAGGGCCGCAGCGGCAATGGCGCGCCCCTCGGCCGCCGTGGTGGCCATGGGTTTTTCAACCAGCACATGACATCCTGCGGCCAAACCGGCTAGGGCGGGGGCGGCATGGGCGACGTGGGGCGTTGATACGATCAGCCCGTCCAGCCGTTCCGCCGCCAGCATCGCGCCCAGGTCGGTGTAGCGGGCCGCAATGCCGAACCTGTCGCCCGCCACCTGCAAACGCCCTGCATCCAGGTCGCACAGTGCCACGATCCGGGCATCCCGGCCCGCCTGCACGGTGGGAATGTGGTTGAACGTGGCCCACCATCCCACGCCGACAACGCCGATCCTTGCGGTCATTCCGCCTCCTCTCCGCCCTGGGCGATGGTCGATTGAAACACGGTCTGCATATGCTGCTGCGCCGCCCGCGCCGCCGCCTCGGGGTCGCGCGCCTGCAGCGCGTCCAGCAGCCTGCGGTGGTCCTGATAGCTGCGCTGCAGGACACCGGCGGTTTCGGACGCGCGCTTGCGGAATTCCAGCCCAAGCACGTTCAGGCTTTGGCCGATCCGCTTGAGAAAGGCGTTGCGCGAGCCGATCCAGATCGCCTCGTGAAAGGCGTAGTCGGACTTGCGGAAGGCGATGGGATCGTCCAGCGTGTCTGCCTGCGCGGCAAGAATGGCCTCAAGCCGGCCGAGTTCTTCGGCACCGATGTTTTCGGCGGCGCGGCGCGCCACGTCGCTTTCGATCAGGCTGCGGGCATCGTAAAGCTCGCGGATGTTCATGTCCTGCAGGGACAGAAAGAACTGGATCGGCCCCAAAAGCGCCTCTGCATCCAGCTCGCTGATATGCGCACCGCCACCCTGACGGCTGCGGACCACGCCCAGCACCGTCAGCCCGCGCATCGCCTCGCGCACCGAAGGGCGCGACACGTTCAGCGACAGCGCCAGATCACGTTCGGGCGGAAGCGGATCGCCCGCCTTCAGAACCCCGGTCCGCACCATGTCCAGAATCCGGCGCACCACCATTTCCGCCACGGATTCCCGCACGATAGGTTCGTCGAATTCGATGCGGGTGACCGGTTCGGTCATGCGGTTTTCTCCCGCGTGCCGAATTTCAGGCGCGGCACCATGACCGAAGCGATCAGCAGCAGGCCGATCACCCCGGTCTGGATATGCCCGGTGATGTTCAAAAGCGCCATGCCGTTGCGGATGTTCAGCACGATCAGGATGGCCAGCAGTGTACCGGTCAGGCTGCCGGTGCCGCCAAAAATGCTGACGCCGCCCAGCAGGACGATGGTGATGATGTCCAATTCGAACCCGTTGGCGACATCACCGCGCACGGCACCGACGCGGGCGGCATAAAGCAGGCCGGCAAAGGCGGCGATGGTGCCAGAGGCGATGAACAGGATCATCTTGTGGCGGTTGGTATCGATGCCCGCGAATTCGGCCACCTCGCGGTTGGTGCCGATCACCTGCGTCTTGCGGCCGAAGCCCGACCGTTCCAGCACGATGTAGAGAACCCCGAACAGCACGGCAAAGGCCACAAGCGCAAAGGGCAGCGGTCCGATCAGGCCCTGTTGCCCCAGGGCGTCGAACCATTCCGGAAAGTCTGTCAGACCCCGGTCTTCGACCAGCACGCGCGCAAGGCCGCGAAACCCGATCAGGGTTGCCAGGGTGACGACCAGCGACGGCAGGCCGACGCGGGTGATGAACCAGCCGTTCAGCGCCCCGCCCAGCACGCCGATGCCCAGCGATATGGCAATGGCAGCGGGGGCGGCCACGCCCTGTTCCTTGACCATCCAGCCAAAGGCGCAGGCCGACAGGCCCATCATCGATCCCACCGACAGGTCAATCTCGCCATTGATGATGATGAAGGTCATCACCAGGGCCACGATGATCTTTTCGATCGAAAGCTGGAACAGGTTGATCTGGTTGCCCAAGGTCAGGAATTCCGGCGACAGGCCGGCATTGATGCCGATGATCACCACAAGCGACATCAGCAGGAAGCCTTCCCAGCTTTTCAGGCGGGCGATCATGGCCGTGCCTCTTGGTTCAGGGTGGCTTCGCGCCGGGCATGGGCGCGGGCGGCGCGCCAGGCGACAAGGCGGCGGGTGAACAGCGTGTCGGTGGTGACCGACAGCAGGATCAGCGCGCCCAGAACCGCCTCGCGCCAGAATTCGCTGACGATGGCCCAGCGCACCAGGCTGGTGTCGATCACATCGACCAGCACCGCCCCCAGCAGCGCCCCGATGACCGTGCCGGAGCCGCCGAAGATGTTGACCCCGCCCACCACGGCCGCCGCCACCGACTTCAGCTCGAACCCAAGGCCAGCGACCACGGTGATATTGCCAAAGCGCGCCAGGAACATCAGCCCGGCCAGCCCGGCCAGCGCGCCCGACAGCACAAAGGCGGAAAACACCACGCGTCTTGCATCGATCCCGGCCATTTCTGCCGCCTCGGGGTTGGACCCCACGGCAAAGAACTGGCGCATCGGGCGCAGGCGGGTCAGGGCCAGATGCACGACAAAGACCACGGTCAGGGCCGCCACAAAGGCTGCACGGAATTCCAGCCCGAAGACCGTGAAGACCGGCAAATTGGGAAATTCGGTCAGCCAGGCGGGCAGGGTGTTGGTGGTGATGGATTTGCCGTCGGAATATTCCACCAGCAGCGACCGGAAGATCGCCATGGTGGCCAGGGTCACGATGATCGACGGCACCCGCCCATAGGCCACGATCAGGCCGTTCACCGCACCAAAGCACGCCCCGAAGCAGCAGCAGAACAGCACCAGCACAAGGGCGCTCATCTCGGGGTTTGTGCTGACAAGATTGCCTGCGGCAAAGGCGGTGAAGCCAACGATCGAGCCGATGGACAGATCGATGTTGCGCGTCAGGATCACCAGCGTCTGCGCCGTGGCAATCAGCGCCATGATCGCGACCGAGCCGGAGATGCGGGAAAACAGGCGGGCGTTGAAATAGCCGTCGATCTGGCTGGCAAAGAACGCCAAGAGCAGCAGGATCACCGCCAGCAGGGCCAGAACGCGCAGCCCCTGCGGACCAAGCCGGTGGAACAGGCCGGTCATGCGGCCTCGCTTTGGCCAGTGGCCACGGCCATGATGCCTTCCTGCGTGGCGCGGGCGCTGTCGATGATGCCCATCTGCCGGCCTTCACGCATCACCAGGATGCGGTCGCCCAGCGCCAGCACTTCCGGCAGGTCGGACGAGATCACCAGCGCCGTGCCCCCGTCGCGCACGAAGGCGCGGATCAGATCGTGCACCTCGGCCTTGGCGCCTACGTCGATTCCGCGCGTGGGTTCATCGACAATCAGCAGGTCGGGTTTCATCGCCAGCCATTTCGCCAGCATCACCTTTTGCTGGTTGCCGCCCGACAGCACGCCCACGGCCATGTCCACATCCGGCGCGCGGATGTTCAGCCGTTCGCGGTAGGCCATGGCCGTGTCGCGCTCTCGCCGCCGGTCGATCAGGCCCAGGGGCGACAGGTACTGCGCCAGCGTGGCAAGCGAGATGTTGGACCGGATCGGCAGCGGCATCGCCAGCCCAAGCTTGCGGCGGTCCTCCGAGACATAGGCGATGCCCAGCGCGATGGCCTGCGCGGGCGAGGTCATGCGCACCACCTGCCCCTTGTAGCGCACCTCGCCCGCCGTCGCGGCATGCACGCCGAACAGCGACAACGCCACATCGGTGCGCCGCGCGCCGATCAGGCCCGCCATGCACAGCACCTCGCCCCGGTGCAGATCAAAGCTGATGTCTTCGAAGACACCCGCCCGGGTCAGGCCGCGCACCGACAGGATGACCTCGTCCCGGGCAACCGATGGCATCTTGGTGAAATAATTGCCCACCGCACGCCCGACCATATCGGCGATCATGCCCTGCGGCGTCACTTCGGCCACGGGTCTGGTAGAGATATGCCGCCCGTCGCGGATCACCGTCACGCGGTCGGCAATCTCGAACACCTCTTCCAGCCGGTGCGAGATATAGACGACCGCCACGCCCGAGGCCGCAAGGCTGCGGGCGATGCGGCGCAGTTCCGCCGCCTCGTGCGCGGACAGGGATGCGGTGGGTTCATCCATGATCAGCACGCGCACATCCTGCGACAGGGCGCGGGCAATCTCGACCGCCTGCTGTTCGGCCAGCGTCAGCCCGCGCGCCTCGCGGTCGACATCCAGCGTCATGCCGATGCGGTCGATCAGCGCTTCTGCGCGGCGGCGCATGCTGCGGCGGTCCAGGATCAGACCGGCATCGGTGGCAGAGATGAAGATGTTTTCGGTCACGTCCAGATCGGGAAAGACCATCGGTTCCTGATAGATCGCGGCCACGCCGCGCAGGCGCGCCGCCTTGGACCCCGACAGGACAACGGGCGCGCCGTCGATTTCGACCTGACCCGACGAGGGCTGGTAAATGCCCGTCATGATCTTGATCATGGTGGATTTTCCCGCACCGTTTTCGCCGACGATGGCGTGCACTGTGCCGGGGAACAGCTCCAGCGTCATATCGGCCAGGGCCACGGTCATCCCGAAGGATTTGGACACGGCACGCAGCGCAAGGGTGGGGATGGCGGACATGCAACCTCGGGGCGGGCGCGGGAACAGGATGGGCGCGGCCGGGGCAATTCCGGCCGCGCCCCGTTCATCACTTCGCGGCGGCTTCGACATTGTCCTTGTTGTAGACCGTGAAGGGCCCCATCAGGATGCGCTTGGCACCTTCGCGGCCGGGATCAGCCTCGATCGTGTAGTCGCCCATGCGGCCGGCGGTAAAGGTTTCGCCGATCTCGCCCTTGAGCTGGCCCGTGGCCAGGCCATAGGCGGTGTAGTAGGACAGATAGCCAAGATCGCGGAAATCCCACAGCGCGAATTCCGGCGCGCAGCCGTTCATCGTGTAGCTGACCATTTCCGACGGCAGGCCAAGACCCGAGACCCTGACCCTGTCGCACAGACCTTCGTCCTGCATCGCCTTGGCCGCAGCCTGGATGCCCACCGTGGTCGGGGCCATGATCAGGCCAAGGTTCGGATGCTTGTCCACCAGCGCCAGCGCGCGGTTGTAGCTGACTTCGGACTGGTCATCGCCATAGACGACATCGACCAGCTTGATGTCCTTGTATTTGGCATCTTCGGCCAGGGTCTTCTTCATCGCCTCGATCCAGGCGTTCTGGTTCGCGGCATCCGGCGTGGCCGAAAGCACGGCCATTTCACCGGCCCCGCCCAGGATCGAATGCGCCATATCGGCCATCACCACACCGATGGAGCCGAAATCGACCTGCGCCACGAACACGCTTTCGCCCTTGGCCGACGGGATCGGGCTGTCCCAGGTCACAACCTTGGTGCCTGCCGCCTGTGCGGCTTCGGCCGCCGGGGCGATCTGGTCGCCTGCGTTGTTGGACAGCATCACGGCACCCAGCTTTTGCGTGGCCGCCGTTGTCATGATCTCGATCTGGCCGGCCACCGAGTTTTCCGGGGTGGGCCCCGTGAAATCCAGCTTGCCGGGGTTTGCCAGTTCCTTGTGGGCTTCCTGCGCGCCTTCGTTGGCCTGATCGAAGACCAGAATGCCCAGGAACTTGGGCAGCAGGATCATGCTGGTGTCCTTGCCGCCTTCCAGTTTGATCGCATCGGCATAGGCAAAGCCTGCCCCGCCCAGCATCAGCGCGGCGACCGCGCCGAGAATATTGGTCGTCTTCATCAGAGTCCTCCCATGTTTCGGCACGGATCTGTGCCTGGTCGTTTTGCCGAAGGCGGATGCAGGCTCTTCCCCCATCGCCCGGCGGTCTTCCGCGCCGGGGGGCTGCCCCGGCGGAATTCTGTTCCGGCCTATTCAGGCACGGGTTTGCGCGGCCCCTCGCCGCGCAACGCGCGGGCGATGTCTTCGGCCACCAGGTGCTGCAGCCGGTGGATCGCCGCTTCGGAATACCAGGCGGCATGCGGGGTCAGCAGCAGATTGGGCGCCTGGCGCAGCACATGGTCCGCCGCCAGCGGCTCCACCCCGAACACATCCAGGGCGGCACCTGCGATGGTGCCGCTTGCCAGGGCTGCCGCCAGGTCTTCCTCGACGATCAACTGCCCCCGTGCCGCGTTCACGATCAGCGCATGGGGCTGCATCGTGGCCAGCCGGGCGGCATTGAAGAACCCGGTCGTCGCGGACGTTGCCGGGGCATGCAGCGAAACAAGGTCGGCCTCGCGCAGCAGCCGGTCGCCATCCATCAGCGTCACGCCCAGGTGCCCCGCCTCTTCTGCCGAAAGGCCCGGATCAGCGGCGATGAAGCGAAAGCCAAATCCCCGCAGCCGCGCAAGCACGGCCCGCCCGATCTGGCCCAGACCGAAAAAGCCGAACACGGTCTGCGAAAACGGCTTCATCGGTTTGGCAACCTTTACCGCCGCCCAGTCCCCGCGCCGGACAGACGCATCCAGTTGCGGCAGTTTGCGCAGCAGGCTCAGGGCTGCTGCCACCGTATGGTCGGCCACCTCATCGGTGCAATAGTCGGGCACATAGCCCAGGCGCAGCCCGGCGGCCCTGGCCGAGGGCAGATCGATGTTGTTGTAGCCGACGCCATAGCGGATGACCGTGGACCCCGGTCTGACCGCGCGCGCGGCATCCGGGCCGAAGGGCGCGAACTGCACCACGGCCACATCCGCCCCGGCCACGGCCGCTGCCACATCGGCCGCCGTCTTGCACTGAAACGCTTCGAAATCCGCACCCGCCGCCGATGCGGCCGCTTTTTCCTGCGCCAGATCCGGGAATGTGTAATCGGTGACGACAACGCGCAGGGTCATGGCGTTTCCTTGAGGTAATCGTGCAGGATGCGGCCCGCCACCAGCGTGAAGTCAGCCCGCCAGTGGATGCCGGTCAGCGGTTCCAGCACGGGCAGGCGGAACACCGGAAGCTGGGCATTGGGGCGCAATTCGACCGTGCAGGGGCCTTCCCAGGCCTCGTGCACCGTCACCTCGGCCAGACGGCGCGAGGTGATCTGGCGGATCGCGGGACGACCGTCGATATGATCCACCGCCTTGAGGTTCAGGTTGGTGCCGAAGTCGAAATAGGGGGCCAGCGCCTCGGGCGCGACGCGGCGCTGCTTGTAGGGCAAGGTGCCGGTGATCACGTCGATCCCGTTGCGTTCCACCGTTCCGACCATCAGGTCCCCGCGCGCCTCAAGGCCGGGCTTGCCCAGTTTCTTCGGCTGGCCATGAATTTCGCGGCCATGGGCCACGCCGATGTCCGAAGACAGCACGAGATAGGGCGAATAGGCCCCCTTCCCCTGGCCGGGCAGTTCGGCCCCGAACATCACGTTCGCTTCGGAATACGGCCCCAGCCAGTCGGTATCGTTCATCCTGTAGATGTGCACACAGGCCACATCGCCCACCGGCACCAGCGGGGGCGGCAGAAGAAAGGCCATCGCCGCGGGGTCGGTGCGCCAGTACAGCGTCAGGATCTCGGCATTGCGGAAGCGGAAGGGAAAGGGCGGAATCATCGGCGCATCCCAGGGCGTGGAAAAACCGCCCTGCCGGATTTCAGCGAAGGTTGGCCGGGTCAGCCCATATTTCGCCTGATCCGTCATGGCATGGCCAGCCGCTTCACCACCGCTTCCTGCACCTCGATCCCAAGGCCGGGGGCGTGGATCGGATAGGCCCATCCATCCTTGTGCCACAGCTTTTTGGCCACCAGATCGTCCTGCACGACCACGCCGAAGGGCTTGTATTCGAAGATTTCCGTGTTGGGCGAGGCCAGCGACAGGTGCAGGCTGGCCGCCGTGGTGATGGCGGTGGACCAGGCGTGCGCGTTCATGCCCTTGCCAAGCCGGGTGGCCAGCGCATCGACGCGGCGAAAGCCGGTGACCCCTTCCACCCGCGCGGGGTCCACCCCATACACATCAATGGCCTGCACGAATTCCATCTGGCGGCGATAGCCCGCCTCGGTGAATTCCCGTTCGCCGCTGGCGATGCGCACCGCCGTATTGGCGCGCAAGCGGCGGTATCCGGCATCGTCGGTGGGGTAAAGCGGTTCCTCATACCAGCCGATTCCCAGCGCGTGCATCCGGTTGGCCACGGAAATGGCCGTATCGGCATCCCAGCGCACGCCGTTGCCGATATCCACCAGAATGCCTGCCTCATCCCCCAGCGCCGACCGCAGGGCGCGGATGAAGCTGACATCGGTGTCTGGATCGCCGCCGATGTTGCTTTCCCCCTTCTTGGCAAAGCCCAGCTTGCAGGACCGAAAGCCCGCCTCGAAAAAGCCGACCACTTCGGCCACGCAGGCCGCCTCGCCCTTTTTGTTGACGTGGGACGAGGCATTGGCCAGCAGCCGGTCCTGTTTCAGCCCGCCCAGCAGATCGTACAGTGGCTTGCCCGCAATCTTGCCCGCAATATCCCACAGCGCCATGTCGATGCCCGATATGGCAAGCGATGCGATGCCGCCCTCGCCGTACCACCAGACATGGCGGCGCATCCTGTGCCAGTTCGCCTCGATCTCTTGCGCCGGTTCGCCCTGCAGCAGCGGCAGCAGGCCTTCGCAAATCACCAGGGCCACGGCCTTGCAGGCTTCGGGCCACATGGCAATGCATTCGCCCCAGCCGACCACGCCATGATCGGTCTCGACCCGGACCAGAACCGTGCGGCGGATGGTGTTGAAATCGTTGGGGTCGGGGTAATGGACAGGAAACGGCTCGATCCGGGCGATCCGGTCCATCTGCTTCCCCCTCCCAAGGGCCTGCGTCCGCTATTCTTTTGACAGCCGGGTCCGGCTGCATTAGCGGTAAATTGGTAAGGCCAATTAACACCTGTCACCGCACAAGGGTCAACAGAAATGTTCAACCTCGCCCCCATTCCTGTCCCGAACCTGTCAGGCCGCAGCGTTCTTGTCACCGGGGCCACGCGCGGTATCGGTGCCGCCCTGGTGCGGGTGCTGGTGGCGCAGGGCGCGCGCGTCTTTGCGGGTGTTCTTGGCGATCCTGAAGCCCTGCCGGGTGATGCGACGGTCTTTCAGCTTGATGTCACCCGTCAGGCGGATGTCGATGCCGCAATCGCCCGGGTCCGGGCGGATGCAGGCCGGCTGGATGTTCTGGTCAACAATGCCGGCATTATTTCCCCCATCGGCCCGCTGGCCAGCCTTGCAAGCGACAGTCTGGCACCGGCCTTTGCGGTGAACGTCATCGGTGTTCACCGGATGGTCGTGGCGGCCCTGCCCCTGCTGCGCGCCTCGCAGGGCACGATCGTGAACGCAGGCACCGGGGCCGCGACCACCCCGATGGAAGGCTGGACGGCCTATTGCACCTCCAAGGCCGGTGTCCACATGCTGACGCGCCTCATGGCGCTGGAACTGGGGCCGGAAGGGATCCAGAGCTTTTTCATCGGCATTCCGCCGACAGACACCGCGATGCAGGCCGAAATCCGGGCGGCGGGCCTGAACCCGATCAGCAAGATCCCCCGGGATCACCTTGTGCCCACCGCTGTGCCAGCCTCGGTCATGGCCTATCTTTGCAGCGCCGAGGCGCGCGGTATCGACGGGGTGCTGCTGGATGTGCGTCAGGACCGCTTCAAGGCGATGATGCCGCTTTGACTCTGCTTTGACACTGACGCGCAGGCGCGCGACAGTCCGGGCGACGTTGCCCTGGAAAGGCTTGCCGATGACCCCAGCCCCCGTTTCCGACCCCGGCAGGGACGAACTTGGTCTGGTCCTGACAGGGCTGACCCTTGCCGGCATGATTGTGGCCGCAGCCTCTGCCTATGGCGATATCTCGGCCCAGGTGACGGCCTTCGGATTGACGCTGGTCTACATCTTCGGCGGGCTGCCTTCTGCCGCCAGGGCGCTGCACAGCCTGTGGTTTGATCTTGTGCTGGACATTGATCTGCTGATGGTTGTTGCCGCCGTGGCCGCCGCCGCCGTGGGCGCGACATTCGAAGGGGCGGTACTTTTGACCCTGTTTAGCCTGTCGGGAACGCTGGAGAACCAGGCGATGGGCAAGGCCCGCCGCGCGGTCGAGGCGCTGATGGCCCTGCGTCCGGAAACCGCGCTGCTGCGCCGGGACGGGACTGTCGCGGAAGTTCCGGTGGCCAGCCTTGCGGCGGGCGATGTCGTGGTGATTCGCCCCGGCAGCCGCATGCCCGTCGACGGAACCATCCTGTCCGGCGAAGGGGCAATCAACGAATCGACCGTCACGGGTGAATCCGTTCCGGTCGTGAAGGGTCCGGGAAGCAGCGTGTTCGAGGCGACCGTGAACCTTGACGGCGTGCTGGACCTGCGGGTGGACCGCAGCGCATCCGAAAGCACGGTTGCCCGGATGATCCAGCTTGTCACGCAGGCACAGGCGGCCAAGGCACCCTCTGAACGGTTCAGTTCCTGGTTTGGCCAGCGTTACACCGCGGCGGTGCTGGCGGGGTCCGTGATCGCTTTTGGCGTGTTCCTCTGGCTTGGCTGGCCGCAGCAGGACGCGCTGTACCGTGCGGCAACGCTGCTGGTCGCCGCCAGCCCCTGTGCCATCGTCATTTCGGTTCCCGCCGCGATCCTGTCGGCACTGTCCGCCGCCGCCCGGGGCGGGGTGCTGTTCAAGGGCGGGGCCGCACTTGAAACGCTGGGCGCAGTGCGGTCCTTTGCCTTTGACAAGACCGGCACACTGACCACGGGGCAGGCCGAAGTGACCGGGATCGTCAGCCTGACCGGCAGCGAAGACACCTTCCTTGCGCTTATTGCGGGAATCGAGGCGCAGTCGGAACATCACATCGCCAGCGCGATCCGCCGTCTCATTGACCGTCGCGGGTTGACACCCGCATCGGTCACCGGTGTTACGGCCATTCCCAGCGAAGGCATTGTCGGGACGGATGATATCGGCCCGCTGTGGGCCGGAAACCGCCGCCTTGCCGCGCGCATGGGGGCGGCGCTGGATGATCCGGGTCTTCTGCGCCTGGCCGATGGTGACCAGACCGTCATCTACATGGGCCGCGGTCGGCAGGTGCTGGGTGCGGTGGCTGTCGCGGACCAGACGCGCGCATCGTCGCATGCGGGGATCCTCGCCTTGCGCAAAAGCGGCATCCGGCAGATCGCCATGATGACGGGCGACCGCCGCCCGGTTGCCCTGCGGATCGGCAGTGCCCTTGGCCTGCGGGACGATGAAATCCACGCGGACCTGCTGCCGGAAGACAAGGTCGTGCTGATTGCCGATCTGGCCGCAGGCGGCAAGGTCGCCTATGTCGGCGATGGCGTGAACGATGCCGCCGCCCTGGCGCGCGCCGATGTCGGCATTGCGATGGGGGCGGCGGGCAGCGACGTGGCGCTGCAGGCCGCCGATGTGGCGCTGTTGTCGGAAAACATGGAACGCCTTGCGGCGGCGCATCTGCTGGCAAAACGGACGGGGCGCATCATCCGCCAGAACCTGGTTTTTGCCATGGGGGCGATGCTGGTTCTGGTTGCCGGCTCGCTGTTCTTCAACCTGCCGCTGCCGCTGGCGGTGGTGGGGCATGAAGGCGGGACGGTGCTTGTCGTGCTGAACGGGTTGCGCCTGCTGTTCGACCCGATCCGGTCTGACCGGGCCTGAGCCATGGCCGCAGTGATCTTCGATCTTGACGGCACGCTGGTGGACAGCGCCCCCGACATCCATGTCGCCGTCAACCGCATGCTCGCCGATGCGGGCCAGGCGGCCCTGCCGGCACAGACGGTGAAAGGCTTTATCGGCAACGGTGTGCCCGCCCTTGTCGCCCGCGTCCTTGCCGCCTGCGGTCAGGAACCCGATCCGGCCCGGCAGGCAAAGTGGCAGGCAGGGTTCCTGCGCCATTACGCGGCGGACAGCACAACCCTGACACAGCTTTATCCCGGTGTGACAGCGGCCCTGTCGGCCCTGGCCCGGGACGGTCATCAGCTTGCGCTTTGCACCAACAAGCCGGAACTGCCCGCGCGGAAGATTCTGCGCGCCTTCGGGCTGGCCGGGCTTTTCCCGGTTGTCATCGGCGGCGACAGCCTGCCGCAGCGCAAGCCGGACCCGGCCCCGCTGCAGGCCGCCGCTGCCGGCCTGGACGGCCCGGTCCTGTTCGTGGGCGACAGCGAGGTGGATGCCGAGACCGCCCTTGCGGCGCGGGTGCCCTTCCTTCTGTTCACCGAAGGCTACCGCAAGGCCCCGGTGTCGGCCCTGCCCCATGCAGCGCGGTTCGCCCGGTTTTCCGACCTGCCCGCGCTGGTCGCCCGGTGTGCCGCCGATTGACAGCCCGGCGGTTTTGCCCGACCGAGGGGCAGGCAGCGGGGGCGGGCATGGCAGCGTGGGAATTCTGGATCGACCGGGGCGGCACCTTCACCGACATCATCGCGCGGCGTCCGGACGGGCGGCTTGAAACCCGCAAGCTGCTGTCAGAGAACCCCGAACGCTACGCCGACGCCGCCGTGCAGGGCATTCGCGACTGTCTGGGGCTGGGTCCGGATGATGACCTGCCCGCAGGGGCCATCTCTGCCGTCAAGATGGGCACCACCGTTGCCACCAATGCCCTGCTGGAACGCAAGGGCGAACGGGTTCTGCTGCTGATCACCGAAGGGTTCCGCGATCTTCTGCGGATCGGAACGCAGGCGCGCCCGGCCCTGTTCGATCTGGACATCCGCCGCCCCGACCTTTTGTACGAGTCGGTGGCCGAGGTTCCGGGGCGCCTTGACGCCGAGGGGGCCGAAGTTGCGCCGCTTGACGAGGCGGCTGTTCGCGCGGCGTTGCGCCGGGCCCATGGCAAGGGCATCCGCGCCGTCGCCATCGCGTTCCTTCATGCCCATATCAACCCCGGCCACGAGGCGCGGGCCGCCGCGCTTGCGGTGGAAGAAGGCTTTGCCCAGATTTCCGCCAGTCACGGTGTCAGCCGTCTGGCCAAGCTGGTGGCACGGGGCGATACCGCCGTGGTCGACGCCTATCTTTCGCCGATCCTGCGCCGCTATGTGGCGCGCGTGGACAGTGCCCTTGACCTGAACCGGGCAACGGGCCGGCTGCTGTTCATGCAGTCAAACGGTGGCCTGACCGAGGCGGCGCGGTTTCAGGGAAAGGATGCCATCCTCTCGGGTCCGGCCGGCGGCATTGTCGGCATGGTCCGCACCGGACAGGCCGCGGGGTATGACCGGCTGATCGGCTTTGACATGGGCGGCACCTCGACCGATGTCAGTCATTTTGCCGGTCATTTCGAACGCTCTTTCGAGACAGAGGTTGCGGGCGTGCGGATGCGCGCCCCGATGATGGATATCCATACCGTGGCCGCTGGCGGCGGGTCGATCTGCACCTTTCGGGATGGCCGCCTTCAGGTCGGCCCGGACAGCGCCGGGGCCAACCCCGGCCCGGCCTGCTACCGCCGGGGCGGTCCGCTGACCATCACGGACTGCAACCTGATGCTGGGGCGGATTTCGCCCGCGCATTTTCCGGCCGTGTTCGGACCCGACGGTACGCTGCCGCTGGATGCGGCGGTCGTGCGCGACAGGCTGGAAGCCCTGGCAGTGGGGATTGCCGCCGCCACCGGTACGGCACCAGCCAGCCCGGAAGAGGTGGCCGACGGGTTTCTGCGAATCGCGGTCGACAACATGGCGAACGCCATCCGGAAGATCAGCGTCCAGCGCGGGCATGATGTGACCGGCTATACGCTGCAATGCTTCGGGGGCGCAGGGGGCCAGCATGCAACGCGCGTCGCCGATGCCCTGGGCATGCGGCGCGTTCTTGTGCATCCTCTGGCCGGTGTGCTTTCCGCCTATGGCATGGGACTTGCGGAAACCCGCTCTATTCGTGAACGACAATTCGATCAACCGCTGCAGGACTGGGATCAGGCATCGGCGGTACTGGATGCCCTGGCGCTGGAGGCAGAGGCCGACCTTGCAGCGCAGGGCATCGCGGTGCATGGCGTGGAACGGCGGGCGCATCTGCGCTATGACGGGTCGCATCAGGCGCTGGACGTGCCCTTCGGACCGGCCACTGCCCTGCAATCCGCCTTCGAGGCGGTGCACCGGGCGCGGTTCGGCTTCATCTCGCCCGAGCGTCCGCTTCTGTTCGAAATGCTCAGCGCCGAGGCTGTCAGCGCAACCGCGATGCAGGATGCCGCCCTGCCGCCCCCGGATCGTGCGGCCCGGGGCGGCCAGGTGGACCTGTGGTCGGCAGGCTGGGCGCAGGTGCCGCTGCATGACCGTGCCGGCCTTGTGCCGGGCACGGTCCTGTCCGGCCCGGCGATGATCACCGAGGCAACAGGGACCGTCATCGTCGAGGCGGGATGGACGGCCCGTGTCGATCCTTTGTCAAATCTTGTGCTGGAACGGACCGCGCCGGTCCAGCGCCCGCCAGCGGCCGGAACCGACGCCGATCCTGTGCTGCTTGAGGTGTTCAACAATCTCTTCATGTCGGTCGCCGACCAGATGGGTGCCACGCTGGCCAATACGGCCTGGTCCGTCAACATCAAGGAACGGCTGGATTTTTCCTGTGCCATCTTCGATGCGCAGGGCGATCTGGTGGCCAATGCGCCCCATGTGCCCGTGCATCTTGGGTCCATGTCCCATGCCGTCAAGGTGGTGATGCGGCACGTCGCGGCGCATGTGCGCCCCGGCGATGCCTTCATGCTGAACAGCCCCTACAACGGCGGTACCCACCTGCCCGACGTGACAGTGATCACACCGGTTTTCCACGGGGACCGCCCCGTGTTCTGGCTGGGGTCGCGCGGGCATCACGCGGATATCGGCGGGCGCACCCCGGGGTCTTCGCCGCCCGACAGCCGCAATATCCTTGAGGAAGGCGTTCTGATCGACGTGACGCCCCTGGTTCTGGCGGGCCGGTTCTGCGAGGCGGAAACCCGGGCCCTGCTGGCCGGTGGCCGCTATCCCTGCCGGGCACCGGATCAGAACATCGCCGATCTGAAAGCCCAGGTTGCCGCCAATGAAACCGGACGGCACGCGCTGGCGAAGGTGGTTGCAGCCTATGGCGAGCCGGTCGTTTCCGCCTATATGACACATGTTCAGCGCAACGCCGAGGAAAGCGTGCGCAACGCCATCGGCAGGTTGCAGGGCGGATCCTACATATATCCGATGGATATCGGAACAAATATTCAGGTTGCGGTCACAATCGATCAAGCAAATGGCGCGGCGACCGTTGATTTCACCGGAACATCCCCGCAGCATTCCGGCAATTACAATGCCCCCCTGGCAATCTGCCGGGCCGTCGTGCTGTTTGTGTTCCGCACGCTTGTCGGCAAGGCTATTCCGCTGAACGAAGGCTGCCTGGCCCCCATCACGCTGATCGTACCCGAAGGATGCCTGCTGAACCCCCGCCCGCCTGCGGCGGTGATCGCCGGCAATACCGAGGTCAGCCAGGCGGCCTGCAATGCCCTTTACGGGGCGCTGGGGATGGTGGCGGCCAGCCAGGGGACGATGAACAATTTCGTCTGGGGCAATGCCGCGTTCCAGAACTACGAAACCATCGCGGGCGGCACCGGGGCAGGCCCCGGTTTTGCCGGTTGTGACGCGGTGCAAAGCCACATGACCAACACCCGGATGACCGATCCCGAAATTCTCGAACGGCGCTTTCCGGTGCGGCTGGAACAGTTCGGCATCCGTCGCGGATCCGGCGGTGCGGGCCGGTGGCAAGGCGGCAACGGCGCGGTGCGCCGCCTGCGGTTCCTTGCCCCGGTCACGGTGACGACGCTGTGTTCCAGCCGCCGGATTGCGCCCTTCGGGGCCGCAGGCGGCGCGCCGGGTGCTGTCGGTCACAACCGGGTGATCTGGCCCGATGGGCGGGTGGAAGACCTCAAGGGCAATGATGAACGCAACCTGCCCGCAGGGGCCGTGTTCGAAATGCTGACGCCGGGCGGCGGCGGCTGGGGAACGGCAGGTTGACAGGCGCAGTCACCGCAATGCCTGCACAGGTGGTCGTTTCCTTTGCGGAGAACGAAGGGGTGTTCCTGAGAATCCGGAAGCGGCCTTGCTTCTGCCGGTGCCGGGACCCCGCTGACAAGGGAGCGTGCGGCTTGATGCCCGGAGCGCTGTGCTTCTGCTTCTGTGCTTCGCGGCGGAACCGGGTGCCCTAATCTGCGGGGTGCAACTGACTTGCGGCAACGTCCCATGGGGGCCGTCTGCGCGGCGGAACGGCCGGAACATAAGGCGCATCAAGGGAAAGATTGGGCGAATAATGGGGATCGGCAGCGAACAGATCCGGATGCAGGGCCCGTGCACGGGCCGCTTCGTCTGCTTCGCGGCGCTGTTTTTCCGGGTTGTCCAGATTTCCGCGCGTTCTGCTTTCAAGATGAAAGAACAAGGGTTCCGCCACATAAAGGTTGCGATACCCCTTTTTCATCAGGTCGGCGCAAAGGACCATATCGTTATAGGCCACGGGAAAGTCCTCGTCGAAGCCTCCGACAGCCTCAAACGCCGCCCTGCGCAGGGCAAGGCAGGCCCCGGTAACGCCGGACACCTCGTGCGGGACAGCGGCAAGCCCCTGATAGCCGCCCGCATCCGCAGGCAACCCCACATGGACATGGACCGCGCGGCCATAAAGCCCAAAGACCAGACCGGCATGCTGCACCCTGCCGTCGGCGTAAAGAAGTTTGGGCCCGACCGCACCTGCCCCGGGAAGCCAGGCAAAGGCCGAAAGCACGCGAAGCCAGTCGGGGCGCAGCGCCAGAGTGTCATTGTTCAGAAAGACCAGCAGGTCACCCTTTGCCAGGGATACGGCGCGGTTGTTGAGCGCTGCAAAGTTGAAAGGGCGGGGATCGCGCAGCACACGCACAGACCCCGCAGCCTCTGCACGCTCAAGGCCGGCAAGGCAGGCCGGGTCAGAAGACCCGTTGTCCACGACGATGATCTCGCGCTGTGCGACGGGCCAGTCCGTCTGACCAAGCGATTCCAGGCAGGGCCCCAGCAAATCCCACCCGTCCCGGGTCGGAATGATGATGCTGACAATCGGCAGGGGATCGGGAAGCGGCGGCCTGATCTGTCGTCGTGGCAGGACAGCGCGTTCGAAACGAAAGGCCACAACATGCGGGCAATGCAGGACTTCGTCGCGCGACACATCCGACAGGACAGTCATCAGCGGGTCATCAGGTTCCGTGTTGTCCCCGCGCAGGCTGGCCCGGATCGCTTGCGGGTTGCGCAAGCGGTCAAGCCTCAGGGCGGTCATCGGACCGGGCAGCATGCCCTGGGCGGCCAGAAGCGGATCAAAACCGGGCTTGAACCAGGGATCGGACACCTGCCCGTGGCGGTCGATCGCCATGTCATCGCCAAAAGCGAGCACAGCGCCGGTCTGCCTGCAAAGCGCATCAAGCAGAAGGTGCAGTCCGTGCCTGCGCGGAAGTGTGCGCGGATCAAGCAGGATGATCCGGTCAGGGGCATCGTCCGGCATGGCGCCCGGCCAGTACGCCTTTGCCTTTTGCCGGACCGCATCCGGCACGTCTGGCGTAAAACGCGGCACCACCGTCAGGTTCGCGGCGGTCTGCAGTCCGCCGCATAGTTGCAGGCGATCCAGAAAGGCAAGGTCAGTCTGGCTATCGACGTGAAGCAGAACGAGCACGCCCTGCGCCTGCGGCGGATGATCTGCGCCCGGCCACAAGGGCCAACCTGCCGGTGGCGTGTCGTATCGGGCAAGCCAAAGCTTCCACCAGGGTGCCCTGATCGCGACACCAAGCCTTGGCGGCAGGACAGGCCGCGTTGCCCCGTTCTTTCGCAACAGCAGCTTGCGCAAGGGCTGGCGAAGATCGCCGTCCGATCTGCGGAATGCCAGGGCAAATGCCACGGGCCGAAGCGCGCCGTCCTGACGCACAAACAGGCGTTCCAGCATTGACAGGCCAAGGCGCAGGGGCAAGGCAGGCTGGCGGAGTGTCACGGCCACACCCCGAAGCGGTGCCGCAGATGCTCGACAGCCAGCCGGTTCGCCCCGTCGCGTCCGATGCCAAGTTCGACATGCGACGTCAGCGACCCGAGCCGGTCATAGGCCCCGTCTGCGAATACCGGCCTGGGCTGGGCGGTGACCCAGACCTTGACACCCTTCAGATAGGCCATTCCCGAAAGCCAGACGTCATCAACCGTCCAGACCACGTCGGGGATGGTCCAGGCCTGGTCAGGGAAGCTGTCGGCAGGCACCAGGGCACCCAGAAAGCCCTCAAAGACATCGGCATAACCGGACAAGGCATAAACCGCCCGTGACGGATGCACGAGGCCGAGAGAGAGGAGTCGCTTCAGGCGATAGGCCGCAGACCGGCCGCGCCTTGCATCAAGAACGGCGCGCGGAAGTTCCGGCGCAATCCGGGCAATTCCGACCTGCCCGTCAATGTTCCAGCCGCGTTCCGCGATGATGTCCAGGGGGCGCTCCCGGCGTGCCGTAACGAAACGTGAAATCCATCCCCGGTCCTGAATGCGGTCATCATCACACAGCAGAAGGTCCGTCTCCGTCCCCCGCCAGCGCGCAGCGGCAGGCAGCACTTTCGTGGCCGGACCAAGGTCATCATCGCAATGGATCACGTCCACCCATTCGGGCAGGGGCGGCAACGACGGCACCGCGCCGGGAAAGCGGCGGTATGTTCTGGGCAGGTGCAGCTCTACCCGATCCGGCCGGACATCCTGCCGCATGACAGACGCCAGTTTGCGCGGAAGGTTCGGGAACCGGGGCGGGATCGCGGTCAGGGTCACGACAAGCTGTTTTCGTGGTCGGCGTGACACCGCAACAGGCTCCGCTCCGCAGGTCCCCACGGAAATGATGAATGCATGCCCCGTATATCCGGCGACAGGTTTGGCCGAAAGGGGCAGAGGTTGCGAATCAATGCACAACCTATGCCGCATACGCCTGCCGGACGATGCGCAGGAACACACCTTCGTCCCGTGCCGCCGTAGAGGGCCAGGGGCCGCCTTGACCGCCCCCCCGCGTCGTGTCGGGGTGCAACCTGGTCCTGACGGGCGGCAATCCCCGCCACCCTGCGCGGGGCCATTGACCTTGCCCTTGGCTGAAACCGCAAGCCGCAATAAAGCTGCGCAAAGAGGAGAGCAGGGAAAAGACATGTCCGAAGTGTTCGGGTCCTGGATCGGGCGGGTCGAGGAAGCCCATGACATCGTGACCGCCCGCCAGGTGCGGCAGATGGCAGCGACCCTGGATGTATCCGGCACTTTTGCCGACGGCGATCCGCTGCCTGTGCTGTGGCACTGGATGGGGTGGACACCCGAAACCCCGATGGCAGACCTGGGGCCGGACGGTCACCCGGCCAGGGGCGGTTTTCTGCCGCCGGTGCCGCTGGAACGGCGCATGTGGGCGGGGGGGCGGCTGGCCTTTCTGGCCCCGCTGCGGATCGGTGAAACCCTGCACCGGAGGTCGGAAATCCTGAAGGTGGCCGAAAAGACCGGCACGACCGGGCGCATGGTCTTTGTCACGCTGCGGCACGAGGTGACAGGGCAGGCAGGGCTTGCGATCCGCGAAGAGCAGGACATCGTCTATATCGCGATGCCCGACCGCTTCACCCCGCCGCCGCCCGTTCCTGCCCCTGCCGCCGCGTGGCGGCGGGATGTGCCGCTGGATACCGTGCGGCTGTTCCGCTTTTCGGCGCTGACCTTCAACGCGCACCGCATCCATTTCGACCTGCCCTATGCGACGGCGGTCGAGAAATATCCGGGGCTGGTGGTGCATGGTCCGCTGCAGGCGATGCTGCTGATGCAGGCGGCGCGCGACCGGTCGCAGGGCGCGGTCCCGCGCGGCTACCGGTTTCGCGGCCTGCGCCCGCTGTTTCATTTCGATAAGCCAAGCCTGCAAGGCCAGGGGCTGGCGGCCGGGGCCGAGGCGCTGGCAACGGTCAACGGCGAAGGGCTGCTGTGCATGCAGGCCGAAATCGACTGGTAGGGCGCGGCTTCTGCCGGGATCCGGGAAAGGACAGACTGTGGGCGTGCTGAAAGGAATGCGGGTGGTCGAAGGATCGGCCTTCGTCGCGGTGCCGCTGGCGGGCATGACGCTGGCCCAGATGGGGGCGGACGTGATCCGGTTCGACCGCCTGCAAGGCGGTCTGGACGCGCGGCGCTGGCCGGTGACGGCCAGTGGTGCAAGCCTGTTCTGGGCCGGGATGAACAAGGGCAAACGGTCGCTGGCCGTGGATTTGGGACACCCCGAAGGGCAAGAGATTGTAACCGCCCTGATCTGCGCGCCGGGCGAAGATGCCGGGCTGTTCCTGACCAATCTTCGCGCCCGCGGCTGGATGGATTATCCCGCCTTGCAGGCGCGCCGCGCCGATCTGATCATGGTCAGCCTGACGGGCACCCGGCGGGGCGAACCGGCGGTTGACTACACGGTCAACCCCGCTGTCGGCTTTCCGGTGGCCACCGGCGCGGAAGGTTCGACCGAACCCGTGGCCCATGTGCTGCCCGCCTGGGATTGCATCGCCGGGCAGATGGTGGTCAGCGCCCTGCTGGCCGCAGAACGGCACCGGATGCGGTCAGGCCAGGGCCAGCTTGCCGAGTTGTCGCTGAAGGATGTGGCCGCAGCGATGATGGGTCATCTGGGCATCGTCGGCGAGGTGACGGTCAACGGGGTGGACCGGGCCAAGGCGGGCAATGCGCTTTACGGGGCTTACGGGCAGGATTTCACGCTTGCCTGCGGGCGCAGGGTGATGGTGATCGGCCTGACCGACCGGCAATGGCGCGGCCTGGTCAAGGTGCTGGGGCTGGGGCAGCAGATCGCCGGCCTGGGTGCCCGGATGGCTTTGGACCTGTCACAGGAAGGCGACCGCTGGGCAGCCCGGCACGAAATCAGCGCCCTGTTCCGCCCCTGGTTTGCGGCGCGGAGCCTGGCCGAGGTGGCACCCCTGTTTGATGCAGCCGAGCTGACGTGGTCGGTCTTTCGCAGCTTTGCCCAGGCGGTGGCGGAAGACCCCGATCTGTCGCCGGACAATCCCATGTACCAGATGCTGGATCAACCGGGCATCGGGCGCATGCCGGTCCCGGGATCGCCCGTCAGCTTTGGTGCCATCGACAGGATGGCCCCGTCCCCGGCACCGGTTCTGGGCGCGCATACCGAAGAAATCCTGTCCGAAGTTCTGGGTCTGGGGGCCGGGCAGATCGGGCGGCTGATGGACCTGGGCGTGGTCGCGGGCACCTGAATGTGCCAACGCCCTGGCCGGGTATTCCGTCCGGCCCCCCCCCGACCGGCCCGCGGCGCAGGGCGCGTGTTCAGACGTGCAGCCTTTCAGCCCGCCTGCCGGACCAGGCAGATGTCAGAGGGCATGGTGGAAAAATGTCGCCGCCGGCAAAGGCACGGGTCTGCAAACCGGCTGTTACCGATGCAGCCGGTGCCCCTTGGCCAACTGTGCCGCCCGATGACAGCAAACAGGCCAGACGGGCGTGCAGGCATCACCTTCTGTCTTCCCCCGATCATGCCGAAAAGAAGAAAGGCATGGCGGGCAGCCTTGATCCGCAGGTCCCAAGACGGGCGGCACCGGTTCCGGGCCGGGCAAAGGTCCTTTCGGAACCGGCACCGCACCCGGCCCCGCCGCCGCCAGGATCACGCCACCTGACGGCGGACAACCCGAAGACGCCCGCTGATGCTGTCCAGCGTCGCCCCGGCAGGGCCTTGGCGGTTCCGGGCGCAATCGCCCGGCGGGCCTGCGGCATCACGTTCGGGCAAACCGGTCAAACCGGATGATCAGGATCATTGTCGGGCCCTGTGGCGCAGGGTAGGGTGACGCCGTCAGGGCAGGGATTTCGTCAGTTGCAGGAGAAGACCATGATCAAGAAGATAGTGTGCGGTGTCGATGGAACGGACCATTCGGAAGTGGCGCTTCTTGCGGCTGCGGAACTTGCCGCAAAGTTCGGGGCCGATCTGACGATCTGTCTTGTCAATGTCGTCTTCGGCAGATCTCCCCGCAGCCCCCATGTCCCGACCTGGACAGACGCCGAGGCCCAGAAGATTCTGGATGACGCTTCGGCTTTCCTCACAGGCCATGGCCATCGCGCTGCAAAAGCCGTCGTGGTGAGCGACCGCGAGGCGTCATCAGGCCTGATCGACTTTGCCCTGGCGCACCAGATCGATCACATCGTGATCGGCACCGGCGACAAGCGCGGATTGTCCCGGCTTTTCCTGGGCTCTGTGGCCGCCGATGTGGCCGCGAGGGCCCCCTGCACGGTCATCATTGCCCGCTGACCGCAAGGTGGTGCCGGTCGTGCCGGACCATTCCGGCAGGCGGATCGCGGCAGTCGGGCTTCTGCGGCGGCAGCCGCCGGAACAAGGCCTGCAATCACCCCAAACCCCCGTCCTGTTGCCCGCAGGTCAAAGGTCCAGCGACAGTTGACCGGCATCTGCCGTCTTCGCCCGCCTCGGCCCTGCGGCACGGTCATTGACAAAGCGCCCCGTGCCATCGGCCCGGCTGGCATGCGCCTTTGCCACGCGGGCTGCTTCGCGGGCGAAACCGGCATTGCGGCGCAGGCCCCAGACCGTGTCGCGCGCCATGCGGGCGGCGGCGGCCACATCGACCAGCGGTTCGGGATAGCGCCGCCCCAGCAGCCCGGCGGCCCCCGGCCACTTCCACGGTTCTTGCAGGAAGATGTCCGGCACCGGCGCAAGTTCGGGCACCCAGCGGCGGGTAAAGCTGCCCGCCGGGTCCTGATCCAGCCCCTGCTTGACCGGGTTGTAGATGCGGATCGTGTTGATGCCGGTGGTTCCCGACTGCATCTGCACCTGCGGCCAGTGGATGCCCGGCTCGTAATCGGTGAACAGCCGCGCCAGAACCGGCCCGGTCGCCCGCCAGTCCAGCCACAGGTGATACGAGGCGACCGCCATCACCATGCTGCGCATCCGGAAATTCAGCCACCCCGTTGCCGTCAGATAGCGCATGCAGGCATCCACAAACGGCAGCCCGGTTTCGCCGCCCGTCCAGGCGGCAAGCCGCTGCGCATCCGCCTCGCGCGGGCGCAGCCCTTCGGTGGCGCGGTGCAGACAGCGGGTTTCGATATCCGGCTGGCTTTCCAGCTTCTGCATGAAATGGTCGCGCCAGGCGAGGCGGCTTTGAAAGCTTGCCAGACTGCCGCCCCAGCCGCCGCCGGGCCGTTCGGCCTGCCGGGCGGCGGTGGCCTGCGCCACCTCGCGCACCGACAGGCTGCCCAGCGCCAGATGCGGCGACAGCCGCGAACAGGCCCGCTCGGCCGTCAGGGGCGATGACATGGCGGCGCGGTAGGGCTGGCCCCGCGCGGTCAGGAAACTGTCGAGGGCGGCCAGGCCCCGCGCCCGCCCGCCCGCCTGCCGGTGCAGGCAGCGGTCATCGGCCAGCCGCAGCATCCGCGCAGTCGGGATCGCCCCCGGCTCTGCCCCCGGAACGCCGGTCAGCGCGGGCACCTTTTCTGTCGGACGCGCCATGAACCCATCGCGCAGGCCCGCCCAGCCATCGCGCCCCTTCAGGCGGCGCACCACGCCCGATTGCGGCAGTTCCACCCAGTCGATCCCGGCCCCGCGCGCCCAGGCCCGGACCCGGCGGTCACGCGCAAAGGTCCACAGGTTGCCCGTCTCCTCGTGGCTGATGATCCGGTCGATCCGCTGCGCGCGGCACAGGCCCGCCAACACCCCGACAGCATCGCCCACCCGCACCACCAGCGGCGCACCAAGACCGGCCAGCGCAAGGCGCAGGTCCGTCAGACAGTCTTCGGCAAAAGCCCATTGGCGGGCCGATGTATCGGGAAGCGCCCAATACTCGGGCTCCACAATATACACGGGCAGGACCGCACCCATCCCCGCCGCAAGGGCAAGGGCCGGATGGTCGGCCACCCGCAGATCGCGCTTGAACCAGACAAGAACATTCATCGAACAAAGATGTAGCAGCGGCGGAAGATTCGTAAAGGCCCCGCTTGCACGCAGCCCGGGCCTGGCTAGGGTGTCAGGCTTAGGAGGCACCGATGACCAAAGCCGTTCAGCTGTCTGATTACACTGCATATCCACACCTTGTCACGCGCACCGGGCTGACATTCCGGCTGCATCCCACGGCAACGCGGGTGACCGCGCGGCTTGATCTGGCCCCGAACCCCGCGCGGCCGGGCCGACACGATCTGCGGCTGGACGGGGAGATGCTGCGACTGGTGTCGGTATCGCTGGACGGTGCCCCGCTGTCTGTCCAGCCGGATGCCACCGGCCTTACCGTTCCGGCCGGTCTGCTGCCGCAGGGCGCGTTCCGGCTGGAAACCGAAGTCGAGATTTCGCCAAAGGCCAATACCGCGCTGGAAGGGCTCTACATGTCGAACGGCATGTTTTGCACGCAATGCGAGGCGGAAGGATTCCGCAGGATCACCTTCTATCCGGACCGCCCCGATGTCATGGCCCCGTTCCGCGTGCGCATCGAAAGCGATCTGCCGGTGCTGTTGTCGAACGGCAATCCGGTGGCGCAGGGGCCGGGCTGGGCGGAATGGGACGATCCCTGGCCCAAGCCCGCCTATCTGTTCGCGCTGGTTGCGGGCGATCTGGTGGCGCATCCGGGGTCGTTTGTCACCGCCTCGGGGCGCAAGGTCGCCCTGAACATCTGGGTGCGCCCCGGCGACGAGCGCAAATGCGCCTATGCCATGGATGCGCTGAAACGCGCCATGCGCTGGGACGAAACCGCCTATGGCCGCGAATATGATCTGGATGTCTTCAACATCGTCGCCGTCGATGACTTCAACATGGGGGCCATGGAAAACAAGGGGCTGAACATCTTCAACTCCAGATACGTCCTGGCCCTGCCCGAAACCGCAACCGACGATGACTTTGCCCGGATCGAGGCGATCATCGCGCATGAATACTTCCACAACTGGACCGGCAACCGCATCACCTGCCGCGACTGGTTCCAGCTTTGCCTGAAAGAAGGGCTGACTGTGTTTCGCGACCAGCAGTTTTCCGGCGACATGCGATCGGCCCAGGTCAAGCGCATCGAAGATGTGCTGACCCTGCGCGCCCGCCAGTTCCGCGAGGACAACGGCCCGCTGGCCCATGCCGTGCGCCCCGACCATTATGTGGAGATCAACAACTTCTACACGGCCACGGTCTATGAAAAGGGGGCCGAGGTCATCGCCATGCTCAAACGGCTTGTGGGCGATGCCGATTACGCCCGCGCGCTGGACCTGTACTTCGACCGGCATGATGGTCAGGCGGCGACAATCGAGGATTGGCTGAAAGTCTTCGAAGACATCACCGGCCGTGACCTGTCGCAGTTCAAGCGCTGGTATACCGAAGCCGGCACGCCGCGCCTGAAGGTTCAGGAAGACTGGCAGGACGGCACCTTCACGCTGCATTTCGAACAGGTGAACCCGCCCACACCCGGCCAGCCGGACAAGGCGCCAAAGGTCATCCCCATCGCGGTCGGTTTGCTGAACCCGAACGGGGACGAGGTGCTTGCGACAACAACGCTGGAAATGACGGCGCAGCGGCAAAGCTTCCGCTTTCCCGGTCTGGCCACCCGTCCGGTGGCATCATTGCTGCGGGGGTTCTCGGCACCGGTCATCCTGGACCGGACCGGCAGCCCCGAAGAACGGGCCTTCCTGCTGGCGCATGACACCGACCCCTTCAACAAATGGGAAGCCGGGAGGTCCCTGGCCAAGGATCTGTTGATGCAGATGGTGACCCTGGGCGCGCAGCCCGGCCCGGACTGGCTGGATGCGCTGGCCCACGTCGTGCAGGACGAAGGCCTTGATCCGGCGTTCCGCGCCCTCGCCCTGGCCCTGCCCGCCGAGGATGACATGGCCCAGACCCTGCACGATGCCGGCATCACGCCGGACCCCGACCGCATTCACTCCGCACGGCGCCGCATGGGCGATGCGCTGGCGCGCCATCTGTCGGGCCAACTGCCCCGCCTGATCGAGGACCTGGCAGAACCCGGCCCCTTCACGCCCGAGGCGCGCGCCGCCGGGCGGCGCAGCCTGCGCCTTGCGCTGTTGCGCCTGCTTGGTCGGCTTGACGGCGGGGCGCGGGCGGCGGCGGCCTTTCGCGCCGCCGACAACATGACCGAACAGGTCGGCGCACTGGCCTGTCTGCTGGACATCGGACAGGGTCAAGCCGAACTTGCCGCCTTCGCGGCGCAATGGGGGCAGGACCGGCTGGTGATGGACAAGTGGTTCAGCCTGCAGATCCTGCATGCGGCCCCCGACCGCGCGGCGGCCGTCGCCACCCGGCTGACCGCGCATCCCGCCTTTGACTGGCGCAACCCGAACCGGTTCCGGGCGGTGATCGGCGCGGTGGCGGCCAATCACGCCGGGTTCCATGCGGCAAGCGGGGCGGGCTATCGGCTGGTGGCAAACTGGCTGATCCGGCTGGACCCGCTGAATCCGCAGACGGCAGCCCGCATGTCGACGGCCTTCGAGACCTGGTTTCGCTATGACGCCGCCCGGCAGGCGCTGATCAAGGCGGAACTGACGCGCCTGCGCTCGGCACCCGGCCTCAGCCGTGATCTGGGCGAAATGACAGGCCGCATGCTGGGGCTGGAAGAGTAAGCCGGCCAAGGCCGTTCAGTTGATGGCAGGTGGCGCCTTGACCCATTGCGCGACACTGGCATAGCTTGCCCTCAGTAGCGATGGGGGCATGCCATGCCGGTTCTCTTGGCGCTGTTGGCGGCGGCAGCCGGGGTGATCTTTTGGATATACAGGGCGCGCGATGTCGCCCATGCCGCAAAAGACCTGGGTGACATGGCGGGCGATGTGATGTCTGCCGCACGCCGTTTCGGCTTTCGCAGGCGCTACAACTAACATCCGGTTGACAGCTTGCAGGATCAAGATGTTGCCGTGGCGGGGGCAGGCGTCGCCTTTCTTGAGATGGCCGGGTTGCCAAGTTCGCAGCAACAGGCTGCCTTGCTGGTCAGCCTGCAGCATCACCTGAATGTTTCTCATGACAGGGGGCAGGAGGCGATGATCCTCGGGCGCTGGCTCATGTCCGAATGCGGCGGCGCTCAACCGGGGTTCGCCAGACTGACACGCCGATTGGCGAAACTGTCGGAACTGGAGCGGTTCGAACAGCTGATGGCGGTCTTGCGGGATGTGTCGGCTGCCGGTGGCGGCAGTCTGGTACCCCTGCAGAAGGACGCGCTCGCCGAAGTGGCCCGGGCGTTCAAGTTGCGTTAGGCCGCTGCAAAAGCGCCGGCCGCATCGGCTGGCTGAACAGAAAGCGGGGAACCCTCCCGCCTAGGTGCCCCGCGCTGTCTGGCCGGGGCCATCGCCCCGGCCTTGCGCTGCGCGTGCAGCACACGCCCGACGGGGGCCAAAGCCCCCGGCCCGCCGGGTCGGGCGCTGGCCCCTGTTGGTGCAGGTTGCACGGGTCTTGGTGGCAGCGTTCCGCGCGGGCGGGGAAACGCGCTGCGTTTCCTGATCCCGCCCGGACACGGGGCGAAAGCAGTTTCACCGCTGAAATGGCAGGGGCCATCGCCCCTGCCATATCGCCACGCTCGCATCTGGACCGGCCGGGGGCCAAGCGCCCGCCCCGCCCAGGGCCAGCAGGACCGGTCCTCTGCGACGGGGTTTCCGGCCGGACTGGCACCCCCATTTCCCCGCATCGGCAGGATTATCCCGCCCGGCAGGCGGTCGGAATGGGGTTTGAGCAC
Source organism: Rhodobacter sp. (assembly GCA_020250445.1). Taxonomy (GTDB): domain Bacteria; phylum Pseudomonadota; class Alphaproteobacteria; order Rhodobacterales; family Rhodobacteraceae; genus Aliitabrizicola. The sequence continues at coordinate 30,562 of JADCEF010000122.1, forward strand.
CCTGCCAGTCGTCCGATCCCGGTTTCGACGTGACGCCCCGGCCTTGCGCCGATGCTGCAACCGATGCCTCAGCTGGCGTTGCCGGACTTGGTCGAAACGGACATGGCCCCAAAGACCGCCGGGCTTTTCTTCTGGCAATAGGATTGCGACCGCGTCCAGGACGCCATTTCAGCGCGCTTGGAACTGTTGCGGAACGGGGCCCAGTCGCGGCCCATGCCCTTTGCCCCGCCACCGGCAACCATGCCGTCGCGGCGCACCTGCACGGCCGCGATGCGGACGGCACAGCTCAGGTTGGACACGCCATCCTTCAGCGCGGCCGCGGTCGTGGCCTCGCATCCGAAGTGCCGCGCGGTCGCAGGCGCGATCTGCAGCAACCCTATCCACCGTCCGCCGCCGCCCGAGGCGCGCGGGTTCCAGGTGCTTTCATGCTTGGCAAGGGCCGACATCAGCCCAGCCCAGAAGGCTTCCCTCTCTGCCTCTTCGGCTTCGGCATAGCCGGGGCACCAGGTGGAAATATCGGCAGGAATGATCTCGGGCAGGTTGGCAGAGTGGTCATCAATGGCGGCAAGGGCCTTTGTGGTCCAGACCGACGCTTCCGGCCGGTGATCCCAGCGCATCGGCGGCAGTTCGCCCCTGGTTCCGTTTGCATCGGCACAGCCCATGGGAAGTGCCAGAACCAGGCCAAGACAGACCGCTTTAATCCCCGAAACCGCCATTGGTACGACCCGCGTTACGACATGCTCTGGGCACGACCCGAACCTGATGCGTCAAAGTCACGTCGTCTGGCAACCCTCTGGCGAGCGCCGGGGCATCGCATCGGCGGGTATCCGCCCGCTTTGGCGGGCAGTGATCGGCGGTTTTCCGCCCGCCGCGCCGGCGGGACGCCCCCTTGCCCTGACCATCACCGGACCCTAGAAAGACGGCAACCCGCAAGGAGTGCGCGATGCTCGACCTTACCCATGACACCCCGAAACCGAAAGTGATCGCGGGGGCAAGGCACGACTGGGAAATGGTGATCGGCATGGAGATTCATGCCCAGGTGGCATCGAACGCCAAACTGTTTTCGGGCGCGTCAACCGCTTTCGGGGCGGAACCCAACGCCAATGTTGCCTTCGTTGATGCCGCCATGCCGGGCATGCTGCCGGTGATCAATGACTTCTGCGTGGAACAGGCGGTCCGCACCGGGCTGGGGCTGAAGGCGCGGATCAACCTTGTCTCGGCCTTTGACCGCAAGAATTACTTCTATCCCGATCTGCCGCAGGGCTACCAGATCAGCCAGCTTTACCACCCCATCGTGGGCGAAGGCGAAGTGGTGGTGGACATGGGGCCGGGCATCGCCCGCCGCGTGCGGATTGAACGCATTCACCTCGAACAGGATGCGGGCAAGTCGATCCATGACATGGACCCGGCCATGTCCTTTGTCGATTTCAACCGCACCGGGGTTGCGCTGATGGAAATCGTCAGCCGCCCCGACATCCGCGGGCCGGAAGAGGCTGCGGCCTATGTCACCAAGCTGCGCCAGATCCTGCGCTATCTGGGCACCTGCGACGGCAACATGCAGAACGGCAACCTGCGCGCCGATGTGAACGTGTCGGTCTGCCGGCCAGGGCAATATGAAAAGTATCTGGCCACCGGGGATTTCGGCCATCTCGGCACGCGGTGCGAGATCAAGAACATGAACTCCATGCGCTTCATCCAGGCGGCCATCGACCATGAGGCGCGCCGCCAGATCGCCATTCTGGAAGACGGCGGCACGGTGGTGCAGGAAACCCGGCTTTACGATCCCGACCGCAACGAAACCCGGTCGATGCGCGGCAAGGAAGAGGCGCAGGATTACCGCTATTTCCCCGACCCCGATCTTTTGCCGCTGGAGATTGAACAGGCCTGGGTCGATCACATCGCTCGGACAATGCCGGAACTGCCGGATGCCAAGAAGGCGCGGTTCATGGCAGACTTCGGCCTGACCGATTACGACGCCGGCGTCCTGACCGCCGATCTTGACTCTGCGTCCTTTTTCGAGGCTGTGGCCCGGGGCCGCGACGGCAAGCTGGCCGCGAACTGGGTCATCAACGAGCTGTTCGGCCGCTTGAAGAAGGAAAGCCGGACGATTGCCGACACGCCCCTGTCCGCCCCGCAGCTGGGCGGTGTGATCGACCTGATCGCAACGGGCGAAATCTCGGGCAAGATGGCCAAGGATCTGTTCGACATCCTGTGGACCGAAGGCGGAGACCCGGCAGAAGTTGCCGCCGCGCGCGGAATGAAACAGGTCACCGATACCGGGGCCATCGAGGCCGCGGTGGATGAGATCATCGCCGCCAATCCCGCACAGGTGGAAAAGGCCAGGGCCAATCCGAAACTGGCGGGCTGGTTCACCGGGCAGGTGATCAAGGCGACCGGCGGCAAGGCAAACCCGGCCACGGTGGGTGCGATGGTGGCGGCAAAGCTGGGGCTGTGAAGCCTGTCCCCCGGCAGGATGCTGAACAAACATCGCCGCCGCTTGCCGGGCAGGATTGATGCCGATCCGCCGCAAAGGCGGATCGGCATTGCGGGCGGGCACCGAAACTCACCGCCTTTCCCGCCCGAACGTGGACCACCGCTGCACAGGACCTTCCCCCAAGCACAACGAAACCAGCACCCGCCGGGACGGGCGCTGGCCTTCCGCTGGTCACGGACTTGCCGGTCTGCGGGGCACCATCGCGCAGGGGCGGGGGAAACGTGGGGCGTTTCCTGGTCCCGCCCGCAGTGACGAAAGCGCTGCCCCCCGCCGCAATGGCAGGGGCCATCGCCCCTGCCACAGCGTCCCGCCGGGATCAGGACCAGCCGGGGGCCAAAGCCCCCGGCCAGCGCCCGCCCCGCCCACGGCGGGCGCTTCGCCCCCGCCGGGTCGGGCGCTGGCCTTTCGTGGTGCCTGGACCCACCGGTCTACAGGGCACCGTCGCGCAGGGGCGGGGGAAACGCGGATCGCGTTTCCTGATCCCGCCCGCACTGACGAAAGCACTGTCACCGCTGCCATGGCAGGGGCCATCACCCCGGCCACAGCGCCA
>JADCEF010000123.1 GCA_020250445.1 Rhodobacter sp.
GCCATAGCGCGCGTCCGGATATCCATCGAAAGGGGTTTCGTCATGAGGGCTGGCCTCCATATCCCAGCCCCCATCGTGAATCACAAATCGAACCGGCAGGGAATCCCCCAGTGATTCACCCAACCGCCATCCCGCTTTAGCTGCCCCATCCCGCAGGGCGCGCTGCCAGTCAACGGTTGTAGCGAATGAAAGGTGTCTGCTTGCCGATTCGGTCGTAAAGGCGGCGGCCGACTGTGTTGAAGTCCTGCGTCAGCCAGTAGACCGCAGGTGTTCCATTGGCGTCGGCCGCGGCATAGACCGCCTCGATCAGCTTGCGCCCAAGGCCGGTGCTTCGCGCTTCGGGCGCGACATAAAGGTCCTGCAGGTAACAGACGTTCTCGATCTTCCAGCAATGGCGGTGGAACAGAAAGTGGGTCAGGCCCATGGGCCTGCCATCGACCAGGGCGATCAAGCCGTTGAAATCCTGAGGATCATCGCCCAGAAGCCGGGCGAAGGTGCTGGCATAGACCGCCTCGGGCACCGTGGTTTGGTAATAGTCCAGATAGCCGGTCCAAAGACGGCGCCAGTCGGCTTCATCATGGGCGGCCAGGGGGCGGATGGAAACTTCGGACATGGATCTTCCGCTGAACGAAGCCGGCCCCGCATGCACGGGGCCGACAATGCCGGGGAAGGCTTACTTCATCAGTTCAGCCACGGGAATGGCTTCGGAGATTGTCCATTCATCGATAACGCCGGGCTTGCTCGCGTTGGTTTCAACGATCAGATAGCGGGCACGGTTCTGATGGTGGATTTCGCTGGTGAAGGTGCGCGGGCCGAACAGCGTTGGTTCGGCGTTCATCTTTTCCAGTTCCGCCACCACGGCAGCGGTTTCGGTGGTGCCTGCGCGCTCCACCGCCTTGGCCCAGACATCGATCATCACGTAGCCGGGATAGACATACTGGGTCGATGGATCACCGCCTGTTACTTCCTTGTACTTGGCGTTGAAGGCCGTCACATCGGGGTTCGGATCATCGCCATAGATCGATCCCTGAACGGGGACAAAGAAGTTCGACAGATCCGGCACGGCGGACAGCCAATAGCTGCCGTCCACACCCGAGCCGTTCAGGATCATCGAGTTTATCCCGGCGGCGCGGATCTGCTTGATGGCCGAAACCGCGCCCGGCATCATCGTGCACAGCATGATCGCGTCGGGTTCTTCCGGCAGGGCCTTGATGCGGGTGATCTGGGCGGCGATCGAGGCGTCTTCGTTCAGGAAGGTGTCCTCGCCCACCAGTTTCGCATCGGCCAGCTGCGGCAGCATCCAGTCAAAGCCGTCGCAGATGCCCTTGTTGTATTCGGTCCAGGTGTCGAGCAGTCGATAGAAGGTGCGGGCACCTTTCTTGTTGTAGGCCCATTCGGCCATGGTGGCACCCTGAACCGCCGCCAGAACCGAGGCCGAGAAAGAGTTCGGGCCAACGCCCTGAATCCCGGCCTTGATCGATTCCGCACAGAGGAAGAACGATGGCAGGCCGGCGCTTTCCGCCGCAAGGGCCGCAGGCGAGCCGAAGTCATAGTCGCAGGACACGACAACCATGTCAGCCCCGGCGTCGATCACGGTCAGACCGGCCTTTGCCCCTTCGGCGCGGTCGGTCTTGGTGTCGGCATTGACAACTTCAATCTGCTTGCCCAGAAGGCCGCCCGCCGCGTTGATTTCGGCAATCCGGATCATGGCGGCGTCCTGGGCGGGCTTGTCATAGGCCTGCATGAAGCCGGTCTCAGCCGTGGCAAAGCCCACGACGATCCTTTCGTCATCGGCAAGCGCGGGTGCGGTCAGGCAGGTGGTGGCTGCCAGTGCGGTCATCAGTCTTTTCATGGCGTCTCTCCTTGTTGAACAGGTTCTTGGTCAGGTCCGGGGGCCTGTCGGGCCCCTGGTTTCCAAAGCTGCCCGTTGCGGCAGGCTCAGGTCTTTGTTGCCCATGATCCCCGCGGGACGGAACATCAGGATCAGGATCATCACAGCGCCAAGGGCGATTTCCTGCACGCCCCCCGGCAGGGCAAGGGTGATCTCGCCGACCTGAACCCCGGCTTCCAGCCGGCGCAGCGTCTGGATCAGGGTGGACAGGATCAGCACGCCCAGCACCGCGCCCGACAGGCTGCCCATGCCGCCCACCACCAGCATGGACAGGGTGATGAAGGTCAGCCCAAGATAAAAGGTGTCGGGGGTGACGATGCCGATGGAGTGCGAATAAAGCGCACCCCCCATCCCCATGATCGCCCCCGAGATCACGAATGCGATAAGGCGGGCGCGGGGAATGTCGATGCCGCTGGCGGCGGCGGCGGTGGGTTCATCCCGCGCGGCGCGCAGGGCAAGGCCGTGGCGCGAGATGCCATAGGCCCAGGCAGCAAAGACCGATATCAGGGCAGCCACCAGATAGGGCCAGATCGACCGGACGATCGGAATGCCCACGACCGATGAGGTGGCGGCGGTAACGCTTTCCCAGTTCGAATAGATCGAGTTCACCATGGCCAGCATGGCAAAGGTGGCGATCGAGGCGGCAATTCCCGACAGCCGCATCAGCACCGATCCGAAGATCAGCGCCCAAAGCGCCGCCCACCCGGCGGCGACCATGGCCGAGCCCCAATAGGGGATTTCCGTCTGCATCAGCCAGTCCGGCAAACCGGGCATCGACATGCCCTTCATCATCGGCTTGATCGTGGTCCAGGCCGCGACATAGCCGCCAAGACAGGCAAAAGCGATGTGACCGAACGAGATCACGCCCGAATTGCCGACAAAGACCCAAAGGCCGACGACGAAGATCACCTTGAGAAAGATGTCGATGACGGTCTGGTTGAAGGGTTTTGACCCCACTGCCACCGCAACCAGCGCAAAGGCGATCAGCAGCAGCCCCAGCAGAACCGGTGTGGCAATGGTGCGTCGGGCAACAGAGGGCGACATCATACGCGCTCCCTTGTGCCACGGGCGGACAGCAACCCCTGCGGGCGGAAGATCAGTACCAGGATGACCGCACCGTAAACAAAGGCATCGCGGAAGGCGCGGGCGTCGGGGGGCAGGATCACCTGCATCACTGTCGCGACGGCCCCCAGAAGGAACCCGGCCAGCACCGCCCCCGCCAGGCTGCCCATGCCGCCGATCACCGTGGCGATGAAGGCCATCAGCATCACCGACGCCCCCATCATGATGTTGGCCGTCCCGGTCTGCGACCCCAGGATCAGCGCAATGGCGGCGGCCAGCGCGCCCGACAGGGCAAAGGCCCCCATGATGACCCGGTTGGCCCGAACCCCCAGCATCCGCGCCATGGTGAAATTCTCGGCCGCCGCGCGCATCTCCAGCCCAAAGCGGGTGCGGCGCAGAAAGGCAGTCAGCCCGAACAGCACCGCCATGGTCACGGCAATGGTGATCAGCTGCAAAAGCGGGATACGCGCGCCAAGGATTTCAACAGGTTGGCTGAGTGCGGGCAGCAGTGAGATGCTTTTCGGCCGGCTGGAAAACAGCATCAGCAAGAAATAGCGGATGACAAAGCCCAATGCGAAAGAGGCGATCATCATCGTCGCGGGATTGGCGCGGCGAAAGCGGCGGAACACCAGGGCTTCGCAGGCCACCGAAAGGGCCGCCCCGATGGCCAGCACAAAGGGAACCAGCAGGTACCATGGCAGGTTGCCCGCAAAGATGATGGCAACGGCATCGACCGAAGGCCAGAGCAGCGCAAAGACGCAGGCCGCGATCACATCGCCATGGGCGAAGTTCACCAGCCGCATGACGCCGAAGATCAGCGCGATGCCCAAGGCGCCAAGGGCATAAAGCGACCCAAGCGACAGCGCGTCAAACAAGACCTGCAACAGCGATCCCATCACGGCTCTCCATATCCGAAATAGGCCGCCTGCATAGCCTCTGACTGCCCAAGGGCGCGCGCGTCACCGTCGAGCAGGATCTCGCCGCCGCGCATCAGCATCATCCGCCCGCCCACCATCATGGCGCGTGTCGAGGACTGCTCGACGATCAGAAGCGTCAGCTTGCGCATCGCCAGAAGCGCGATCAGCCGTTCATAGACCTGGTCGGTGATGTTCGGGGCAAGCCCAAGGCTTGGCTCATCAATCGCCACAAGGCGCGGGTTGGTCATCAGGGCGCGCCCGATCACCAGCATCTGCTGCTGACCGCCCGAAAGAAGACCGGCCTGGGCATGGCGGCGGTCTTTCAGGACGGGAAAGGTAGCATAGACCGCTTCCAACTCGGTCGCGGCACGGGCCTTCCAGCCGCGGGTCGCACTGTGCATTCCGGTGCCGACCATCAGGTTTTCCTCGACGGTCAGTCCGCCGAACACATCCCGCCCCTCGGGCACCATCGCAAGACCAAAGCGCGCGATGTCTTCGGGCGCGCGCCCGGTGATGTCATGATCGGCAAAGTCGATCCGCCCGCCCGAAGGCGGCGTCACCCCGGCAATGGCGCGCAGAAGCGAAGATTTCCCGGCCCCGTTGGGCCCGGTGATGAACAGGATCTCACCCTCACCCAGGCTGAAGGTTATCCCGCGCACCGCCACAAGCCGCCCGTAGCGCACCGAGACATTGGAAAGCGCAAGCAGGCTCATGCCATTGCCTCAAGGACCGGAAGGTTGGTATCGGCGGCGGTGCCCATATAGGCGTGGCGCACCTTTTCGCTGGCGCGGATGGTCGCGGGATCGCCGGCTTCGATGACAACGCCGCTGTCCAGCACCACGACATGGTGGCACAGGTCCAGCACCAGGCCGACATTGTGTTCGATCAGCAAGACCCCGCAGCCCATGGTACCTGCGATGCGGCGGATCAGGGCGGACAGGTCCCGGGCCTCGACCGCACTCATCCCGGCGGCGGGTTCGTCCAGCAGCACGAACGCGGGGTTGCCCATCAGTGCGCGCCCGATCGCCACCCTGCGTTCGTCCGTGTAGGGCAGTGCCCCGGCGATCCGGTTTGCAAGGGGCGCGATACCGACCCAGTCCAGCATGGCCTCGGCCCTGGCGATGGCGGCGGCGCGGGAAAGGCCAAGGCCGACCCCCGTCACCTCCAAATTGTCGATCACCGCCAGATCGCGGAACAGCCGCCCGCCCTGAAAGGTCCGGGCAACGCCGCGGCGGCGCAGCTCGTGCGGCTTCAGGCCGGTCAGGTCTTGACCGTCCAGACGGACAGAGCCGGAGGTTGCGGGTTGAAACCCGGTCATCACGTTGACAAGCGTGGTCTTCCCCGCCCCGTTCGGGCCGATCAGCCCGACGATCTGGCCGGAAGTCACCTTCAGGTCTACCTCTGACAGGGCGCGCAGCCCCGCGAAGGCAACCGATATCCTGTCAGCGCGCAGATCGCTCATATCGCCCCCTTCTTGCGGTCGCGGGCAATCAGATAAGAGCCGCTTTCGTGAAGCCGCGCCGTCCAGCCCGGTTCAAGCACGATGGTTGTGGTGACTTCCTCGATCACGGCAGGCCCCCTGATCAAGGCCCCGGCACCCAGCGGGGTGCCGTCATAAATCGGGGTCCGCACCCGTTTGCCATCGGCGCTGAACACCGCATCGCGGTGGCCTTTCAGCGCCTTCTGCGGCGTGGCACCCTTGCCGATGGTCATGCGCCCGGGCTTGTCCACGATGCCGTAAACCGTGCTTTCGATGTTCACCACTTCGACCACCGACTGCGGTTCGGCATAGGTGTAAAGTTCCTTGTGCCGCTTGTGGAAGGCACCCGTGATCTTCGCAACCGACTTGGCGTCAACCTTGAAATTGCCGATCTCAACCGTGCATTCGTGGACTTGCCCGACATAACGCATGTCAAGGCTGCGCCGGGTGACCATGTCTTTGGCCCTGAAGCCATCGGTCTTCAGATGCGCCGTGCCCTGCGCCTCGATCTGGTTGAACAGCGCGTCGATCCGGGAAAAGGCCGCGTCATTGTCCAGCCGCACGGGTGCGGTGGCCATGTAGTTGTACTTCACGTCAGAAATGATCTGACCAAAGGCACAAAGGCCCGACGCCAGTTTCGGCAAGACGATGGTGTTGATGCCCATGGCATCGGCCAGCGCCGTGATATGGGCCGCCGTCGCCCCGCCTGCACCCACCAGCACAAAGTCGCGCGGGTCATAGCCGCGTTCGACGGTGACGCGGCGGATGCCGTTGACCATGTTGGCGTTGACGATGGTGAACATGCCATAGGCGGCGCGTTCGACACTCATCTTCAGGGGGTCGGCGAGGTTGGTCTTGATGGCGTCATGGGCCTTTTGATGGTCCAGCGGCAGCCGCCCGCCGACCAGACCGTCCGGGTTGAGATACCCCAACACAAGATTGGCGTCCGACACCGTGGGCAGCTTGCCACCCTGGCCATAGCAGGCGGGCCCCGGATCGGACCCGGCCGATTGCGGCCCCACCTGCAGCAGGCCCAACTCGTCGATCCAGCCGATGGAACCGCCGCCCGCACCCAGGGTTTCCACCTGAATCATCGGCACCCCGATACGGTAGCGCAGAAAGTCGATATTCTTGTTGATGTTGGTAGACCCGTCCCTGGTCAGCGTGATGTCAAAGGACGTGCCGCCCATATCCAGGGTGATGACGTTCCCGTAACCGAAGGGCGCGCAGACATATTGCCCGGCCGCAGGGGCAGAGGCGGGCCCCGAGTTGATGGCATAGACCGAGCGGTCCGTCATGGCCTGCCCGATCGCAAGCCCGCCGTTGGACTGGTAATAGCGCACCGGCTGCTTTGCCCCAAGGCTGCGGAAATGGCTGTCCACCGCCGCGACATAGCGCTTCATGATCGGTGCCAGATAGGCGTTCACCACCGCCGTCGAGGTGCGGGTGTATTCGCGGACCTGCGGGTAAAGCGCGGACCCCAGCGTCAGGATCACCCCCGGCATCATCTCGCGCACGATGGCAGCGGCGCGGAGCTCGTGTTCGGGGTGCAGCACCGACCAGACAAAGCTGATCGCCACGCTTTCCACGCCTTCGGCCTTGAACACCTCGCAAGCCGCGCGGACGTCTGCTTCGTTCAGGGGCTCGCGGATCGAGCCGTCCGAAAGAATCCGCTCGCGGATGCCCCGGCGCAGATAGCGCGGCACCAGCATGGTGGCGGGCGGGTATTCGGGGTCATAACGGTAGCCGTCTTCCTTGTGGCCCAGACGGATCTCAAGGCTGTCTTCATGGCCCGCAGTGCAGATCAGGCCGGTCTTTGCCCCCCTGTGGGTGATCAGCGCGTTCAGCCCGACCGTCGTGCCGTTGATACACAGATCACAGTTCGACACCACATGTTCAGCCGGAACGCCCAGGTCTTCCGAGATCAGCTGAAGGCCGTTCCGGATGGCCAGTGTCGGGTCTTGCGGGGTGGACAGGGCCTTGAACAGCCGCACCTGACCGGTTTTGTCGGCCAGCACGAAATCGGTGAAGGTGCCGCCAGCGTCAATGCCAAGACGATAATCGGATTTCATCCCATGTCCTCCCTTATCTCGCGGCCGGGGCGCGTTTGGCGCGCAGGGCGGATGTCGCTGCGATGTCCACGTCCAGCGTGGCCGGGTCCCGGATGATGACGCCGTAATCCTCTTGTGCCCCCTTGATCGAAACCAGACCGTTCTTCACATCCCAGACAACCTTGTCGACCGGCCGCTCCATCGGGTTGCCATAGCCGCCGCCGCCGGGGTTCATGTTGGTGATGCGTGCCCCGGGCTTGATCACCTTGATGACGTTTTCGCGGATGGTCTGGGAATGCATGCCTTCGACCAGTTCCAGACGGCCCACCTTGGTGTCGATCATGGTGCTGAAAGCCCCTGCGGCACCGACGGCCGGAATGCGGCGTCCTTCGCCGAAGGTGATGAAGGTCATGTCGTCGTTCAGCGGCTCCACCTCCCAGGCGGTGCCGGAACCGCCGCGGAATTTGCCCGCGCCCCCGCTGTCGGTCATCAGCGAATAGCGATGGATGATGATGGGATAGGAATATTCCAGCAGTTCCACATCACCGCTGGTCAGCGCGCCAAAGCAGCACTCCGGCCCGCAGGCGTGCCAACCGTCCTGGCTGGGCGTGGCCCCCGCGCCGCTGATGATGGTGGCCAGCACCATCGTCACATATTCCTCGTCGTGGCGTTTGTCCCAGCCGGCGATGTTCAGCCCGTTGGCATGGCCCCAGCTTGCCGAAACCTTGGATGGCACCGCCTTTTCAAAGGCCAGCCGCACGGCATCGGTCAATGTCTCCATCGGCGTTGTGGTGCAATTCATGTGTGGCGCGGGTTCGGCCGCATTGCAGATCGTGCCCTTCGGCCCCATGTCGACGCTGACGCAGCGATAAAGCCCCTCGTTATACGGCGGCGGCAGTTGGGCAAACATCATCAGGCCCAGATAGACGCCGGAATAGCTGTTCCCTTCGTAGCTGTTGATGAAATAGGGGATCTGCGGCGGCGACGAGATTTCGATATGGCAGTTGTCACCGGTGATGGTGACCTTTGCCTTGATCTCGAAATCGCCAAAGCCGTGGCCTGCGTCTTCCAGAATGGCGCTGCCCTCATAGGTGCCGTCGGGCACTGTGGCGATCAGCCCGCGCATCTGCCGTTCGGCCATGTCCAGCAAGGTTGCGATGCAGGCATCCACGGTCTCTTCGCCGTATTTCTCCAGCATGGCGATCAGGGCGCGTTCGCCGACCTGACAGGCCCCGATCAGCGCGTTGAAATCACCCTCCTGGTCACGGCGGGCGCGCATGTTGGTGAGGATGAAGTTCAAGACATCCTTGCGTGGCGTCCCGCGGTCCCAGACCTTGACGGGCGGAATGCGCAGGCATTCGGCGTAGATTTCCCTGGCGTTGGGGTTATAGCCCGCAGGCACCGGGCCGCCGATATCCGTCAGGTGGCCCTTGCAGACCGTCCAGTATTTCAGGCGACCCTTCCAGAACACCGGTTTGTAAAAACAGGTGTCGATGGCATGACTGCCACCCCAGGCCGGATCATTGTGGATCAGAAGGTCGCCTTCGTGGATGTCGTCCCCGAAGTATCCCGCCACCACCTTCATCGCCGGGATCAGGGACCCAAGGTGAATGGGTATGTCCTGCCCCTGCAGGATCATCTCGGGCGTGGCGTTGAACAGCGCGGTTGAATAGTCATGCGCCAGGTTGAACACGCTTGAGCGTGCGGTCTTCTCCAGCGACAGTGTCATCTCGCGCTGGGTGGTCTCAAGGATACCTCGCACCACCGACAGGGTGATGGGGTCGACCTCGATCTTCTTTGCCGACTTCCTGGCCATTACGATGCCCTCCGGTAGGGGCCGCGCGAAAGGGTGCCGCCCGGACAAGTCACCCGTGCTAGTCGATGCCTTTCCCCGTCACTCGGCGTCTGTTGCGCTTTCATGCCGCAAACCGCAGCGGCGGTTCTGCCCGACCGTCTGTGCAGCCGGTGCACGGGCTTTGGTCTTTTCCTGCAGTCGGCGCTGCGGGCAGGATCTGCCGCTTTGCAGAAAAGCCCCGCCACGGCCTGATCGGCAAAACAGGGCATGCCGCGATGACGTCCGCGATCAGCACGCGCGGGGTTGATGTGACCGGGCGCAGCCATGAACCCCCCGGGTCCGGTCCCGCAAAGTCGGCCGATCTGGGGGTGATGAAGCTGTCCGGGGACATGCCGGGTGGCCGCATCCCTGCGCCACCCCATCCGGCGCGGGTCGAAAGCCTTGTGCCCCGCCATATCGACGGCCCCGATCCGGGCCCGGACGGGGTGGCGCAAGGATGCGGCATCTCGCTGCGCTGTCTGCATGAGATGTTGCGCAACACCGACATGACGCATGGCCCGTGCATCCGCGACACGCGGCTGCGGGCCGCAAGGGAGGAGACCCAGACCCCCGCCGACCGCCGCGCTGTCGGCGAAATCGCCCATGCGCGGGGGTTCACCGTTCCGTCGCAGTTTTCCCGTGCTGTCCGCGCCCGGTCCGGGTTGACCGCGAAAGTGGCGCGCGGCAGGGCCCGAGGGGCTGCCCATTCTCGTGGTTCCCGCGCTTTTCGCGGGGGTGCGACAAGAAGAATGACGCCCACGAAAAGCGACCCCGGCCATCACCGCCCCAAATGCGCCCGCAACCGCGCCAGGGCCGCTTGCCGGTCGGCCCGCGCGGCCAGCGCCTGATCCATCGACACTTCGACAAAGCGGGCAGGCGAATGCGGCTGCAACTGTCCGATCAGGTCCATATCGGCGCTGATGACGCAGCCCAGCATCATATAGCCGCCGCCAGACACCGCATCGCGGTGCAGAACGATGGGTTCTGTGCCGCCCGGCACCTGAATCGAACCATAGGGATAGCAGGCATCAACGATGTTCGAGGGGTTCGATCCCGCACCGAACGGCGGCTCGCGCGGCACAAAGTCCAGCACGGTGCCACCCTTGAAACGGTAACCGATGCGATCAGCCTCGGGCGCGACCTTCCAGGTGTCGGCAAAGAACTGCTTGCCCGCCGCTGCCGTGATGCGGTGCCAGTACAGCCCCGGCAGCATGCGCAATTCGGCAGGGCTGCCGGGCATCCGGCGCAGATTGGCCGGAATTGCCCCTTTGCCACCCGCGCCCTCGCCCAGGGGCAGGCTGTCGCCCGCCTTCAGGGCACGGCCCTCATGGCCGCCCAAAGCCCCCAGCGTATAGGTGGACCGCGAGCCAAGCTTGACCGGCACATCAATGCCGCCCGAAACCGCGATGTATACCCGCGCCCCGGATCTGAGGTATCCAAAGCTCAGACGGTCACCTGCCTTGACCGGAAAGGCTTCCCAGGTGCTGCGCCCGTCCCCGTTCAGCCTGGGCGGCAGATCGCCGCCGGTGACCGCGACGGTGGCGGGGGCGGTAAACTCCAGCTCCGGCCCAAGAAACACCGCTTCCAGAACTGCGGCACCCTCGTCGTTTCCGACCAGCATGTTGGCGGCGCGCAGGGCAAAACGGTCCATCCCGCCGGAGATTGGAATTCCAAGGTGATAGTATCCGGGGCGGCCAAGGTCCTGCACCGTGGTGGACAGACCGGAAGAGATGACATTAACGGCCATTCAAAGCCTCCATCAGCTTGGCATTGGTTCCCGCCATGTCCCTGTTGAACGCAGAAAGGCTGAAGGTCGAAGGGCGGATCATCGGCTCGTATCGATTGGCATCCACCGCCTCGATCGCCGCGTCGTATTCATCGCGCGTCACCGGCTTCCACTTGACGATATCGCCCGGTCTGAAGAGGCACATCTCGTCTTGCAGATAGCTGACCTTCTGGGTCGGGTCATAGATCGGCATCGGGGTGACGCCGAACATCTGATAGCCACCCGCGCCGCGCACCGAGTAGATGCAGGAAAAGCAGCCGCCGTGGCCGATGGTCAGTTTCGGCGTGTCGGTGCGCGGGCGCAGATACTTCGGCACCTGCAATTGACGCTTGCGTTCGACCATCTGGTACAGGAACGGCAGCCCCGCCACGAACCCTACCATCGACACGAACCATGGCTGGCTGGAATGGGCCTTTATGAAATCCTCGACCCCGCCAAGACCGTTCACTTCGGCGGCATATTCCAGATCGGTGGCATTGGGGTTCTGGTGGCGCTCGCGAAAGCGCATCAGGGTCTCGTGCGTCCAGGGGTCCTGATAAAGCACCGGAACTTCCATGATCCGGGTTTGCAGCGTGGCGTCTGATTTCGACGCCGCCCCTTCCATGGATTGCAGTTCCTTCAGCAGATCGCCGGCCTTGATGCGGTCCGGATCGAACTTGATCTGAAAGCTGGCATTGGCCGGGCAAATTTCGGTCACGCCCTTGATTCCGGCCGCCTTGACGGCATTGGTCATCGAAAGCGAGGTGAAAAAGGCCTCAAGCGACATTTCTTCGCTGACTTCGGCAAAGATGTGCTCGTCGCCCCCGAAGGAAAAGCGGATCGACATGGTCCCTCCTATGGTTCCGGTTCCGGCACCAACCGGGCCGCGTGGGTTTCAAGCCAGCCTTCCAGCCAGCGGGTATGAACCGCGTTGGCGCGAACGGCGGGGTCGCCTGCCAGGGCCAGAAACAGCGGTTTGGTGGTGCGCAGGCCCTCGATGCGGGTTTCGGACAGGGCGCGGACAAGGCGGGTGATCGCCGCCTCGCGGGTTTCGGCGTGGACGACCAGCTTTGCCAGCAGCGAATCGTAGAACGGCGGCACGGTGTAGCCAGCGTACAGCATCGACTCGAACCGCACACCGGGGCCGCCGGGCACGCGCAGGGCAGTGACAGTGCCGGGGAAGGGGGCAAAATCGCGGCACGGGTCTTCTGCGTTCAGCCGCACTTCGATGGCATGGCCGCGCACTGCGATGTCGGACTGACGCAGGCGCAGGGGTTCGCCCCCGGCGATGCGCAACATCTCGGCCACCAGATCGATGCCGGTAATCATCTCGGTCACCGGATGTTCCACCTGAATGCGGGTGTTCATCTCGATGAAATGAAACTGGCCGGATTCGTCGTCATAAAGGTATTCGACGGTGCCCGCGCCGGAATAGCCCACCGCGCGGGCCAGCCGCACGGCGCTGGAGCACAATTCGTCCCGGACGCGGTCGGAAAGGGCGCGGCTCGGGGCCTCTTCCCACACTTTCTGACGGCGGCGCTGCAGCGAACATTCGCGTTCAAAAAAATGCACGGCATCCCTGCCGTCCCCCAGAACCTGCACTTCGATATGACGGGCCCTGGCGATGACCTTTTCCATGTAAAGCCCGCCGTCGCCAAAGGCGGCCAGCGCCTCGGCGGCGGCTTGCGGGAAGGCGGCTTCGAACCCGGCCAGGTCATTCGCGATCCGGATGCCCCGGCCGCCACCGCCCGCAGCGGCCTTGATCATCACCGGAAACCCGGTGTCGATCAGGACATGGCGCGCGGCGTCAATTCCGGCGACCCGGCCGATCGACCCCGGCACCACCGGAACGCCGGCGGCATGGGCGGCAGAGCGCGCGGCGACCTTGTCGCCCATGGTGCGGATGGCGTCCCCGGAGGGACCGACAAACACCAATCCTGCCGCGGCACAGGCATCGGCAAAACCGGCGTTCTCGGCCAAAAAGCCGTAACCGGGATGCACGGAATCGCAGCCCGTATCGGTGGCGGCCTTCAGGATGCTGGCGACATTCAGATAGCTTTTCTTTGCCGCAGGCGGGCCGATATGCACCGCCTCGTCGGCAATCTGCACATGCAGGCTGTCGCGGTCGGCATCCGAATGAACCGCCACGGTCGCAATCCCAAGGTCACGCGCCGCGCGGATCACCCGCACCGCAATTTCCCCCCGGTTTGCGACCAGAAGCTTCCTGAGCATCAGTCCACCTGCGCCAGAACCGCGCCTGCCATGACGGGCTCTTCGTTGTCGGTCTCAAAGCGGATGTTCTTGCCCGCCACCTCGGATTTCACCTCGTGAAAGGATTTCATCACCTCGATCAGCCCAATCACGTCGCCCACGGCGACGGCATCGCCATCGGCCTTGAAGGGCGGCTTGTCGGGCGCAGAGGCGCGGTAGAAGGTGCCGGGAAGCGGCGAATGGATCTGGGCCATGGGAACCTCTCAGGTGTGGGGCTGAACCGCCGCCCGCACCGCGCGGGCGATGTCGATGGCATTGGGGGTGTCAGAGTGAATGCAGATACTGTCGCACCGCACCGGAATGTCTGATCCATCCGTGGCCGTGCCTTTGCCTTCGGTGATCGCCCGCACGCAGCGTGCGGCCATCAACGCGGGGTCTTTGGCGTCATGCTCGCGCGTCACGATCAGGCTTCCGTCCGGGCGATACTCCAGATCGGCGTAGAATTCCGCCACAAAACCATGACCGCGGGCGGGGTAGATCTTCTCATGCAGCGTGCCGGTCATCCCCAGCAGCGGCACCTTGAACACATCGGCGGCATCACAAACCGCCTGGGCGATGTCTTCCAGCCGCGCGGCCATACCGTACAGGCTGCCGTGGGGCTTGATATGGTTCAGCGCAACCCCTTCGGCCTGCAGGAACCCGCAAAGCGCACCGATCTGGTAGATCAGGCAGTTGGCCATTTCCTCGCGGCCCATCTTCATCTCGCGCCGCCCGAAGCCCTGCAGATCGGGCAGGCCGGGATGCGCCCCGACCTTTACCCCATGCGCTTTGGCAAGCCGCACCGTGGCGCGCATGTGGTCAAAATCACTGGCATGAAAGCCGCAAGCCACATTGGCGATATCAATGAAGGGCATCAGCCCCGCGTCGTCCCCCATGCGCCAAAGCCCAAAGCTTTCGCCCATGTCACAGTTCACAGTGACAGGCATCGCACCCCTTGCAGTTTTCCATATGGGATAAAGCGTGGCCCGAATCTGCCATCATTGCAAATTCGAATTTCTGAGATACGGTATCGATAAAGCAGATATGAGGATGCCGTGTCGCTGACCATCAGACAGTTGCGCTATTTCATCGCAGCCGCCGAGACCGGGCAGGTTTCCCATGCGGCGATGGAGCTGAACATCTCGCAATCTGCGGTGACGGCCGGCATTCAAGGCCTAGAGGCTGCCTTGGGCGCGCGGCTTCTGGCGCGGGGGGGCCAAGGCGTATCGGTAACCCCGCAGGGTGCACGGTTCCTGTCGCGGGCCAAGGCGATCATTGCCGCCGTCGAAGAAGCCACGCGCAGCCCCCTGGGCGAAGAAACGCAGGTGACCGGCTCTTTGCGGCTGGGTCTGACCTATACGGTCGCGGGCTATTTCATGGCCCGCCACTATGCCTCGTTCCGCCGCATTTATCCCGGAATCATGCTGGAGCTTTCCGAACTGCCAAGGTTCGCCATCGAAGATGCCCTGGTCAACGGGGGTCTGGACCTGGCCGTCATGCTGACCTCGAACCTTGGCAATACGGACGACCTGGAATCAGAGACGCTGTTCCGCTCGCGGCGGCGGCTTTGGCTGCCCTCGGATCACCGGCTGTTGGCGGCCCCTGAGATCAGCCTGAGGGATGTCGCCGAACAGCCCTATGTCATGCTGACGGTGGACGAGGCCAGCCGAACGGCCGGACGCTATTGGGACCATCACGGTCTGACCCCGAAGGTGGTCTTTTCAACCTCATCGGTCGAGGCGGTACGGTCGATGGTGGCCGCCGGTATGGGCGTGACCATCCTCAGCGACATGGTCTATCGGCCCTGGTCGCTGGAGGGCCAGCGGATCGAACAGCGCCAGACCGTCGAGGGCGTTCCTTCGATGGACGTCGGCCTGACCTGGCCGAAAAAACGCCCGCTGTCCGCGCCGGCCCAGGTCTTTCGGGCTTTTCTCTCGGCGGCCCTGGGATCTGCGGGATGACCCCCGGATCGTGCAGCCTGGCCGGACCACCCGGCCCTGTGCCCCCCGGCCTTGCCGCCCTCGCGATAGGGCACCGGCACCCCGCGCCGGGTCTTTCTGGTCCTGTCCTGCGATGTGACCAGGTTCAGGTTCGACACAGCGCGCCACGGTCATCGGCTTGTCCCATGGGGCGGCGTTCAAGCCCGGTCCGGTTCGGTTCGTCCGTCAGACCGGCGCGCCGGGGATTGACCGGCGCGGCTGTGCGGTGTTTCGCTGCGCCCATGCCGATCCAGACCCGCCCGCCGGACTCCACGCTTGCCGAACATGACCGGCTGTACCGCGCCTTGCGGGTGCAGGTGATGCATGGCGAGTTGCCGCCCGGACAGGCGCTGACCCTGCGCGGGCTGGCGAGGAGTTTTGGCGTCTCGATGACGCCCGCGCGCGAGGCGGTACGGCGGCTGGTGGCCGAAGGTGCCTTCACCCTGTCGTCATCCGGACGCATCTCCACCCCCGAGCTGACTGCGGAGCGGATCGAGGAACTGGCGTCGATCCGCGCGCTTTTGGAACCCGAACTGGCCTCGCGCGCCCTGCCGCGCGCCCATTTCGCGCTGATCGAGCGGCTCAAGACCATCAACGCCGCCAATGCCGAGGCCGTGGCAAGGCAGGATGCGGTGGCCTATATCCGCACCAATCTGGAATTCCACCGCACGCTTTACCTGCGCGCTCAGGCACCTGCGATGCTGGCGATGACGGAAACGGTCTGGCTGCAGCTGGGTCCGACCATGCGCGCCCTTTACGCCCGGCTGCGCCGCAACGAGCCGCCGCACCACCACCGCGTCATCCTTGCCGCCCTCAAGGCGGGGGATGAGCCCGGCCTGCGCCTGGCGGTGCGCACCGATGTCACCCAGGGGCTGCGGCACCTGGCGGGATAGCGCGGCCCGGCCTCGGGTGCCGCCCGTCCCATTGCCCTTGCCGTCCTGCCTGCCATCCATCGGGCATCCTGACCGGCGCAACTCCCTGCCGCATCCATCAGGTCCGGTTCGCTGGCGTCCCGCCCGATCGCGGTGTCGGCCGACTTTCCGGGGACCGATTCCGAGGCTGTCGGGTTTGCAACCGTGCCGGTTGGGGGCGGCACGGCGCGATTGCGGGGCTGAAGTGCAGTCTTCCCTCAATCGTGCCGTTCTCTGGCACCGGCCGGTCCGGCCTGGCCTGGGCACGGTCCGGCCTTGCCGTCTGCGCACTGGTTTCGGATTGCTTCATCCTGCCCGACCTTATCGGGGTGCGGTCTTCTGCGCCGCCGCAGCACCGCTGGTCCTGCAGCGGCCGGACATCGGTCAGGCGTGGATCGCCCCGTCGCCGCAGGCCAGCGCCGCCTCGTGCATGGCTTCGGAAAAGGTCGGGTGGGCATGGCACGTCAGCGCCAGGTCCTGGGCGGAGGCGCCGAATTCCATCGCCACACAGACCTCATGGATCAGGTCGCCCGCCGCCGGGCCGATCAGATGGCAGCCCAGAATGCGGTCGGTGTCCCTGTCGGCCAGAAGCTTGACGAAGCCTTCGCCCTGAAAGACCGACTTGGCACGGGCATTGCCCATAAAGCTGAACTTGCCGACCTTGTAAGCGCGGCCTTCGGCCTTCAGCTGGTCTTCGGTCTTGCCGACATTGGCGACTTCGGGGGTGGTGTAGATGACGCCGGGGATCACGCCGTAATTCACATGGCCCGCCTTGCCGGCAAGGATTTCGGCCAGGGCCATGCCCTCGTCCCCGGCCTTATGCGCCAGCATCGGGCCGGGAATGGCATCGCCGATGGCATAGATGCCGGGCACGGTGGTGGCGAAATGACCGTCGGTTTTCACCTGACCGCGCGGCAGCACGTCGACCCCCAGCGCCTCCAGCCCCAGACCGGCGGTATAGGGCTTGCGGCCCGTGGCCAGCAGCACGACTTCGGCCTTCTGGCTGCCTGCGCTGCCGTCCTTCTTCAGGGTCCAGCGCACGGTGGCCCCGCCCTTTGCCGGATCCACGCCCTGCACGGCGGCACCGAGGACAAAGGTCAGGCCCTGCTTTGTCAGGATGCGCTGGAAGGCCCTGGCGATTTCGGCGTCCATTCCAGGGGTGATGGCATCAAGGTATTCGACAACCGTCACCTGCGCGCCCAGCCGGGCATAGACCGAGCCCATTTCCAGCCCGATCACCCCCGCCCCGATCACGACCATGGTCTTGGGGATTTTCCCCAGCGTCAGCGCGCCGGTCGAGGTGACGACCACGCGTTCATCCACCGTCACGCCGGGCAGGCTGGCGGGTTCAGAGCCGGTGGCAATGACGATGGATTTCGCCTGATGCACCTCTTGCCCGACCCTGACCTGGCCCGGGGCGGGGATGCTGCCCCAGCCCTTCAGCCAGGTGATCTTGTTCTTCTTGAACAGGAATTCGATGCCCTTGGTGTTCTGGCCCACCACATCATCCTTGTAGCCCTGCATCTTCGCCCAATCCACCTTGGGGCTGGCGGTCATCAGGCCCATCTTTGCGAAATTCTCCTGCGCCTCGTGCAGCATGTGGCTGGCGTGCAGCAGCGCCTTGGAGGGGATGCAGCCCACGTTCAGGCAGGTGCCGCCCAGGGTTTCGCGCCCTTCGACCACGGCCACCTTCAGGCCAAGCTGCGCGCAGCGGATGGCACAGATATAGCCGCCGGGGCCTGCGCCCAGGATGATCACGTCAAAGCCGGCCATGGGATGCTCCTTGGGTCATGTGGGGTTTTGCCGGACGGGCGGGGGGCTGTCTGCCCCCCGCACCCCCCGAGGATATTTGTGAACAGAAAATGGGCCATGTCAGACCAGACTTGCCACGATCATCGCGAGGGTGGCAAGGAAGGCCACGAACCAGATCACCGACCGCCACGGGTTCCAGCCGAAGGCATAGGCGGGGACATAGAGGATGCGGGCGGCAAGGTAAGTCCAGGCGCAGACGGCGGTGAAGGGGGTGGACTGGTTGGACAGGGTGACGACCACAACGGCGAGGGTGAACAGGATCAGCGCCTCGAAATGGTTGTTCACGGCGCGGACAAGGCGGCCCGTGCGGGGCGACAGATCGCGCGACAGATCGTCATTGTCGCGCGGCGCAAGGGTGCGGTGGTGGCCCACCTCACGGTTCACCGGCACGGACATCAAGACGAACTGGGCAGCCTGAAGAAGGCCGGCGAGGGCGAGGACAGTGAGTTCGGGGGTCATTGGACGATACCTGCTCCTGCGCTGTCCCGGACTTTCGGAAGTGCCGGGAAAGCCCCGGACCAGGTCCGGGGCATCGGGAGGTCCGCGGCCGGGCTGCGAAGTTTGGATGTGATCTGTCTATGCCAGGTAGGGTGCGTGCTTGCGCGCACAAGTATGAGAGGGACGGGGATCACGCACGAATCTCTATCAGGGTGCCGTCGGGAACAAGCGCCCAAAGGCTCCTCATTTCAGAGTTAGTAACTGCAATGCAGCCACTCGTCCAATCCCTGCCCTTGAACAGGGCACCGGCCCATCCCAAGCCATTCGGCACGCCATGGATCATGATGTCGCCGCCCGGGCTCTTGCCCATCTCAGCCGCACGCGCCCGATCACTGCCCGAGGGGTAGGATACACGGAGACTGAGGTGATAGCGGGACTTTGCGTTGCGCGAGTCGATCCGGTACAGCCCTTCGGGCGTTCGCCCGTCGCCTTCAACCTGTTTCGGACCCGCTTCGGCACCGGACCCCAGCGATACGGAATACCGGGCAAGTTCCTGCCCGTTTCTGAACAGGATCATGAGACGATCTGATTTATCGACAAGGATGCGATCCGCCTGCAGGGCGGGGGCTGCCATGTCCGGCACCGTTCCAGGGGCAAAGCGGGTTGCGGCCCCCGTCAAGGCAAGGGTCGCAGCGGCTGCAAGTGCCACGAGAAGCGCGAGGACCGCCAGCAGGCGCATCACAAGTCCTTCAGCGCGCGGATGAGGTGCCCGACCGGGGGCGAGACCTGGTCGGCCAGCGGCGCGCCGAAGCTGTGCCGATCGCGCGGGGACAGGGTCTTGATAACCCCGAGTTCCAGGTTGGCGGGGACAGCCATGAGGACATACTGGACGGCCTGGAAGAGACCCGCGAGCGCGAGGACGGTGAGTTCGGGGGTCATGGTGTGCCTGTCACATAGTCAAGAAGCCGATTAACAGTGCGCAGACAGCTAGCGTCGTTCCGATTACCCATTTCCATTCCATTCCGATGAAATCCGCCACAGCATGTGCCGCGTTGGATGTCCAATGCCGATGCATTCTCGATGTTATAATGATCAGGCCGGGCGCGCCCATCGGCTCGTACGGTACACCACGCCACCACCGGGCTACTGTAACGCTAACCGAACGCAAGCTGGTACTCTCCCACTCTGGATTAGAGAGTTCAAATCCGTACCCTCATCACAAATCCATCAACAGCCGCCTCGGGTCTTCCAGCGCCTCTTTCACCCGCACAAGGAACGTCACCGCCCCCTTGCCGTCCACCACGCGGTGATCATAGCTCAGCGCCAGGTACATCATCGGGCGGATCACGATCTGACCGCCCACCACCACGGGGCGGTCCTGGATTTTGTGCATGCCCAGGATGCCCGATTGCGGCGGGTTCAGGATGGGCGAGGACATCAGGCTGCCATAGACGCCGCCGTTGGAGATGGTGAAGCTGCCGCCTTGCATTTCGGCCATGCTCAGCTTGCCGTCGCGGGCGCGCAGGCCGAGTTCGGCGATCTTCTTTTCGATGGCGGCAAAGCTCATGCTGTCGGCGTCGCGCACCACGGGCACGACAAGGCCCGAAGGCGTGCCCACGGCCACGCCCATGTGGACGTAATTCTTGTAGACCACATCGGTGCCGTCGATTTCCGCGTTCACCTCCGGCACTTCGGCCAGGGCATGGCAGCAGGCTTTGACGAAGAA
This sequence comes from Rhodobacter sp., assembly GCA_020250445.1. Taxonomy (GTDB): domain Bacteria; phylum Pseudomonadota; class Alphaproteobacteria; order Rhodobacterales; family Rhodobacteraceae; genus Aliitabrizicola. The sequence continues at coordinate 20,117 of JADCEF010000123.1, forward strand.
GGACATGAAGCCAAGCTTCACGCCGTGCTTTTTCTCGAACACATCCTTGTATTCATTGCGCAAGGCCATGATCGCCGACATGTCGGCTTCGTTATAGGTCGTCAGCATCGCGGCGGTGTTCTGGGCATCCTTCAGGCGGCGGGCGATGGTCTGGCGCAGGCGGGTCATCTTCACCCGTTCCTCGCGCGCGGCGTCATCGGCAGGCACCGGGGCGCGCGGGGTGGCGGCGACCGGGGCTGCGGCGGGCGCGGGCACCATGGCGGCGGCGGCAACAGCGCGGGCGACATCGTCTTTCATGACGCGGCCGTCGCGGCCGGTGCCGGTGACGGCATCGCGGCTGATCCCGGCCTCTGCCATGGCTTTCCTGGCGGCCGGGGCATCTTCGATATCCCGCGTCGGCGCCGGCGCAGGTGCCGGGGTGCTGGCGGCCACCGGTGCAGAGGCTGCGGCGGGGGCTGCGGCGGGGGCCGTGGCATCGGTGGAGATCAGGGCAAGCCGCGCGTTTGCGGCCACCGTGGCCCCTTCGGCGGCGAAGATTTCCGCCAGAACACCGGCTGCGGGCGAGGGCACCTCGACCGAGACCTTATCCGTCTCCAGCTCGCACAGCATTTCATCCTGTGCCACGCTGTCGCCCGGTTTCTTGAACCAGGTCGACACTGTCGCCTCGGACACGCTTTCGCCCAGCGTCGGAACCATCACTTCGATCATCTTGCCCTCTTTCGCGCCGGGCCGGGCCGCGGCGTCCGTTGTTTTCTCATTCTGGTTCGGGGTTGCGGACCCTTCGCCCACCTGCGCCAGAAGGGCCGCGACACCAACGGTCATGCCTTCAGGGGCGATGATTTCCGCAAGGTGCCCGGCCACCGGGCTTGGCACCTCGACCGTGACCTTGTCGGTCTCCAGCTCGCACAGCATTTCGTCCACCGCGACGGGGTCGCCCACCTTCTTGTACCAGGTGGCGACGGTTGCCTCGGTGACGCTTTCGCCCAGCGCGGGAACGCGGATCTCAACCGCCATCCTTGCCCCCGTCATCCCTGCCACCGCCATTCCTGCCGCCGAACGTCAGCGCATCGTTCACCAGTGCGGCCTGTTCCGCCTTGTGGCGGCTGGCCAGACCCGTTGCGGGCGCGGCCGAAGCGGCACGCCCGGCATAGACGGCGCGGCCATGCGCGGCACCGATGCGCCCCAGCACCCATTCCAGGTTCGGCTCCAGAAAGCTCCAGGCGCCCTGGTTCTTGGGTTCTTCCTGGCACCAGACGATTTCGGCCCCCTTGAAGCGTTCCAGTTCCTTGACAAGGCTGAGCGCCGGAAAGGGATAGAACTGCTCGATCCGCAGCAGATAGACGTCGTCCAGCCCCCGCGCATCGCGTTCCGCCAGCAGGTCAAAATAGACCTTGCCCGAGCACAGCACGACGCGCCGGATCGCGGCATCGGGCTTCAGCACCGTTTCGGAGTGGCCTTTTTCGGCATCATCCCACAAGACGCGGTGGAAGCTGGACCCGGTGGTGAAATCCGCAGCGTCCGAGACGCACAGCGGATGGCGCAGCAGCGATTTCGGCGTCATCAGCACCAGCGGCTTGCGGAAGGTGCGGTGAATCTGGCGGCGCAGGATGTGGAAATAGTTGGCGGGTGTTGTGCAGTTCGCCACGATCCAGTTGTCATTTGCCGACATCTGCAGGAAACGTTCCAGGCGCGCGCTGGAATGTTCCGGCCCCTGGCCTTCGAAGCCATGCGGCAGCAGGCAGACAAGACCCGACATGCGCAACCATTTGGATTCGCCCGAGTTGATGAACTGATCGAACATGATTTGCGCGCCATTGGCGAAATCGCCGAATTGCGCTTCCCACATCACCAGCGCGTTCGGTTCGGCCAGAGAATAGCCATATTCGAGCCCCAGCACCGCATATTCCGACAGCATGGAATCGATCACCTCGTACCGCGCCTGTCCGGCACGGATCTGGTTGAGCGGGTAGAAGCGTTCTTCGGTGCCCTGATCGATGAAGGCGGAATGACGCTGGCTGAAGGTGCCGCGCGTGCAATCCTGCCCCGAAAGACGCACCGGGAAACCTTCGGTCAGCAGGCTGCCGAAAGCGAGGGCCTCGGCCGTGGCCCAGTCAAAGCCGGTGCCGGTGGCGAACATGGCGGCCTTCCCCTCGAGCTGGCGGCCCACGGTCTTGTGCAGATCAAAGCCTGCGGGAACGCGGGTCAGGGCTGCGCCCACCTCGGCCAGGGTGGCCGGCGAGATGGCGGTTTCGCCGCGCTGGTAATTTTCCAGATCCTTGGTGCCAAGGTTCTTCCAGCGTCCGTCCAGCCAGTCTGCCTTGTTGGGCTTGTAGTCCTTGCCAACCTCGAATTCCTCGTTCAGGCGGGCCTGGAAGGCTGCCTTCATATCCTCGATCTCGCCTTCGGGGATCAGGCCGTCGCGCACCAGACGTTCGGTGTAAAGCTGCAGCGTGGTCTTCTGGCGGCGGATGCGGGTGTACATCGCCGGGTTGGTGAACATCGGCTCGTCGCCTTCGTTATGGCCGAAGCGGCGATAGCAGAAGATGTCAAGGACCACGTCCTTGTGAAACTTCTGGCGGAACTCGGTGGCGACACGGGCGGCATGCACCACCGCCTCGGGATCATCGCCGTTGACGTGGAAAATCGGTGCCTCGACCATCAGCGCGATATCGGTCGGGTAGGGTGACGAGCGGCTGAAGGACGGCGCGGTGGTGAACCCGATCTGGTTGTTGACGACAATGTGGATCGTCCCGCCGGTGCGGTGGCCGACCAGACCCGACAGGCCGAAGCATTCCGCCACAACGCCCTGACCGGCAAAGGCGGCATCGCCGTGCAGCAGCACGGGCAGCACCTGGTCGCGGGCCTTGTCGCCCAGCTGTTCCTGCTTGGCGCGGACCTTGCCCAGCACCACGGGGTTTACCGCCTCCAGATGGCTGGGGTTCGCGGTTAAGGACAGGTGAACGGTGTTGCCGTCAAAGGTGCGGTCGCTGGACGCACCAAGGTGATATTTCACATCGCCCGAACCATCGACATCTTCGGGCTTGAAGCTGCCGCCCTGAAATTCGTTGAAGATGGCGCGGAACGGCTTCATCAGCACATTGGCCAGCACCGACAGGCGGCCCCGGTGCGGCATGCCGATGACAATCTCCTTCACCCCCAGCGCGCCGCCGCGCTTGATGATCTGTTCCATCGCCGGGATCAGGCTTTCGCCGCCGTCAAGGCCGAAGCGTTTGGTGCCCATGTATTTGACATGCAGGAACTTCTCAAAGCCTTCGGCCTCGACCAGCTTGTTCAGGATCGCCTTGCGCCCTTCGCGGGTAAAGGCAATTTCCTTGCCATAGCCTTCGATGCGTTCCTTGAGCCAGGCGGCCTGTTCGGGGTTGGAAATGTGCATGTACTGCAGCGCGAAGGTGCCGCAATAGGTGCGCTTGACGATCTCCAGAATCTCGCGCAGCGAGGCGTGCTGCAGGCCCAGCACATTGTCGATGAAGATGGGCCGGTCCATGTCGGCGTCAGAGAAGCCGTAGGATTTCGGATCAAGCTCGGGCTGGTTTGACCGGTCGGTCATGCCCAGAGGATCCAGATCGGCGGCCAGATGGCCCCGGATGCGATAGGCGCGGATCAGCATGATGGCACGGATGGAATCAAGCACCGCACGCTCGATCTGGGCGTCGGTGACCGTTGCCCCGGTTTCGGCGGCTTTCGCGGCGATTTTTGCGGCGGCGGCGCGGGCATCCTTGGCCGGTGCCTGCTGTGGCCAGTCGCCGGTCAGGGCGGCAGTCAGCTCATCGGCGGGCTGCGGCGGCCAGTCGGGGCGAGCCCAGCTTGGGCCATTGGCCTGGCGTTTCGTGTCAATCTCGCTGTCCCCCAGCGCCTTGAAGAAGGCGGCCCAGCCGGCGTCGACGCTGGCCGGATCGGCGGCGTGGCGGGCGGCAAGCTGATCGATGTAATCCGCGTTTGCGCCATCCATGAAGGCCTGGGCGTGGAACTGGTCGTTGGGGGAATGGTCGGTCATCTTTACCTCCGCGGGGCGGGGTGTTCCCCGCCAAAGTGACGTATGAAGGTGCAGGGCGGGGGGCAATCCCCGCCCTGCCGGTTCATTTGCCAATCGCCTTTATCACCGCCTGCCCCAGCCCCGCCGGGCTGTCGGCCACCACGATGCCGGCGCGTTTCATCGCCTCGATCTTGCTTTCGGCGTCGCCCTTGCCGCCGGCCACAATGGCCCCGGCATGGCCCATGCGGCGGCCCTTCGGTGCGGTGCGGCCGGCGATGAAGCCTGCGGTGGGTTTCCAGCGGCCGCGCTTTTTCTCATCGGCCAGGAACTGGGCTGCGTCTTCTTCCGCCGACCCGCCGATTTCGCCAATCATGATGATCGATTGCGTCTCGGGGTCGGCCAGGAACAACTCCAGCACGTCGACATGTTCGGTGCCCTTGATCGGATCACCGCCGATGCCGACGGCGGTCGATTGGCCCAACCCTAAGTCCGAGGTTTGCTTCACCGCCTCATAGGTGAGCGTGCCCGAGCGGGACACGACGCCCACCGAACCGCGTTTGTGGATATGGCCGGGCATGATGCCGATCTTGCAGGCACCCGGCGTGATGACGCCGGGGCAGTTCGGCCCGATCAGGCGCGAGCGTGACCCTTCCAGCGTGCGCTTGACCTTCATCATGTCCAGAACCGGAATGCCTTCGGTGATGCAGACGATCAGCTCCATCTGCGCGTCAATCGCTTCCAGGATCGAATCGGCGGCGAAGGGCGGTGGCACGTAGATGACGGTGGCATTCGCCCCGGTCACCGCCCGCGCCTCGTGCACCGAGTTGAACACGGGCAGGCCGAGGTGTTCGGTGCCCCCTTTGCCGGGCGTCACGCCGCCGACCATCCTGGTGCCATAGGCAATGGCCTGTTCGGTATGGAACGTGCCCTGGCTGCCGGTGATGCCCTGGCAGATGACCTTTGTGTGTTCGTTGACAAGGATGGCCATAGTGCTTCCTTAGACTTGTATCATGGCGTGATACGGAACTTGCTGGACGGATGTATCATGGCGTGATACAGATGGCGAATGATAAGGACGAAGCGTGACAAGAGAATCGATGCCATTCTGCAAGGGGCGGTTCCGAAGGGATTTCCACCCGACCTGATGCGTGCGGCGGTGAAGAAACTGCTCATGTTGGACGCAGCAAGAACCGTTGAAGCGCTTCGTTCTCCGCCAGGAAACCGGCTTGAGGCGTTGAGCGGGGACAGGGCAGGTCAACTTTCGATCCGCATAAACCAGCAATGGCGTATTTGCTTCGTCTGGCAGAACGGCGATGCATTCGACGTCGAGATTGTCGATTATCACTGAAAGGACGAGATGATGCTTGTAACCAATCCTCCCATTCATCCGGGCGAAATCCTGAGAACTGAATTCATGGAACCTCTGAGTCTGTCGGCGGGCAAGGTCGCCAAGGCCATCGGTGTGCCCCGGACGCGGATTGAGCGGCTGACACAAGAGCAGACCGCTATGACCGCCGACACCGCGATGCGACTGGGGCGCTACTTTGGTACAGGTGGCGATTTCTGGCTGACCTTGCGGGGCAGCTACGACCTTTCGCTGACACGACTGGACACCGCGCGCATGACCGAGATTGATGCGATAATACCCCTGCCGCGCCCCGATCCGGAAGAGGCTGCTGCTTAGGATTGGGACAGAGGGATATTGCATCTGGGTCTTTGGTCGGGTGAGAAAGGTGGCGAGATCAGCCGTGCTGTGGCGGTGGCCTGTCATTCCCTGACCGAAAGCATGCGCAGGTTATGGGCGAAGGGGCCGTCAGCGCCGGAACCAAGGTTCTGGAAGACGTAGACCACGGGGATGTTTCCTTCGAGGATGCTCAACGGACCAATGGGTGAATCCTGAAACGGGCCCAGGATCGGCAATGCACCTGCGACGAGTTCAGGCGAGTCGCGGGTTATGAAAACCATGGAACAGGATTTGCCCATGCCGGGGCCATCCACGATCCTGAAAGACAGGTCTTCGGTTTCGCTGTAGACGGATCCGGTTTCAGGATTCTTCTTCGTCACCCCGAATTCGGCCATTGCCGCTTCGGCATCGGCAAAGTCGCGATCCGCGCTTTCCTTGCAGACCGACAGGAACACGGAGACGGCCCGGTCGGCGGCAATCATTGCTCCCAGATCGGTTGACTCGGCCTGCGATGTGCCGGCGGGGAATGCCGCCGCTGCGGCAAAAAGCCAAACTTTCAACTTTGCCCTCATTTTGCAGCTCCCTTGGTGTTGGTTTCCCGGCGGCGGTGCCATCCCCGCCCTTCTTTCGTGACGTTGTCCGCAGAAATCATGTTCAGGCCCGACTTGTGGAGGATGTTGCGGCCCGGATTCACGGTGGTGCCGTCACGCGGCAGGCCGGGCGGTGCCTTTTGCCCCGCTGCCGCGACTGCCGCATGGAATTGCTGCCACGCCCCGATCCCAAGGGGTCTGCGGCCTGGTCCTGGCGGGCTGGGCCGCCTCATGTCAGGTCCTGCCCGGGTGACAGGCGCACGGTAATCAAGATAAGCTGTGACGGCTCGCCGACGGGTGTCCGCCGCTTGGTGAATACGAAGACATTCTTGTCCGCATCAACAAGCCAGAGCGATTCCATTCCTGCCGGTTTCATGTTTGCCGGAACCGCAATTGCACCGGGAAACCGGCTGCTGACCATTTCGCGCACCCGCTCTGTCTGGCCTGTGCGGGCTTGCGCTGCAACCGCGCAAGACAAACCGTTTGCAGCGACAAGAACAGCGGGACGCTTGTCGTCCACCACCCATCCCCTGAGCGCCGAGTTTCCGGGCACCCGGACATAATCGGTCGACCGCAGGGCGCGTTCGATCGCTGCGGTATTCGGGCCTTCGTCAAGACAATACTTTTCAAAGGCGGCAACAAAGGCCTTGGGCGTTGACTTGGGGATGACATTGCGCGGATCAATATTCGCCAGTTCGTAGGTGTCCGATGTGGTCGCAGGCACATCGCAAGCCGCAAGTCCTGCCAAGGTCGCGGCTGCCACACCGCACCTGATGACCGATCCAAGCGCTTTACGGTTGATCATGCCTCGCCCCTGTCGATCCGCCCGCTACCCCCGCACCGCCTTCACCACCTTTTCCGCCGCATCGCTCAGATCATTGGCGGCGATCACGTTCAGGCCAGAGTTGCGGATGATGTCGCGGCCCAGTTCCACGTTGGTGCCTTCCAGACGCACCACCAGCGGCACTTTCAGGCCCACATCCCTGACGGCGGCGATGACACCTTCGGCAATGATGTCGCAGCGCATGATGCCGCCGAAGATGTTCACAAGGATGCCCTTCACGTTCGGGTCACTGGTGATGATCTTGAAGGCCTCTGTCACCTTTTCCTTCGTGGCGCCGCCGCCGACGTCAAGGAAATTGGCAGGCTCGGCACCGTAAAGCTTGATGATGTCCATCGTGGCCATCGCCAGGCCGGCACCGTTGACCATGCAGCCGATCTCGCCATCCAGCGCGATGTAGTTCAGGTCGAACTTGCTTGCCGCCAGTTCCTTCGGGTCCTCTTCCGTCTCGTCGCGCAGGGCGGCGATGTCGGGGTGGCGGTAGATCGCGTTGCCGTCAAAGCCCATCTTGGCATCGAGAAGCTTCAGCGTCCCGTCTTTCAGGACGCAGAACGGGTTGATCTCCAGCATGTCCATGTCTTTTTCGGTGAACAGCCGATAGAGGTTCTTCACGATGCCGACACATTGCTTGACCTGCGCACCGCCGAGTCCCAGCGCAAAGGCCACCCGGCGACCGTGGAAATCCTGCAGGCCGGTGGCGGGATCGATGGTGAAGGTGTGGATCTTCTCGGGCGTGTCATGGGCGACCTCCTCGATCGACATCCCGCCCTCGGTCGAGGCAACGATCGAGATGCGGCTGGTCTGACGGTCGATCAGGAAGGCAAGGTAGAATTCGCGGTCGATGTCGCTGCCGTCCTCGATATAGATACGGTTGACCTGCTTGCCTGCGGGTCCGGTCTGAATCGTCACCAGGGTGCGGCCCAGCATCTGCCGGGCAAACTCGGCCGCCTCGCCCACGCTGCGCGCCAGGCGCACGCCGCCCTTCTCGCCCGCCTCAGCCTCTTTGAAATGGCCCTTGCCGCGGCCGCCCGCATGGATCTGCGCCTTGACCACCCAGAGCGGGCCGTCGAGTTCCCCGGCGGCGGTCTTGGCCTCTTCGGCTTTCAGAACGACGCGACCGTCGGAAACCGGAACCCCGAAACTGCGCAGCAGTGCCTTGGCCTGATACTCGTGGATATGCATGCTGGCGTCCCGTCGGATGATGTCCTGCGGGCCTGATGCCACAGAAACAGGCGCGCGCAAAACGCCAACTGGCGGATCAGCGCGGATCGGGGCAGAAAAGCGCAATTTGTGATCACAGGCCGAAAAACTGTGATCACAAGAATGGAATTCTTAACCCTGACCCTGGCAGGGCGGTGCGACTCAACCGGGCGGGCCACCCTTGTCAAACGCAAGATGCGCGCCTTTCGGCGCGCATTCGGTGTTCGGTCTTGCGGGGCGGCGTCACGCCAAAGCGGGATCAATCGCCTTGCAGGCCTCGATCAGGCCCTTCACCGCGTCCACCGATTTTTGGAACATGGCTGTTTCGTCCTTGTTCAGCCTGATCTCGATGACCTTTTCGATCCCGTGCGCGCCGATGACGGTGGGCACGCCCACATACATGCCGTTCAGCCCGTACTGACCATCGCACCAGGCGGCGCAGGGCAGGACGCGCTTTTGGTCCCTGAGGTAGCTTTCCGCCATCTCGATGGCCGCAGTTGCGGGCGCGTAGAAGGCCGACCCGGTTTTCAGCAGCCCCACGATTTCCGCGCCACCGTCGCGCGTGCGCTGGATGATCGCATCCAGCTTTTCCCTGGTGGTCCAGCCCATGTCGACCAGATCGGGCAGCGGAATGCCCGCAACGGTGGAATAGCGCGCCAAGGGTACCATCGTATCGCCATGGCCACCCAGCACAAAGGCCGACACATCGCGCATCGATACGCCGAATTCCAGGCTGAGGAAGTGGCGGAACCGGGCAGAATCAAGAACGCCCGCCATGCCGGCCACGCGGTTGGCGGGCAGGCCCGAATACTTCTGCAACGCCCAGACCATCGCATCCAGCGGGTTGGTGATGCAGATGACAAAAGCGTTCGGCGCATGCTTTCTGATGCCTTCGCCGACCGCCTTCATGACCTTAAGGTTGATGCCCAGCAGATCGTCGCGGCTCATTCCCGGTTTGCGCGGAACACCTGCGGTCACGATGCAGACATCGGCGCGGCGCAGAAAGGCATAGTCGTTGGTGCCTGTCATCTCGGCGTCGAACCCGGCAGAGGGGCCGGACTGCGCGATATCCAGCGCCTTGCCCTGCGGCGTGCCTTCGGCGATGTCGAAAAGCACGACATCGCCAAGTTCCCTGAGCGCTGCAAGATGCGCAAGCGTGCCGCCGATCTGTCCTGCACCGATCAGTGCAATCTTGGGTCTGGCCATTGTTCCGTTCTCCGGGTCGGGTTGCGTGACGGGGGATGGGTAGTCTCTTGGGGCGCAGCGCGCAAGCATGCTGCAACGCGATGCCTGTGCAGGCCGTCATCTTTGCCGTGTTTGCGTTAACAGGGTGCTGAAGAGGTGCCGGGCGCAGGGGCCGACTGAGCGCAAGGCGGGAACCTCTTGCGCCTGCGCGCGCGACACCTCCTGGCAGGGACCATCGCCCCTGCCACAGCACTGCGCTGCGCCTTGCCCAACCGGGGGCCAGAGCCCCCCGGCCAGCGCCCGCCCCGCCACCGGCGGGCGCTTCCCGCCCGCCGGGTCGGGCGCTGGCCTCTGTGTCGCCCGGACCTGCCGATCTACAGGGCACCGTCGCGCGCGGGCGGGGAAACGCGTTGCGTTTCCTGTTCCCGGCCGGAACGGCGAAGGCACCATCACCGCCTCAATGGCAGGGGCCATCGCCCCTGCCACAGCGCCACGCTGCCC
>JADCEF010000124.1 GCA_020250445.1 Rhodobacter sp.
GCCATGAGAGCAGTGAGGATGCTTTCGCCCGCCCGGGCGGGAACAGGACACGCGACCCGCGTTTCCCCCGCCCGCGCGGAACGGTTCCCTGTAGACCGGCAGGTCCGGGAACAACGCAGGCCAGCGCCCGACCCGGCGGGCGAGAAGCGCCCGCCGTGGGCGGGGCGGGCGCTGGCCGGGGGCTTTGGGCCCCCGGCCGGTCCTGATCCCGGCGTAACGCCGTGGCAGGGGCGATGGCCCCTGCCAATGGAGCGGTGAGGGTGCTTTCCCCCGCCCGCGCGGAGTGGTCCCCTCGCGCACAGGCGCAAGGGTTTCCTGCCTTTCAGGTCAGGCAGCCCATGCGACCGGCACTTTTTCAGCGCCCGCCTAAAGATAGCGCAGCGCCCTGAAGCTGACCTCGCGCGATTTTCCGACGATCAGATGATCGTGAAGGGTGATGCCCAGCACGGCCGCAGCATTCTGGATCTGGGTGGTCATCGCGATGTCGGCTTCGGATGGGGTCGGGTCACCCGACGGATGGTTGTGGACAAGGATCAGCGCGCTGGCGTTCAGTTCCAGCGCGCGCTTGACCACCTCGCGCGGGTAGACCGGAACATGGTCGACCGTGCCCTGCGATTGTTCTTCGTCTGCGATCAGGACATTCTTGCGGTCAAGGAACAGGATGCGGAACTGTTCGGTTTCCCGGTGCGCCATAGCGGTGTGGCAGTAATCCAGCAGCGCATCCCAGGACGACAGCACAGGGCGGTGCATGATGCGCGACCGCGCCATGCGCTGGGCCACCGCCTCGATCAGCTTGAGTTCCTGGATCACGGCCTCGCCCACGCCGGGGATGGCGGCCAGGCGGGCGGCGGGGGCAGTGACGACGCGGTTGATGTCGCCGAACGTCTCCAGCAGCAGGCGTGCCAGGGGCTTCACGTCATGCCGGGGGATGGCACGAAACAGGATCAGTTCAAGCAATTCGTATTCGGGCATGGCCGCCGCCCCGCCTTCCATGAAGCGGGTGCGAAGCCGCTTGCGGTGATCCCTGAGGTAAGACGGCAGACGGCCCTGAAGCGGATGATCAGGCACTGTGCCGTCATCATCCTGCGGATCAGCCGGAAGAAACAGCGGCAGGCGTGCTTCGCGGAAAGAGGGCGGTCTGCTCATGCCGGCAGTTTGGCGCAGACAGGGTGAATGAATGGTTAACCGACGTCATCCCGGGGACAGAATCCTGCCAAAACCGGGTGGTTTTGGCAGGATCGGGTTTCAGCCCTTCATCCCGTCCCAGAAGGTTTTCACCTTGGAGAAGAACGAAGATCCTTCCGGATTGTTGTCTTCGGACAGCTTTTCGAACTCGCGCAGCAGGTCTTTCTGGCGGCTGGTCAGATTGACCGGGGTTTCCACCGCCAGTTCGATCAGCATGTCCCCGCTGCCGCCGCCGCGCAGGGCCGGCATGCCCTTGGCGCGCAGCCGCATCTGCTTGCCGGTCTGGCTGCCGGCGGGCACCTTGACGCGGCTTTTCCCGCCGTCGATGGTTGGCACCTCGACCTCGCCGCCCAGCGCGGCGGTGGTGATGCTGACCGGAACGCGGCAGAACAGGTGAACGCCGTCCCGCTGGAAAAGCGGGTGGTCCTTGACCTCGATGAAGATGTAAAGATCGCCCGCCGGGCCACCGCGCAGACCGGCCTCGCCCTCGCCGGCAAGGCGGATGCGGGTGCCGGTTTCAACGCCTGCGGGGATGTTTACCGACAGCGCGCGTTCCTTTTCGGTGCGTCCGGCACCGCCGCAGGCCCGGCAGGGGTTCTTGATGATCCGGCCCATGCCCGCACAGGTCGGGCAGGTGCGTTCGACCGTGAAGAACCCCTGTTGCGCCCGCACTTTGCCCATGCCCGAACAGGTCGGGCAGGTGACAGGTTCCGCACCACCTTCGGCCCCTGTGCCCCGGCAGACCTCGCAGGACACCGACGCGGGAACATTGATGGTCTTCTGGATGCCGCCAAAGGCGTCTTCCAGCGAGACGCGCAGGTTGTAGCGCAGGTCAGAGCCGCGCTGTGCCCGGCTGCGTCCGCCGCCCGCACCGCCGCGCCCGCCCATGAAATCGCCGAACAAATCTTCGAACACATCCGAGAATGCAGAGGCGAAATCACCCTGACCTGCACCGCCGCCGCCGCCCGCGCCGCGCCCGCCTTCGAAAGCCGCATGACCATAGCGGTCGTAGGCAGCCTTCTTTTCCGCGTCTTTCAGCGTGTCATAAGCTTCGTTCACTTCCTTGAACTGCGCCTCGGCCGCCGGATTGTCTGAATTGCGGTCGGGGTGCAGCTCCTTGGCCTTGCTGCGATAGGCCTTTTTCAGCTCTTCAGCCGAAGCGGTGCGCGGCACGCCGAGAATTTCGTAGAAATCGCGTTTTGCCATGGCAAACCCCTTTGGGGAACACGTCGAAGGCGGCCTTGATGCAGGCCGCCTTCAGTCCGGTTCGTGCGGACTTACTTCCGCTTGCTGTCGCCAAGGTCTTCGAAATCCGCGTCCACGATGTCATCATCCACGCCGCGCGGGGCGTCGGGATCGGCACTTTCGGATTCGGCCTGGCTTGCCTTGTAGATGGCTTCGCCCAGACGCATCGCAGCTTCGGTCAGGTTCTGGATGCCGCCCTTGATCTTGCCCGCGTCGTCGGACTTGAGGGTTTCTTCCAGCGCGCCCATCGCAAGTTCAATGGCCTCCACGGTGGAAGGATCCACCTTGTCGCCATGTTCTTCCAGCGACTTCCTGGTCGAATGCAGCAGGCTTTCGGCCTGGTTGCGCGCCTCGACCAGTTCGCGGCGGGCCTTGTCGGCGTCGGCATTCGCCTCGGCGTCCTTGACCATCTTCTCGATCTCGTCATCCGACAGACCGCCCGAGGCCTGGATGGTGATCGCCTGGGTCCGGCCCGTGCCCTTGTCCTTGGCATTGACCGAGACAATGCCATTGGCGTCGATGTCGAAGGTCACTTCGATCTGCGGCATGCCGCGCGGTGCCGGCGGGATCTGTTCCAGATTGAACTGGCCCAGAATCTTGTTGTCGGCCGCCATTTCCCGCTCGCCCTGGAAGACGCGGATCGTCACCGCGTTCTGGTTGTCTTCGGCGGTCGAGAAGACCTGCGACTTCTTCGTGGGGATCGTGGTGTTGCGGTCGATCAGGCGGGTGAAGACCCCGCCCAGCGTTTCAATGCCCAGGCTCAGCGGGGTCACGTCCAGCAGGACCACGTCCTTGACATCACCCTGCAGCACGCCGGCCTGAATGGCCGCGCCAAGTGCTACGACCTCGTCTGGGTTGACACCCTTGTGGGGTTCCTTGCCGAAGAACTTCGTAACCTCTTCCACCACTTTCGGCATGCGGGTCATGCCGCCGACCAGAACCACCTCGTCGATGTCGCCGATGCTGAGACCGGCATCCTTCAGCGCGGCCTGGCACGGCTTGATCGACGCCTTGATCAGATCACCCACCAGGCTTTCCAGCTTGGCGCGGGTCAGCTTGACGACAAGGTGCAGCGGCTGGCCCGTGTTGCGGTCCATGCTGATGAAGGGCTGGTTGATCTCGGTCTGCTGGCTGGAAGACAGTTCGATCTTTGCCTTTTCTGCCGCTTCCTTCAGGCGCTGAAGGGCCATCTTGTCCAGCGTCAGGTCAACGCCGTGTTCCTTCTTGAACTCATCGGCCAGGTAGTTCACGATCCGCATGTCAAAGTCTTCACCGCCAAGGAACGTATCCCCGTTGGTGGATTTCACTTCGAACAGGCCGTCGTCGATTTCAAGAATGGTGATGTCGAACGTACCGCCGCCAAGGTCATAGACCGCGATCGTCTTGGCATCTTTCTTGTCAAGGCCATAGGCGAGTGCCGCCGCCGTGGGTTCGTTGATGATGCGCAGCACCTCAAGGCCGGCGATCTTGCCTGCATCTTTGGTGGCCTGACGCTGGGCGTCGTTGAAATAGGCGGGAACCGTGATCACGGCCTGGGTCACGGGTTCGCCAAGGTAGCTTTCGGCGGTTTCCTTCATCTTCTGCAGGATGAAGGCCGAGATCTGCGACGGCGAATACTTTTCACCCCGCACTTCGACCCAGGCGTCGCCGTTGCCGCCGTTCACCAGGGTGTAAGGCAGGTTCTTCTTGTCTTTGGCAAGATGCACGTCATCAATGCGGCGCCCGATCAGACGCTTGACGGCGAATATGGTGTTCGAGGAATTCGTGACCGCCTGACGTTTGGCCGGCTGGCCGACGAGGCGTTCGGTTTCTGTGAAACCGACGATGGACGGAGTGGTGCGGGCCCCTTCCGAGTTTTCAATCACGCGCGGTTGTGCGCCGTCCATGATTGCAACGCAGGAGTTCGTGGTCCCGAGGTCAATCCCGATGACTTTGGCCATAGTAAGCTACCTCTTCTTTCGGCGATGTATTGGGGCGCAGAGCCGTTGCGGCCTCTGCCCCCGATCCCAATGAGATCCGGTCGGGGCGGCCGCCCCATCCCGGCTTCGGGGGGTATATAAGGGGGGGTCCGGCAGGCTGCAAGCGCTGCGGGCTTTTGAAAACGATAGAGGGCGCGATGAATTCAGGGGATTCTGCGGACCGGTCGGTTCCGACGCTGCGTCTGCGCGGGTTTGATATTCATGCGGGGCTGATTCCGGCCGCCGGGCAGGCCGACTGGGTGGACGATATCCGCGCCGTGGTGGCGGCCGCCCCGCTGGTGGCACCGGTCACGCCGGGCGGGCGGGCGATGAGCGTGCGGATGACGGCGGCAGGCCGTCTGGGCTGGGTGGCGGACCGGGCCGGTTACCGCTATGCGGCCAGACATCCCGGCGGCGGCGACTGGCCGCCGATCCCGGCGCGGGTGCTGGGCCTGTGGCACCGGGTAACCGGGCTGCAGCGTGCGCCCGACTGCTGCCTGATCAATTTCTATGGGGCAGGGGCGCGCATGGGGATGCACCAGGACAGGGACGAGGGGGATTTCACCTTTCCGGTTCTGTCCGTGTCGCTGGGGGATGACGCGCTGTTTCGCATGGGCGGCCCGGACCGGACCGCACCCACGCAAAGCGTCTGGCTGCACTCGGGGGATGTGGTTGTGATGGGCGGCGAGGCGCGGCTTGCCTTCCACGGGATCGACCGGGTGCGGCACGGCAGCTCGGCCCTTCTGCCGAACGGGGGGCGCATAAACCTGACGCTGCGCGTTGTCGCGGACTGACCATTTGCGCGGGAATCTTGCCGTTTCGCCGGGGAAACCGCATAAGGGCGGCCAAGCGCATTGAACCCCCCGGCCCGGTCGGGGACGGGAGCCTGCAATGGATTTCGAAAAACTGACCCGGGTGATGCGCCGCCTGGCCCTGGAGGCGGGCGACCGGATCATGGAGGTTTACAACTCCCCCAGCTTTGAGGTGAAGGCCAAGTCCGACACAAGCCCGGTGACCAGGGCTGATGAGGCTGCCGACGCGCTGATAGCGGCCGGTCTGCGCAGGGCCTTTCCCGATGTGCCGCTGATCACGGAAGAACAGGCGGCCACACATGGGCAAAGCGCCGCGACCTTCCTGATCGTCGATCCACTGGACGGGACCAGGGAATTCGTGCAGCGGCGCGGTGACTTTACCGTGAATATCGCCTATGTCGAAAACGGCGTTCCCCTGCGCGGTGCGGTTTATGCCCCGGCGCTGGGGCGGCTGTTCTACACCCGGGCCGATGGACGGTCTGTCGAGGAAACCGGCATCTTTGACAAGGCGGTGGCGGGACCGCTGCGGTTGCTGGCCGTCGCGGCCCCCGACAATGCCGCATTGAGGGTGGTGGCGTCAAAATCGCACCGCGATCCGGCGACGGATGACTACATCGCGCGCTATGCGGTGAAGGACATGACCAGCGCCGGGTCGAGCCTGAAGTTCTGTCTGGTGGCCACCGGCGAGGCCGATCTTTACCCGCGCCTCGGCCGGACGATGGAATGGGATACGGCGGCGGGCGATGCGGTGCTGCGGGGTGCAGGCGGGCAGGTGGTGAGGTTCGACGACCATCGCGTGCTGCGTTATGGCAAGCCGGGCTGGGACAATCCGTTCTTCATCGCATTTGCCCCCGGAGTGGAATTGCACAAATGCGCGTCCTGATCGCCATTCCGGCCCGCTATGCCTCGACCCGCTATCCCGGAAAACCGCTTGTGGACCTGCGCGGCCCGGATGGCGTGGCAAAACCGCTGATCCGCCGCAGCTGGGAAGCGGCACAGGCGGTGCGCGGTGTGGACCGCGTGGTGGTGGCCACCGATGACGCACGCATCCGCGAGGCTGCCGAAGGGTTCGGGGCAGAGGTGGTGATGACTGCGGACCACTGGCGCAACGGAACCGAGCGTTGCGCCGAGGTGCTGGAGCGGCTTCCCGGCTACGACATCGTGGTGAACCTGCAGGGCGATGCGCCGCTGACCCCGCCCTGGTTCGTGGAAGATCTGATCACCGCTCTTCGCGCCGCGCCCGGGGCCGAAGTTGCAACGCCGGTGCTGCGCGCCGATGGGCGGGTGCTGAACGGCTTTCTGGCCGACCGGCGCGCCGGGCGTGTCGGCGGGACAACGGCGGTTTTCGGGGTGGGTGGCCGGGCGCTGTATTTCTCGAAAGAGGTGATTCCCTTCACCACCCGTACCTATGCCGGGGCCGAGCCGACGCCGGTGTTTCACCACGTGGGCGTCTATGCGTTCCGGCCCGCCGCGCTGCGGGCCTATACGACGTGGGAACCGGGCCCCCTGGAAACGCTGGAAGGTCTGGAGCAGCTGCGGTTCCTGGAAAACGGCCGGCAGGTGCTGTGCGTGGAAGTGGATGCGCGCGGTCGTCTGTTCTGGGAGTTGAACAACCCCGAAGACGTGCCGCGAATCGAGGCGATGCTGGCAGAGATGGGCAGCGGAACGTGACCGTTTCCGTCGTGTGGGCCGCCGGTATGGCATCGCGGCCAGTGCAAGGAATATCATCACGGGGTCCGGATCGGGAGGGGCCGCGCTTTGTGCTTTGATCCCATGCGCGCCCTTTTGCCGATCTTCGTGCCGAAAGCCGGAAAACGGCCGCGTTTCTCGGGGATCTTCCGAAAACCTGTCAGAATTGTGTGGGACCCCGGAACGGGGGCGCGTATGGACTGCTTATCCTGGCGCAGGGTCTGAAGACGTCGGAAAGAGTATAGAGATGACAAAGAACAAGGTGACGAAGGCCGTCTTCCCGGTTGCCGGTCTGGGGACCCGCTTTCTTCCCGCGACCAAGTCGATCCCCAAGGAAATCATGACGTTGGTGGATCGACCGCTGATTCAATACGCCATTGACGAGGCCCGGGCGGCCGGGATCAAGGAATTCATCTTCGTGACCTCGCGGGGGAAGGGGGCGCTGGAGGACTACTTTGACCATGCGCCCGAACTGGAAAACGCGCTGCGCCGGTCCGGCAAACACCAGCTTCTGGAGGTTCTGGAACGGACCAACATGGAAAGCGGGGCGATTGCCTATGTGCGCCAGCACAAGGCGCTGGGCCTGGGCCATGCCGTGTGGTGCGCGCGTCAGTTGATCGGGGATGAACCCTTTGCGGTGATGTTGCCGGATGACGTGATCGCAGCCGAAAAGCCCTGTCTGCAGCAGATGGCCGAAGCCTTTGCCGAGACCGGCGGCAACATGGTGGCCGCAATGGAAGTGCCGCCCGAAAAAACCTCGTCCTATGGCGTTCTGGATATCGGCGACGACAGGGGGGCGCTGGTAACGGTCAAGGGCATGGTCGAGAAGCCCAAGCAGCAAGACGCGCCGTCCAACCTTGCGGTGATCGGGCGTTACATCCTGTCGCCGAACGTTCTGGACAACCTCAATCGCAGGAAGACCGGGGCGGGTGGCGAAATTCAACTTACAGATGCCATTGCCGAAGAAATCACCGCCGGCCGCAAGGTTTACGGCTACCGGTTCCGCGGGCAGCGGTATGATTGCGGATCAAAGGCAGGTTTTCTGCAGGCGACGGTGGCCTTCGGGCTGGGGCGGGCCGAGCTGCACGACGAGTTTCTGGCGTATCTGCGCCAGATCATGGCGCAGCAGAAACCCGCGCAGTAAGGCGCGCCCCCGCCCGCCCCATGGCCACCGGACACCGTCAGGCCGCCTGATGGGTGCGGCCTTCGGTCAGGATGGCGTGCAGTTTCGATACATCGCTGTTGGCGCGCAGCTTGGCGCAGATGGCCGGGTCACGCATGGTGCGGCTGACCAGGGCCAGCGCCTTCAGGTGATCGACGCCGGAATCCTTGGGGGCGAACAGGGCAAAGACCAGATCCACCGGCTGGCGGTCCACCGAATCGAAGTCCAGCGGTTTTTCAAGGCGCAGGAAGATGCCGATGATCCCGGCCAGATCTTCAAGCCGGGCATGTGGCAAGGCAATGCCATGTCCGACACCGGTCGGACCCAGGCTTTCGCGTTCCTGCAGCCCGTCCACGGCGACCGATGCATTCAGGCCATAGGCCTGGGCGGCAACATCACCCAGTTCCTGAAAAAGGCGCTTCTTGCTGGTCAGGTGGCCGACAACACGGATGGCCCCCGGTTTCAGAAGCTTGGACAGTTCCATGAATCGTTCAATTTCTGCGCCCGAAGGCGCTACTTGCTGTTGCGCGGGTCAATCCAGCCGATGTTGCCGTCATCCCGTCTGTAGACAACGTTGACTCCGCCGTGACCTTCGTTGCGGAACACAAGCATGCGCTGTCCTGCCAGTTCCAGCTGCATCACGGCCTCGCCGACGGTGATCGAAGGAATCTTCGTCTCCATCTCGGCAATCACGACGGGCTGAAGCGTTTCGGGCTCCGCATCCTCGGGGTCCTCGGATGAGGCGAGGATATAAGAGGAGCCGCCGTCGAATTCAACCGGTGCCGTGCGGTCACGGTGGTGGCTGCGCAGGCGGCGCTTGTAGCGGCGCAATTGCTTGTCCATCTTCTCGCGGCAGGATTCGAAGGCGGCATAGATTTCGGTCGCATGACCCTTGGCCTGGGCCGTCAGGCCCGTGGACAGGTGCAGGATGCATTCGCAGACGTATTCATGCGCAACACGCGAAAAGACCACCAGACATTCCGTCGGGCGTTGGGCGTATTTTTCAACCACCTCGCCCATCTCGGCCTTCACATGGGTCTGAAGCGCCTCGCCGATGTCAATCTGTTTGCCGCTGATCTGATAGCGCATGGCCCCTCCTTCGGATGGATGGCGCAGGTCATCCTGCCGCAGGCAGGACGTTCCCTTGTCTGACGTTGTGCCAAGGCGTGCGGCACCGCCGATCCGGCGCTGCACCGGACAGAGAGAGGGCCGCCGAAAGAGCGGCGCATCGGGGCGGTTCGCAAATGCATTGACGGCATTTGGAAGCAGGTGCGACCGGGTTGTCAACAGCTTCTTGGCAAAGACCATCCGGCGTCAGCCGATGCGGAAATCCCGCCCAAGGTAGACACGGCGCACGTTTTCGTCGCGCACAACCTCGTCCGCGGTGCCGCTCATCAGGACCGCGCCTTCGTGCAGGATGTAGGCGCGATCGACGATATCAAGCGTTTCCCGCACGTTATGGTCGGTGATCAGAACGCCTATTCCACGGTCCTTCAGATGCTGGACCAGCAGCCGGATTTCGCCCACGGCGATCGGATCGACCCCGGCAAAGGGCTCGTCCAGAAGCAGGTATCTGGGCTCGGCCGCAAGACAGCGGGCAATTTCCACCCGGCGTCTTTCCCCGCCTGACAGCGCAAGTGCGGAAGCGCGCCGGATATGCGTGATGGAAAAGTCCGACAGAAGTTCCTCCAGCCGTTCGCGCCGCTTGTGGCGGTCCGGCACGATGATCTCCAGAACCGCGCGGATATTCTCTTCAACCGTCAGACCGCGAAAGATAGAGACTTCCTGCGGCAGATAGCCGATGCCAAGCCGGGCGCGGCGGTACATCGGCAGGGCCGTGACATCGCGCCCGTCCAGGATCACGCTGCCCCCTTCGGGCATGACAAGCCCGGCGATGGCGTAAAAGCAGGTGGTCTTGCCCGACCCGTTCGGCCCCAGCAGTGCGACGATTTCGCCACGCGACAGATCAAGACTGATGTCGCGGATGACGGGGCGGCGCCGGTAGCTTTTGCGCAGGTTGCGCACACGCAGGCCGGCCGTGCCCGGGGTCAGCGTCAGTTCCGGCGGTGCGGGGCTCATGGCGCGGCGCTGCCGGGAACGAACACGGTCTGCACGCGCCCCTCCATAACCCCGGTGCCGGTTGTCAGATCCACGGTCAGCACCTTGCCCGAAAGCGCGCTGGTGCCCTGGGTCAGAAGAACATCGCCCGTCATCACCACCTGACCGGATGCGATGGTATAGACCGCGTCCTGGGCTTCGGCGGCCTCACCCCCGTTGGCCAGTATGACGCCCCCTGTGGCGTGCAGGCGCGCAATCCTTTTGCCGTCGGCGGCATAATCGACCTGAACCTCGGGCGCGGTCAGGCGCATGCTGCCCTGGATCACGATCACGTTGCCCCGGAAGATCGCCGTACCGTCGGCCTGGTTGACCTGCAACTGATCCGCCGTCACCTCGACGGGTTGCGTCGGATCACCCTTCATGCTGCCGAAGGCCACGGTCGCGCCCGCCTGTGCCTGCACGGGGGCCGGCACAAGGCCGATCAGCCATCCAAGAAACACGGCGGCCAGGAAACGGAACATGCAGGTGCCTCGGGTGGTCATTCCTGCGGCTTGTATACCAGCCGGACGCGCCCGTTGAAAACCAGAAGATGGTTTCCGGGTGCCGCCGGATCGGACCGAAGCTGCATGGCGTCTGCAGTGATTCGCCCCATGGGTGCGGTCGCCTCCACCGGCCCGGTCGCATCAAGTTGCGTCGCGTCCAGCAAACCGGCCATTTTCGATGCGGCAATCGTGTAGCCGGTCGAAAGTACCGCCGTCACGGCACCGGTCATCTCATAGGTGCCGGCCACGGTATCGACCTTGCCGCGGTCGGCTGCGACATCGGTGGTGTCCCCGGTTTTCGAGACCAGGCGCGCCCGCAGGTCGGTGGCGGTGCCGCTGCCGGTCTTTGCCGGATCAGGCCGCATTTCGGCCGCATCCAGCGTGACAAGCGCCCCGTCGCTTGTGACGCCCGAAAATTCCGGCGTGGTCAGACGCGGTTCGCGGGCGCGGTCTTCGACATCAACGTCGGCAAAGGGCATGGCTGCGGTCGGGTCGATTGTGCGCGACAGAAGAAAGATCGATGACAGCAGCGCAAGTGCCATCAGCGGAAGAACGATCTTCAGCAGCACGACCCAGCGTGACCAGGCGTTATCGGCGCGTCCCATCGGTCAGGCCACACCGGCGCGCAGGCAATCATGGATATGCAGAATCCCTATGGCCATGCGGCTGCCTTCGGGATCGACAACGAAAAGGCACGTGATCTTGTTTTCATTCATCACGGCAACCGCCTTTTCCGCCAGGGCATCCGGACCGATGGTGCGGGGGGCCTTGGTCATGACCTGATCGGTGGTCAGCGACAGCAGCCCTTCCATATGTCGGCGCAGGTCACCATCCGTGACCACGCCCACAAGATAGCCCTCCGCATCGGTCACGCCAACCACGCCAAAGCCCTTGCCGGACATCGCAAGCAGCGCCCCGGCCATGGGTGTGCCGCTGCGCACCAGCGGCATGTCGCTGTGCATCAGGTCGCGCACCTTTGCCAGCCGGGCACCAAGCTTGCCGCCGGGATGAAAGGCCCGGAACTGTTCGGGGGTGAACTGCCGCTGCTCCATCAGCACCACCGCAAGCGCATCGCCCAAGGCAAGTGCCATGGTGGTCGAGGTGGTGGGGACCACGCCGGTCGCACAGGCTTCGGGCGCGTCGGGCAACAGAAGGGCCACATCGGACTGGCGCAGCAGGGTCGATCCGGCCTGCGCCGCGATGCCGATCAGCGGGATGCCAAAGCGGCGGGTGTGGGCGACGATATCGGCAAGCTCGGGCGTCTCGCCGGAATTGGACAGCACCAGCACCACATCGCCGCGCATCACCATGCCCAGATCGCCATGGCTGGCCTCGGCCGGGTGAACAAAGTGCGCGGGCGTTCCGGTAGAGGCAAAGGTGCCCGCAATCTTGCGCGCGATATGGCCGGACTTGCCCATGCCCGAGACGATGACGCGGCCCTCGGCGGCCAGAAGAAGATCGACCGCCCGGGCAAAGCTTTCGCCCAGCGTGCCCGAGAGAATGTCCAGCGCCTGCGCCTCGCGGGTGATGACCCGGCGGGCGGTGGCAAGAAATGTTTTGTGGTCCGGGGCCGCCCTAGTGGTGGAAGATGTCATTTGGTTCGTCCCACCCCATCAGATCCAGCTCTGCCCGTGTTGGCAGAAAGTCAAAGCAGCGCTGGGCAAGCTCCATCCGGCCTTCGCGGATCAGACGCGATTCAAGTTCGCCTTTCAGCCGGTGCAGATAAAGCACATCCGATGCCGCGTAATCCCTCTGCGCATCCGTCAGGGTAGCAGCACCCCAGTCCGAGGTCTGCTGCTGTTTGGAAACATCGATGCCCAGAAGCTCGATCAGAAGGTATTTCAGCCCGTGCCGGTCGGTGAAGGTGCGGGTCATCCGCGAGGCGATCTTGGTGCACCAGACCGGGGCAGTGCGCACACCAAAGGCGTTTTGCAGGGCCGCAATGTCGAACCGCCCGAAGTGGAACAGTTTCAGGATGGCGGGATCGGTCAGCAGGCGTTCCAGATTGGGCGCGGAGGTCTGGCCCCGGTCGATCTGCACCAGATGGGCGTCACCGTCGCCCGACGACAGCTGCACCACGCACAGCCGGTCGCGGCGCGGGTCAAGGCCCATCGTTTCGGTGTCGATCGCCACGATTGCGCCAAAGGAAAGGCCATCCGGCAGGTCATTGCGGTAGTGGTGGATTGTCACTGTCTGATCCTTCGAACTGGCACGAGGGATCGATGGTGCCCAGGAGAGGACTCGAACCTCCACGCCTTGCGGCACACGGACCTGAACCGTGCGCGTCTACCAATTCCGCCACCTGGGCAGGTGTTACAGCCGCGCTTTACCGGGGGGTGCGGGGCGTGTCAACGCCCTGTCACAATAATTCGTCGCAGGTTTGGCGCTTGTGAGCGAAGGCTTGAAAAGCTATTTCCTGTCGTACCTTCGCAGGCTTCCCCAAAAGGGCAGGGCAGATGAACAAGCTGGTCACGATCTATGGCGGTTCCGGGTTTATCGGGCGCTACATTGCCCGACGCATGGCGAAAGAGGGCTGGCGCGTGCGCGTCGCCGTCCGCCGCCCGAACGAGGCGATCTTCGTGCGGCCCTATGGTGTGGTGGGCCAGGTGGAACCGGTGTTCTGCAACATCCGCGATGACGCGTCCGTCCGGGCGGTGATGCAGGGCGCGGATGCGGTGGTGAACTGTGTCGGCGTGCTGAACGAGGTTGGCCGCAACGGCTTTGACGCGGTTCAGGCCGAAGGGGCGGCGCGCGTTGCGCGCATCGCGGCAGAGCTTGGCGTGGGCCGCCTTGTGCAGCTTTCGGCGATTGGCGCGGATCCGGACGCGGCCAGCGCCTATGCGCGCAGCAAGGCGGCAGGCGAGGCCGCCGTGCGCCTGGCCTTTCCGCAGGCCGTGATCCTGCGGCCCTCTGTCGTGTTCGGGACGGAAGACCAGTTTTTCAACCGTTTTGCCGCAATGACGCGCCTTGGCCCGTTCCTGCCGGTCGTGGGGGCCGGGACAAGGTTCCAGCCGGTCTATGTCGATGACGTGGCGCAGGCGGCGGTCAAGGCCGTTCTGGGCGAAGCCGCCCCGGGCATCTACGAACTGGGCGGGCCGGACGTTCACAGCTTCCGCGCGCTGATGCAGAAGATGCTGCAGGTTGTTCAGCGCCGCCGGCTGATCGTGAACATCCCGTTCTTCGTGGCGCGGATCATGGGCGGTGCGTTCGACCTTCTGCAGACCTTTACGCTGGGGCTGTTCACCAACGGGCTGATCACGCGCGATCAGGTACGCAACCTGGCGCATGACAATGTGGTGTCGCCCCGCGCCAGGGGGCTGGCCGATCTGGGCATTGCCCCGACGCCGATCGATGCCGTGCTGCCCGAATATCTGTGGCGCTACCGCCCGTCGGGCCAGTTTGCCGCGATCAGGGAATCGGCGAAAAACCTGCGGAAAACCTGAAAAGGGGCGGCGATGGCCGACAGTTCCACCCTTGTTGCGGCCCTGCTGGGGCTGATCGAAGGGTTGACCGAATTCATTCCGGTATCCTCGACAGGTCATCTGCTGCTGGTTGGCCATTTCCTTGGGTTCCAGTCTGCGGGACGCACTTTTGAGGTGGTGATCCAGCTGGGTGCCGTTCTGGCGATTCTGACGGTCTATGCCGGGAAACTGTGGGCGGTGTTCCGGGCAGCGCCACATGATCCGGCGGCACGGCGGTTCATCGTTTCGGTGCTGGTCGCCTTTCTGCCCGCCGTGGTGATCGGCGTGCTGGCGCATGATGTCATCAAGACGGTGCTGTTCGAATCGCCCCGGCTGATTGCGGTGATGCTGATTCTTGGCGGCATCGTCCTTTTGTTTGCAGACCGGCTGGCGGCAAACCCGCGTTACGAAGATGCAATGGCGCTGCCCCTGGGCGTTGCCTTCAGGATCGGGGTCATCCAGTGCCTGGCAATGATCCCGGGCGTATCACGGTCGGGGGCGACAATCGTGGGGGCGCTGTGGCTTGGCGCAGGGCGCCGTGCGGCGGCGGAATTTTCGTTCTTTCTGTCGATGCCGACAATGGCGGGGGCGTTCGCCTATGACCTTTACAAGAACCGCGATGTGCTGGACGCAAGCGCGCTGGGCGATATCGCGATAGGCTTTGCCATGGCCTTCATCAGTGCCGTCCTGGTGGTGCGCTGGCTGCTTGGCTACCTGGGCACCCACGGATTTGCGCTGTTCGGGTGGTGGCGAATCGCGGTTGGGGGGGCTGCGCTTATGGCGCTTCTGGCGGGCCATTGACCATATAGGTCTTGAATGCTGACCTTAAATTGGCCGATGTGAACGGGAAATGACCAAGAAGCCCAACATAAGATGTTTATAGGTCAATATTGCTGACTTTTAATCCGTTGGAACCCGGCGTATCACAGGCATCTCGAAGCAAGCTTTCCGGAAGGTGTCCGCATGGCCAAGCAACACATGCTGCAGTTCGTCACCGTTACCCGGGAAATGCCGGACAAGCGGCCGCCAAACCTGCGCGCGCAGGATTTCCATGAAATCTACCAGGAATTTGCCGACCGGAAGGCGGCAGAGCAGGCGGGGCGGTGCAGCCAGTGCGGCGTGCCCTATTGCCAAAGCCACTGCCCGCTGCACAACAATATCCCCGACTGGCTGCGCCTGACGGCAGAGGGGCGGTTGCAGGAAGCCTATGAACTGAGCCAGGCCACCAACACCTTCCCGGAAATCTGCGGCCGGATCTGCCCGCAGGACCGTCTGTGCGAAGGCAATTGCGTGATCGAGCAGTCCGGCCACGGCACCGTCACCATCGGCGCGGTCGAGAAATACATCACCGATACCGCCTGGGAACAGGGCTGGGTCAAGCCGATCCGTCCGGCAGAAGAGCGCGCCGAAAGCGTGGGCATCATCGGGGCCGGTCCGGGCGGGCTGGCGGCGGCAGACGTGCTGCGCCGCCGCGGCGTGCAGGTGACGGTCTATGACCGCTACGACCGCGCGGGCGGGCTGATGACCTATGGCATTCCGGGCTTCAAGCTTGAAAAGCCGGTGGTCATGCAGCGGATCGAACACTTGCAGGCAGCAGGCGTGCAATTCATACAGAATTGCAACGTGGGCGAAGACATCAGCTTTGACGCCATCCGGGGCCAGCATGATGCGGTGCTGATTGCCACGGGTGTTTACAAGGCGCGCGGTCTTGCCGCCCCCGGAATCGGCGCTGCAGGCATCGTCCCGGCGCTTGATTATCTTACCGCATCGAACCGCAAAGGCTTTGGCGACGAGGTCGAGGCGTTCGACAGTGGCGAGTTGAACGCGCTGGGCAAGCGGGTGGTGGTGATCGGCGGCGGTGACACGGCAATGGACTGTGTCCGCACGGCCGTCCGGCAGGGCGCGGTATCGGTCAGGTGCCTGTACCGGCGCGACCGGGCGAACATGCCCGGATCGCAGCGCGAAGTGGCGAATGCGGAAGAGGAAGGCGTGGATTTCGTCTGGCTTTCTGCACCCCGCGGCTTTACCGGCGGTGCTGTGGTGGACGGCGTGATCGTGCAGCGGATGCGCCTTGGCGCGCCGGATGCCAGCGGCCGGCAAATGCCCGAGGTCATCGAGGGTGCCGATTACGTGGAACCGGCAGATCTTGTGATCATGGCGCTGGGGTTCGAACCTGAGGAGATTCCGGCACTTTGGGGCGTGCCTGACCTGGCCGTGACACGCTGGGGCACCATCAAGTCCGACTTCCGCACGCATGAGACCAGCCTGCCCGGCGTCTTCGCCGCGGGCGATATCGTGCGCGGTGCCAGCCTGGTTGTCTGGGCGATCCGCGACGGACGCGAAGCGGCAGAATCGATCCTGCAGTATATTGCGCAACCGGTTCAAGTGGCGGCGGAGTAGGCAGATGCGGCGACAGACAGCAAAGCTTTCCGGCGGCAGGGGACATTTGCCGAAGATCGGGCCCGGTGGCCGTCTGATGCTTGCCCTGTTCGCCTGTCTGGCCGTGTCGGCCGGGTCAGAGGCGGAAGGGCAGACCACCATTCCCGGCACATTCAGCCCGCCCCCGGGATGCACGGGCTGGGTGACGGTTCAGTCGCGCGGTTGCCGTGTGTCCAATCACTACCGCTGCGAAGCCGATGCGCCGGGCGATCAGTGGCGGGCGGATTTTGATCAGGACGGTCTCTTCTTTGTCAGCCGGATCGACCGCGAGACGCAGTGGGTCGAAAGCTTTGAAATGTTCCCGACCACGCGGCAGGTCCTGCTGCCCGATCCTGCCGATCCGGCATCGTTCAGCACGCTTCTGTCAACGGGGATCGATACCTTCGACTTCGGCCTTGCCGAGGATGGCGGTCCGCAAACCGTGGTGCGCGGCTTTGACAGGCTGACGGGGCGCAGCGTGACGATTGATGGCGTGACCTTGGAAGAAACCGAGTTCGACTACACCGAAACGACACCCGACGGCACCATCGTGAAAAAGGCCAGGGGCCACGAATACATCCACCGCGACTGGCGCATCTTCCTGTCCGGCATTTCGCAGTGGGAAACCCCGGACGGGACAATTCCCGTTGACGGCACGCCGCGCCAGTTCGTGTTCCCGGGGGAGCCGGGGTTTTTCACCACCGCGCCGATCTTTGACTGTGACGCAACCATGTCCGGACTGGATGGCAAAGCGGACCTTCTGCCTGCGATGGTGCGGGAATGACGGGGGCACCGATGACCGGGCACTGTCTGTGCG
Organism: Rhodobacter sp.; assembly: GCA_020250445.1. Lineage (GTDB taxonomy): Bacteria > Pseudomonadota > Alphaproteobacteria > Rhodobacterales > Rhodobacteraceae > Aliitabrizicola. The sequence goes on from JADCEF010000124.1 coordinate 17,348, forward strand.
GCGCCGTGACGGTGCGCGTTGCAGGCCTGCATGATCCGCGCCCCGGTGCCTGCCATTGCCGGATGTGCCAGCGCTGGTCGGGCGGGCTGTTCCTGTGCTTCAGCGCGGACGCGGCAGGCGTCACCGTGGACGGGCCTGTGACAAGATATGCCTCGTCCGATTTTGCCGAACGGGCGTTCTGTCCGGTCTGCGGCAGCCATCTTTGGATGCGCGACAACACGGGTGCGAGCTATGATCTGATGCCGGGCCTGTTCGACGAAGCCCGTGACCAACCGCTGCGGTCCGAAGTTTATGTCGACCGTGCCATGGCCTCTGTCCGCCTGCAGGGCGACCACCGCCGCGCCACGCAGGCGGAATATGAACAAAAGAATCACCATGTGGCAGGAGTTGCGCCATGACCTTTGATGACGCCTGGGTTGACGCCGAAAAGGCGAAGCGCGCTTTCATGAATGAACATTCGCTTTATAAATGCGATGATGAACACGCCTCCTGCGGGGTGGGGCTGGTGGTGGCGATTTCTGGCAAGCCCAGCCGCAAGGTGGTGCAGAACGGGATTGATGCGCTGAAGGCGGTCTGGCACCGGGGTGCCGTGGATGCCGATGGCAAGACCGGTGATGGCGCGGGCATTCATGTGCAGATTCCGGTGCGCTTTTTCTACGATCAGGTGCGCCGCACCGGGCATGAGCCTGACGTGCAAAAGCTGATTGCCGTGGGCCAGGTGTTTCTGCCGCGCACCGATTTCGGCGCGCAGGAACGCTGCCGCACCATCGTGGAAACCGAAGTGCTGCGCATGGGCCATTACATTTATGGCTGGCGTCATGTGCCGGTGAACACCGACGTGCTGGGCGACAAGGCGAATGCAACGCGCCCCGAGATCGAGCAGATCCTGATCCGCTGCGACAAGGCGATTGACGGGGAAACCTTTGAGCGCGAGTTGTACATCATCCGCCGCCGGATCGAAAAGGCGGCGATTGCCGCGCAGATCCAGGGGCTTTACCTGTGTTCGCTGTCCTGCCGCAGCATCATCTACAAGGGCATGATGCTGGCCGAGCAGGTGGCGGCATTCTATCCCGATCTGATGGACGACCGGTTTGAATCCGCCTTCGCGATCTATCATCAGCGCTATTCCACCAACACCTTTCCGCAGTGGTGGCTGGCCCAGCCGTTCCGGATGCTGGCGCACAACGGCGAGATCAACACCCTGAAGGGCAACGTCAACTGGATGAAAAGCCATGAAATCCGCATGGCATCGTCCGCCTTTGGCGATGCGGCGGAAGACATCAAGCCGATCATCCCGTCAGGCACGTCCGATTCCGGCGCACTGGATGCGGTGTTCGAGGTGATGGTACGCTCGGGGCGCAATGCGCCGATGACCAAGACCATGCTGGTGCCCGAAGCCTGGTCGAAGATGACCGGCGAAATGCCAAAACCCTGGGCCGACATGTATGCCTATTGCAACGCCGTCATGGAACCCTGGGATGGACCGGCGGCGCTGGCGATGACCGATGGCCGCTGGGTTTGCGGCGGGCTGGACCGCAACGGGCTGCGCCCGATGCGCTATCTGGTGACGGGCGACGGTCTGCTGATCGCCGGGTCCGAAGCGGGCATGGTCCCGGTTGACGAAACGACCATTCGGGAAAAAGGTGCGCTTGGGCCGGGCCAGATGATTGCGGTCGATATGGCCGAGGGCAGGCTGTACCATGATGTCGAACTGAAGGACAAGCTGGCGGCGGCACAGCCCTTTGGCGACTGGATCGAAAAGGTGGTGGACCTGAACGCGCTGCTGCGCGATGTGCCCGAAACGGCGCTGTTCAGCGGGGCAGAATTGCGCCGCCGCCAGATTGCGGCGGGCTACACGGTAGAGGAACTGGAACAGGTCCTGGCCCCGATGGCCGAGGACGGCAAGGAAATGATCGCCAGCATGGGCGATGATACGCCCGCCGCCGTGCTGTCGTCGATCTACCGCCCGCTGAGCCATTTCTTCCGCCAGAACTTCAGCCAGGTCACCAACCCGCCCATCGATTCCTTGCGCGAAAGCCGGGTGATGAGCCTGAAGACGCGGTTCGGCAACCTCAAGAACGTGCTGGACGAACATTCCAGCCAGGCCGAAATCCTGGTTCTGGAAAGCCCGTTCATCGCCAATGCCGAATTCGACGTGATGGTGCGCCAGTTCGGCGATCAGGTGGCCTTCATCGACTGCACCTTCCCGGCACAGGCCGGGCTCGATGATCTGCGCCAGGGGCTGGAGCGGATCCGTGCCGAGGCCGAAGATGCCGTGCGGTCGGGTGCGGGGCATCTGGTTCTGACCGATGAACATCAGGGGCCGTCCAAGGTACCGATGCCGATGATTCTGGCCACCAGTGCCGTGCACAGCTGGCTGACGCGCAAGGGCCTGCGCACCTTCTGTTCGGTCAACGTGCGGTCGGCGGAATGCATCGACCCGCATTACTTTGCCGTTCTGATCGGCTGCGGGGCCACAACGGTAAACGCCTATCTGGCGCAGGATTCGATTGCGGACCGCATTTCGCGCGGCCTGATCGACGGGTCGCTGACCGATGCCATGCGCCGCTACCGCGATGCCATCAATGCCGGCCTGCTGAAGATCATGTCGAAAATGGGCATCTCGGTCGTGTCCAGCTATCGCGGTGGCCTGAATTTTGAGGCGGTGGGACTGAGCCGCGCCATGGTGGCCGAATACTTCCCCGGCATGCACAGCCGCATATCGGGAATAGGCGTATCGGGCATCGAGCAGAAGCTGGAAGAGGTTCATGCCAGGGGCTGGCTGGGCGGGGCAGACGTGCTGCCCATCGGCGGCTTCTACAAGGCGCGCCGGTCCGGCGAAAAGCACGCCTGGGAAGCCTCGTCGATGCACATGCTGCAATCTGCCTGTGACCGCGCGTCCTATGACATCTGGAAGCAATACACTGCGGCGATGCGGGCCAACCCGCCGATCCACATCCGCGACCTGCTGGATATCAAATCACTGGGCAAGCCAGTGCCGATCGAAGAGGTGGAGAGCATCACCTCGATCCGCAAGCGCTTTGTCACACCCGGCATGAGCCTTGGCGCCCTGTCGCCCGAGGCGCACAAGACCCTGAACATCGCGATGAACCGCATCGGGGCCAAGTCCGACTCGGGCGAGGGCGGCGAAGACCCGGCGCATTTCACGCCGGAAGCAAATGGCGACAACCCCAGTGCCAAGATCAAGCAGGTGGCCTCTGGCCGCTTCGGCGTGACGGCGGAATACCTGAACGCCTGCGAAGAGCTGGAAATCAAGGTGGCGCAGGGGGCCAAGCCCGGCGAGGGCGGCCAGTTGCCCGGTATGAAGGTGACAGCCCTGATCGCGCGGCTGCGCCATTCCACGCCGGGGGTGACGCTGATCTCTCCGCCACCGCACCACGACATCTATTCCATCGAAGACCTGGCGCAGCTGATCTATGACCTCAAGCAGATCAATCCGCGCGCCAAGGTGACGGTCAAGCTGGTGTCGGCCAGCGGGGTGGGCACGATTGCCGCCGGGGTGGCCAAGGCCAAGGCTGATGTGATTCTGATTTCGGGGCATAACGGCGGCACGGGGGCTTCGCCCGGCACATCGATCAAATATGCGGGCCTGCCCTGGGAAATGGGCCTGACCGAGGCGCATCAGGTTCTGGCGATGAACAACCTGCGCGAGCGGGTGACTTTGCGCACCGACGGGGGCTTGCGCACCGGGCGCGACATCGTGATGGCCGCGATGATGGGGGCCGAGGAATACGGCATCGGCACGGCCGCGCTGATTGCCATGGGCTGCATCATGGTGCGCCAGTGCCAGAGCAACACCTGCCCGGTGGGTGTCTGCACCCAGAACGAAGCACTGCGGCAGAAGTTCACCGGCAGCGCCGACAAGGTGGTGAACCTGATCACCTTCTATGCGCAGGAGGTGCGCGAAATCCTGAGCCAGATCGGCGCGCGGTCGATGGACGAGATCATCGGTCGGGCCGACCTCTTGACGCAGGTTTCGCGCGGGGCGGCGAATCTGGATGACCTTGACCTGAACCCGCTGCTGATCACGGTCGATGGCGCATCGAAGATCACCTATGACCGCAGCAAGCCGCGCAACGCCGTGCCTGATACGCTGGACGCGGATATCGTCCGGGACGGTGCCCGCTTTTTCGAGGAAGGCGAAAAGATGCAGCTGTCCTATGCCGTGCGCAACACGCACCGGACCATCGGCACGCGGGCCTCGTCGCATATCGTGCGCAAGTTCGGGATGCGCAACAGCCTGCAGCCGGATCATCTGACGGTGAAGCTTTCGGGCAATGCCGGGCAGTCGCTGGGGGCCTTTGCTGCACCGGGGCTGAAGATCGAGGTGATGGGCGATGCCAATGACTATGTCGGCAAGGGTCTGTCAGGCGGGCTGATTGTGGTGCGGCCGCAGATGGCCTCGCCGCTGGTGGCGGCTGAAAACACGATTATCGGCAACACCGTGCTTTACGGGGCGACGGCGGGGGCGCTGTTTGCGGCCGGGCGTGCGGGCGAACGCTTTGCCGTGCGCAACTCGGGCGCACAGGTGGTGGTCGAAGGCTGCGGGTCGAACGGCTGCGAATACATGACCGGCGGGGTGGCCGTGATCCTGGGGCGGATCGGGGCCAATTTCGGGGCCGGGATGACCGGCGGCATGGCTTATGTCCATGATCCGCAGGGAACGGCGGAAGACATGATGAACCTCGAATCTCTGGTCACCTGTGCGGTGACCCATCCGCACTGGGAAGCCCAGCTTCGCGGCCTGATCCAGCGCCACGCGCAGGAGACGGGCAGCCTGAAGGCAAAGCAGATCCTGAACGACTGGGCGGTGGAGCGGCTGAACTTCGTGCAGGTCTGCCCCAAGGAAATGCTGATCCACCTTTCCCACCCGCTGAGTGATGAACCCCGGGCGATGCCGGCGGAATAAGGCCGGTCTGCACGGACAAGCCGCCGTGCAGCTTTGGTCCGAATTCCGCCGGGCAGGCGCGCAAGGGCACGAATAGGTCTTGTTGACGTCAAGAGCCCGCGCCAAAGTTACGAAGGGTTTTCATTTTGGAGGTATCGACATGGCCGATCTGATCTTGGTGGGGTTTGACGACGAGGCGACGGCGTTCGAATTGCGCGCGGCACTGGTCAAGCTGCAGCAGGACTACCTGCTGGAGATGGAGGATGCGGTGGTCGTTACCAAATCGGCCGATGGCAAGGTGGTGCTGCATCAGGCCGTGAACCTGACGGCCGCCGGGGCCGCAGGCGGCGGCATCTGGGGCGCGCTGATCGGGCTTTTGTTCCTGAACCCGCTGCTGGGGGCCGCCGTCGGGGCCGGGGCCGGGGCGCTGTCGGGCAGGCTGACCGATATCGGGATCAATGACGGCTTCCTCAAGGAAGTGGGGTCCACCCTGACGCCCGGCGGGGCGGCGGTGGGCGTGCTGGTGCGCAAGGTAACCGGTGACAAGGTGCTGGACCGGCTGGGCGAGTTTCGTGCCAAGGGCCGCATCATCCAGACCTCGCTCAGCAAGGAACAGGAAGAAAAGCTGAAAGCGGCGATGGAAGCCCCCTCTGCCTGACAAAGCGATGCCTGCGGCCCCGGGCTTGACCCGGGGCTGTCGCAATGATTGATCTGCCGGGATGGTACAAGCGCGCCGCAGACCCAAGGCAGACAAGACCGGCCCCGAGGCGTCCGGCCTGCCCAAACCGGCAGGTACCCCGCACGCGCCTGCGCGCGGGCTGGTCCGGCAGGCCTTGCGCTGGGCGGTGCGGGGGGTCGCCGCCCTGGGTGCGGTGCTGCTGGCACTGATCCTGCTGTACGCGGTGGTCCCGCCCCCGACCACGCTTTACATGCTGTCCGAGGGCCGCCGGCTGGGCGGAGTGGAGCGCACCTGGGTGGGCGGAGATCAGATTGCCCCGGTGATGCTGCGTTCCGCCGTTGCGGCGGAAGACGCGAATTTCTGTCTGCATTGGGGCTTCGACATGGCCGAGATCCGCCGCGCCGTGGCGCAGGGCGGCACACGGGGGGCATCGACGCTAAGCCAGCAGGTGGTCAAGAACGTGTTTCTTTGGCATGGGCGCAGCTGGGCGCGCAAGGCGCTGGAAGCGATGATCACCCCCGTGGTGGAACTGGTCTGGACCAAGCGGCGTATCCTGGTCGTCTATCTGAACGTGGCCGAATTCGACAAGGGCGTCTTCGGGGTGGAGGCGGCGGCACAGCACCATTTCGGGGTTTCGGCCGCCGATCTGACGGCGGCGCAGGCGGCCCGGCTGGCGGCCGTGCTGCCCGACCCCAAGGGGCGCGATGCCGCCGCCCCGTCCCGGTCGGTGCGCAACCGGGCTGCCGCGATCGCCGATGGGGCGGAAACAATCCGGCTGGATGGCCGGGCCGGATGTTTTGAGCCTGCCCAGCCCGATTAGGAATGCGCGGGATTGAATTCCGGCCCGTGGCGCGGCATGACGTGGCCGAACAGACCACGGCGAGACCCCTTTGATGAACCGCCTGTATCATGCCCCGCTGTCGCCGTTCTGCCGCAAGGTTCGCCTGACGCTTGCCGAAAAGCGGATCGAGGTGGAATTGATCGAGGAACGCTATTGGGAGCCGTCAGCAGAATTCCTGCGCCGCAACCCGGCCGGCAAGGTGCCGGTGCTGCGGATGGATACCAGGTTCATGTCCGAAAGCCAGGCAATTTGTGAATACCTGGACGAAACCGCGCCCCAGCCGCCGCTGTTTCCACGCGATCCTGAAGGACGTTATGAGGTGCGCCGCCTTTGCGCCTGGTTCGACGACAAGTTTCATGCCGAAGTCACCTCGAAACTGCTGTACGAGCGCGTCAACAAGAAAATGCACGGTCAGGGCTATCCGGATTCAAGAAACGTCAAGGCAGGGGCGACGCGGATCAAGTACCATATCGATTATCTGGCCTGGCTGCTGGATCAGCGCCGCTGGCTGGCGGGTGACCAGATGTCGCTGGCCGATTTCACCGCTGCCGCGCATCTGTCCTGCCTTGATTACATTTCCGATGTGGACTGGAACCGGTCCGCCACCGTGAAGGACTGGTACGCCAAGATCAAGTCGCGCCCGTCGTTCCGCCCGCTGCTGGCCGATCAGGTTCCGGGCTTTCCGCCGCCCGCGCATTACGCTGACCTTGATTTCTGATCCCATGACGGGGACCGAATTCTCTGCGCGAAATCGCATAGGCAGGGGGCTGTCCGCCCCCTCTTGGCCTGCGGCCAATTCACCCCCGAGGGTATTTTCCCCAAGAAGAAGGCGCAGATGTCTGTCGCGCTGAAGGAACAGCTTGCGGCGCGCGCGCGGGAAGAAGGGTTTTCCGGCATGGGGGTTTGCGCACCCGGTGCGGTGCCGCAGGCGGCAGCGCGGCTGCAGGCCTGGCTGGCCGAAGGGCGGCAGGGGCAGATGGGCTGGATGGCGGACCGCACCAACTGGCGCGGCAGTGCGGCGGCACTGTGGCCCGCGGCGCGTTCGGTGATCATGCTGGCCGAGGTCTATACCCCGCAGGCGGACCCGCTTGCGGTGCTGAAGTTGCGGGATCGGGGGGCGATCAGCGTTTATGCCCAGGGCAAGGATTACCATGATCTGGTCAAGCGCCGGCTGAAGCGGGTTGGGCGCTGGCTGATCAAAGCGGCGGGCGGCGAGATCAAGGTCTTTGTCGATACCGCGCCGGTGATGGAAAAACCGCTGGCCCAGGCGGCGGGGCTGGGCTGGCAGGGCAAGCATACCAACCTGCTGAGCCGCGATCTGGGCAACTGGGTCTTTCTGGGGGCAATCTTCACCACGCTGGACCTGCCGGCAGATGCGCCGGAGGCAGAGCATTGCGGCAGTTGCACCGCCTGTCTGGACATCTGCCCGACACAGGCCTTTCCCGCGCCGTTTCAACTGGATGCCAGGCGCTGCATTTCCTATCTGACCATCGAACATCGCGGCCCGGTGGACGAAGACCTGCGCGCGCTGATGGGCAACCGGATTTACGGCTGCGACGACTGTCTGGCGGTCTGCCCCTGGAACAAGTTTGCGGCGGCAGCGCACGAGATCGGGTATCGGCCAAGGGTGGGCGCACCCCTGCTGGCCGATCTGGCGGCGCTGGATGATGCCGGATTCCGGGCGCGGTTTTCGGGAAGTCCGATCAAGCGGATCGGGCGCGACCGCTTTGTGCGCAATGTGCTATATGCCATCGGCAATTCCGGCGATCCGGGTCTTGCACCCGTTGCGGCGGGGCTTGTTCAGGATGCCGATGCTGCTGTGGCCGATGCGGCGCGCTGGGCAGTGGCGCGGCTGTCCTGACCGGTGCCGGGGCGGGATGCCGCCGCTGCCCTGCAAAGCGGTTCCGCCCGGGGCCTTGCGGACATGATCCGGCTTCAACTGACTGACGGGGGATGTATCAGGGCACGGTACCTGCCGCCGCGCGGCGTAATTCCCGCGCTTTGCGTGCGGGCATGCCAACCGACCGGGAATTTGTGCCGGAAGCCTTGCCCGGCCCCCCCATTGCGGGCCAGGTCAGGTCCGCACCAGCCTTTCATATTCTGTCGCCACGCGCCGGGTCAGATCACCCACCTCGAACGTGTAATCCCCGATCTGGCCGACGGGTGTGACTTCGGCTGCGGTCCCGGTCAGCCAGCACTGCTGAAAGTCTTCCAGTTCGCCGGGCAGGATGTGGCGTTCATGGACCTTGATCTGCATGTCGCGCAGCATGCCGATAACGGTTTGCCGTGTGATGCCGTTCAGGAAGGCATCGGGCAGCGGGGTGTGCACCTCGCCGTCCTTGACAAAGAAGATGTTTGCCCCGGTCGCCTCGGCGACGTAGCCGCGATAGTCAAACATCATGGCATCAGAACAGCCCTTCGCCTCGGCCGCATGTTTGGACATGGTGCAGATCATGTAAAGACCGGCGGCCTTTGCGGCATGGGGAATGGTTTCCGGCGAGGGTCGCTTCCACTTGGCGATGTCAAGCTTTGCGCCCTTCATCTTGGCGTCACCGTAGTAGCTGCCCCAGGTCCAGCAGGCGACGGCCAGGTGAATGGGATTGCGCTTGGAGGCAACCCCCATGTCTTCGCCCGCCCCGCGCCAGGCAATGGCCCGCACATAGGCATCGGTCAGGCCATTGGCGGCCAGAACCGCCTCTTTCGCCGCATCGATCTGGTCGGCCGTGAAGGGCAGCGGCATGTCCAGCAATTCGCCCGAGGTGCGCAGCCGTTCGGAATGTTCGCGGCCCTTGAAGATCTTGCCGTTGTAGCAGCGTTCGCCTTCGAACACGGAGGAGGCATAGTGCAACGCATGCGTCAGGATATGCACCTTGGCGTCCCGCCAGTCGACCAGCCTGCCGTCCATCCAGATCTTGCCGTCGCGGTCATCATAGCCAGCCATCGAAATCTCCCTGCCTTCGGCGTTCTTTTGCGAATATTGCGAAAGAAAGGTCCGAAATGGACATAATCTTGCGCAAAATCCACGGCTGGCTAACAGTTGAGTCTTGGAAAGTCAACAAGGCTGACATAAACCATCCCGACGGGGTGGAAGGATGATCGGCACCGGGCGCGCATCCTGCCCGGCAAGGCAGCGTTTGGGCCAGGCTCTGGACCCGGGGGCAGATGCGGCGGATACTGCGGCGCAGCGGCAGGGTTGAATTCGGGCCGGGTGGGAAGGCGGACGGCATGGCGGAAGGCACAGGGGCACCGGGGGGCGGCGAAAGCCTGCTGTTCCTGACGGACGAGCAGCTGCGCAAGGGCATCGAGGCGATGTTCTTTGCCTATCGCGCCTTCACGGCCGATCCCGACCGGATTCTGGAAGGCATGGATTACGGCCGCGCGCATCACCGGGCGATCCATTTCATCCACCGCTGTCCGGGCACCACCGTGAACAACCTGCTGTCGATCCTTGGCGTCACCAAGCAAAGCCTGAACAGGGTGCTGCGCACGCTGATCGAGGATGGGCTGGTGGAAAGCCGGGTGGGCCGGCAGGACAAGCGCGAGCGGCATCTGGTGCTGACCGAAAAGGGGGCGGCGCTGGAACGTGAACTGTCGGATGCGCAGCGCGCGCGGATGCGTGCGGCCTACCGCGCTGCCGGGCCGGCTGCCGTACAGGGCTTTCGCCAGGTGCTCGAGGCGATGATGGACCCGCAACTGCGCCGCCAGTACCAGACCCTGAAAGAGGCAGGATCATGAGCGGTGATCCGGCCGCGCATCTTCTGGTGGTGGATGACGATGAACGCATCCGGGGGTTGCTGCAGAAGTTTCTGGTGCGGGGCGGGTTTCTGGTGTCGGTGGCCCGGGATGCGGCCCAGGCGCGGCGCCTGCTGACCGGGCTGGAATTCGATCTGATCGTGCTGGATGTAATGATGCCGGGAGAAGACGGCATCGCACTGACCCGCGATCTGCGCCGCCACATGACAACACCGATCCTGCTGCTGACGGCCAGGGGCGAAACCGGCAACCGGATCGAAGGGCTGGAAGCCGGGGCGGATGATTATCTGGTCAAACCCTTCGAGCCGAAGGAGCTTTTGCTGCGGATCAACGCCATCCTGCGCCGCGTGCCGCAGGCAAGGGCCGCCGACGCGGGTCCGAAGGTGCTGCATCTGGGGGCGGTGCGCTATGACGTTGACAGGGGCGAATTGTGGAACGGCGCAGAGATTGTGCGCCTGACCGCGACCGAGGCGGCCTTGATGCGCATTTTTGCCGCCCAGGCGGGCGCTCCGGTCAGCCGCGAGCGGCTGGTGGGGGACCTGGGGCGTGACGAAGGCCAGGCACAGGAACGGGCGGTGGACGTGCAGATCACCCGCCTGCGCCGCAAGATCGAGGCGGACCCCAAACAGCCGCGCTACCTGCAGACGGTGCGCGGAGCCGGATATATGCTGGCCCCCGATTGAACCCGCCGGGGGCTTTGCCCCCGGGCCACCGGGGTATCCGGGCCGGAAGGAAGCAGCGCCGCAGAATGACGGCGCAAGTGAGGGTCCCCTTGGCGACAGCCTGTTATACCCATGATGACTGTGCGGCGCATCTGACGCCCGAAGGGCACCCCGAGCAACCGGCGCGTCTGCAGGCGGTGGAACAGGGGCTGGCAGGTCTGCCGCTGCTGCGGCTGGAGGCACCCCTGGGTGCCGATGCCGATATCCTGCGCTGTCACCCGGCCGCCTATCTGGCGCGGTTGCGCGCAGCCGTGCCGAAGGACCGGATCGTTGGACTGGATCCCGACACATGGATGTCACCCGGCAGCCTGCAGGCAGCAATGCGGGCCGTCGGCGGCATCTGCGCGGCGGTTGATCTGGTGCTGTCAGGCGGGGCCGGTAATGCCTTTGTCGCCTGCCGCCCGCCGGGGCATCACGCAGAGCACGACCGGGCGATGGGATTTTGCCTGTTCGGCACGGCGGCCATCGGGGCGATGCATGCGCTGGAGGTTCACGGGCTGTCGCGGGTGGCGGTGCTGGATTTCGACGTGCATCACGGCAACGGTACCCAGGACCTGCTGTGGGCGGAAAGCCGGGTGCGATTCGTTTCATCCCACCAGATGCCGCTTTATCCCGGAACGGGCGGGACGTCAGAACGTGGCGCGCATGGGCAGATCGAAAACCTGCCGCTGGATCAGGGGTCTGGCGGCGCGGCCATGTGGCGCGCCTGGCAGCCGGCGCTGGAGCGGCTTCGCGCGTGGGGCCCCGAGTTGATCGTGGTCAGTGCCGGGTTTGATGCCCATCGTGACGATCCCCTGGCGGGTCTCGCGTGGACAGAGGCCGATTTTGCGCGGCTGACGGCGGCGATCTGCGCGGTTGCGGCCGGGTGTTGTTCGGGGCGGGTGGTCTCGACGCTGGAGGGCGGTTATGATCTGCCTGCCCTGGCCGCTTCGGTTGCGGCGCATGTCGGTGAACTTGCAAGGAATGCCCGATGACCGCAAAGCCCATCGCAGAAATGACCTTTGAAGAGGCGATGACCGCCCTGGAACAGGTGGTCGGCGCGCTGGAGCGCGGCGATGTGGCGCTGGAACAATCGATTGCCCTTTACGACCGGGGGGCGGCCCTGAAAGAGCATTGCGCAGCCAAGCTGAAGGATGCCGAGGAAAAGGTGGAGCTGATCCGCGCCTCCGAAGGCCGTGCTACGGGCGTGACGCCGGTCGAGGGGCTGTGAGCTTTCCCGCGGCGCTGGCCCGCGCCGCAGATGCGGCGCAGCGGCGGCTGGACGCCGCCCTTGCCGACCGGGCCGACCAGCCGGTGGTTCATGCAATGCGCTATGCCGTGCAGGGCGGCAAACGCCTGCGGGCCTTTCTGGTGCTGGAAAGTGCCGCGATGCTGGGCATTCCGCCGGAGCAGGCGGTCAGTGCCGCCGCCGCTGCCGAAGCGCTGCATGCCTATTCCCTGGTGCATGACGATCTGCCCTGCATGGATGACGACGATCTGCGGCGCGGCCGGCCGACGGTGCATGTGAAATGGGGGCAGGCAACGGCGGTGCTGGCGGGCGACGCCCTGCAGACGCTGGCGTTTGAACTGCTGACCGACCCGGCGCTGGGAACGGCAGAGCGGCGCGTGGCGCTGGTGGCGTCACTGGCACGGGCCTCGGGCGCAGAGGGCATGGTGCTTGGGCAGGCGCTGGACATTGCGGCGGAAACGGCAGCGGTGCCGCTGACGCTGGCGCAGATCACGCGGCTGCAGGCCGCCAAGACCGGCGCGCTGATCCGCTGGTCGGCGCAGGCGGGTGCGCTGATTGCGGGGCAGGACCCGGGTCCGCTGGGGCGCTATGCCACGGCGCTGGGCCTCGCCTTTCAGATCGCCGATGATATTCTGGATGTCGAAGGCGATGCGGACAAGGCAGGCAAGCGGCTGCGCAAGGATGCAGGCGCAGGCAAGGCGACCTTCGTGTCCCTGCTTGGCATGGACGGGGCAAAGGCGCGCGCGCGTGCCCTGGCGGCAGAGGCCGGGGCGGCCCTGCAAGGCTACGGGTCGCGGGCCGCAACCCTGATCGCCGCAGCCGAGTTCGTGATCGCGCGCGAGCGCTGAGCGCCCGGGGAAGGGGCAGGGATGACCGATCGACCAAGGACGCCGATCCTCGACCGCGTGACGCTGCCTTCCGACATGAAGGCGCTGAGCGACCGCGACCTGTATCAGCTTGCCGACGAGCTGCGGGCCGAGACGATTTCCGCCGTCTCCGTCACCGGCGGGCATCTGGGGGCCGGACTGGGGGTTGTGGAATTGACCGTGGCCCTGCATGCCGTCTTTGACGCGCCGCGCGACCGGATCATCTGGGACGTGGGCCATCAGTGTTACCCCCACAAGATCCTGACCGGGCGGCGCGACCGCATCCGCACGCTGCGCATGAAGGACGGGCTGAGCGGGTTCACCAAACGGTCCGAATCGCCCTATGATCCATTCGGGGCCGCGCATTCTTCCACCTCGATCAGTGCCGCGCTGGGCTTTGCCGTGGCGCGTGACCTTGGCGCGGGCGGTGGCGATGCAATCGCCGTGATCGGTGACGGATCGATGAGCGCCGGCATGGCGTTCGAGGCGATGAACAACGCCGGGCACCTCAAAAAGCGCCTGATCGTCGTGCTGAACGACAACGAAATGAGCATTGCCCCGCCGGTGGGGGCGCTGTCCTCTTACCTGTCGCGACTGTACGCGGGCGAGCCGTTTCAGGAGTTGAAGGCGGCGGCCAGGGGGGCAGTCAGCCTGCTGCCTGAACCCTTCCAGACCGGGGCGCGGCGCGCCAAGGAGATGCTGAAAAGCATGACCGTGGGCGGCACACTGTTTGAAGAGCTGGGCTTTTCCTATCTGGGCCCGATCGACGGACATGATCTTGACCAGTTGTTGCCGGTGCTGCGCACGGTCAAGGCGCGGGCGACCGGGCCGGTGCTGATCCACGTGATCACGAAGAAGGGCAAGGGCTATGCCCCCGCCGAGGCGGCGCGCGACCGGGGCCATGCGACCGCGAAGTTCGATGTCCTGACCGGTGTGCAGACAAAGGCCGTCTCGAACGCGCCCTCCTACACCAGGGTTTTTGCGCAGTCGCTGATCCGCCAGGCCGAGGCGGACGAGCGGATTGTGGCCGTGACGGCGGCAATGCCCGACGGAACCGGGCTTGACCTGTTTGCCGAGCGTTTTGCAAAGCGCTGCTTTGACGTGGGCATTGCCGAGCAGCATGCCGTCACCTTCAGCGCGGGCATGGCCGCAGGGGGTCTGAAACCCTTCTGCGCGATCTATTCGACCTTCCTGCAGCGCGGATACGACCAGGTGGTGCATGATGTGGCGATCCAGCGCCTGCCGGTGCGCTTTGCCATCGACCGCGCCGGGCTGGTCGGGGCCGACGGCGCGACCCATGCCGGGGCGTTTGACGTGGCGTTCCTTGCCAACCTGCCGGGATTTGTGGTGATGGCCGCAGCCGATGAGGCGGAACTGGTGCATATGGTGGCCACAGCGGCTGCTTATGACGACGGCCCCATTGCCTTCCGCTTTCCGCGCGGCGACGGCGTGGGGGTTGACATGCCCCGGCGCGGCGTGCCGCTGCAGATCGGCCGGGGCCGGATGATCCGCGAGGGCGCGCGTGCGGCGATCCTGAGCTTCGGGGCGCGCCTTGCCGAGGTGCTGACGGCGGCCGAGGCACTGGCGGCGCGCGGCATTGCGCCCACGGTGGCCGATGCGCGGTTCGCCAAACCGCTGGACCGCGACCTGATCCTGCGGCTGGCGCGCGAGCATGAGGCGCTGATCACCATCGAGGAAGGGGCGATCGGCGGC
>JADCEF010000125.1 GCA_020250445.1 Rhodobacter sp.
ACCGCATCCCGCACGCCGAAACCCAATGGCGCACAGCCGCCGGACAGGCTTCAGGGCCACAGCCCGGAACCACGGCCGTCGCAAGGACATCCCCGCAGAAACCGCTTGCTGACCGCCAGGCCATTCCCCCGCAGCGGCGGGTGCCGGGCACCTGCCGCGGCGCGTCACGCCTGGCGGCCCGTTGCCGGATCATGCCCCGGTCTTGGCTGGACCAGCGCCAGCCCCAAGAGCATCACCGCCCCCGCCACCCAGATCAGCAGACTGAACCGTTCGCCCAGAAGCAGCATCGCCCAGCCGACGCCCGCCACCGTCACCACGTAAGAGGTCTGCGTCGCAAAGACTGCCCCTGCCGTGCGTGCCAGCCAGACGTAACCGGCATACATGAAGGCATGGATCACCGATGACAGGATCAGCGCCTGTTCCGGCGCACCCCAGCTTTGTCCGGGGTCGATCCACTGGCCGCTGGCCAGCGTCAGCGGCAGCACCATGACCGCCCCGATGACCGAGGCCGACAGCATCGCCTGCACCGGGTCAAGGCCCGCCGTGCCCCAGCGCGCCACGACATTGCCCTCGATGGCGTAAAACAGCGGGCCGATCATGGCGAACAGCACCCACCCCGCCTGGGTTCCTGACGGAAGGCCGGCCTGCGGCAGCGCGATCAGGACCACGCCGGTCAGCCCGCAGGCCAGCCCGGCCAGGCGCAGCGCGCTGAAGCGTTCCATCCCCAGCAGCAGGGCCAGCGGAAAGGCCAGGATCGGCACGGTGGAAATCAGGATCGACATGATCCCGGCGGGCAGATGCGCCACGGACATGTAGAAGGCGGAATTCGGAATGAGGGTGCCGATCAGCGCGATCAGCGCGCCGAAGGCCAGCGTGCGCCGGGTCAGCGGCACGCCCCGCCGCCGCACCGCCTGCACGGCACCCAGCACCAGCGCCCCGATCACCAATTGCCAGAAGATCAGGCCGAAAAAACCGTGCCCCGTGGACACCGCGACCTTGCCCAGCGACTGGGTGCTGCCCCAGCCGATCCCCAAGGTGAGCAGCACCCCAAGCAACAAGAACCGGCGCGGCGGGTTCACGGCAGCGCCGCTTCCAGACGCCCGCCCAGCCGGATCATGCGGACCCGTGTTGCCAGCCCGGTACGGTCATCGGTCTCGGCGTAGACGCCTGACAGCGTCGCCTCTCCCGCAGCCGGTTCAAAGCGGTCCCTCGCCATCCCGGTGATGAACCGCCGCAGCGGTTCGGCCTTGTCCATGCCGATCACCGAATCGTAGTCGCCGCACATGCCGGCATCGGTCTGATAGGCCGTGCCGCCCGGCAGCAGCTGCGCATCGGCGGTCGGCACATGCGTGTGGGTGCCCACAACCAGGCTTGCCCGCCCGTCGCACCAATGGCCCATGGCCATCTTTTCGCTGGTGGCCTCGGCGTGGATGTCGATGATCGACGCCTGCGCCAGCCCGCCCAGCGGATGCGCCTTCAGCGCCGCCTCAACCGCCGAGAACGGATCGTCAAAGGGGCGCTTCATGAAGACCTGGCCCAGCGCCTGCACCACCAGCACCTTGCGCCCGCCGGTCGCCGGATAAAGCCGCGCCCCGCGACCTGGTGCCGCCCTGGCAAAGTTCAGGGGCCGGATCAGGCGCGGCTCGCCGTCGATGAAACCCAGCATGTCCTTCTGATCAAAGGCATGATCGCCCAGCGTCACGCAATCGGCCCCCGCCGCAAGCAGCAGCCGCGCATGATCCGGGGTCAGCCCGATACCGGATGAGGCGTTTTCGCCATTGACCACGACGAAATCAAGGCCCCAGTCCGCCCGCAGCCGGAGCAGCCGGTCGCTGATCGCCCGGCGTCCGGCACGGCCCATGACATCGCCAAGGAAAAGGAGTTTCATGAAACCTCCGATAGGCCCGGCCAGACCAAAGGGCAAGGGGGCGACACCCGTGTCAACCCCGCCAGATCTCAAATTGAGACACTGCCCCGGTGCGGCGGGCGGCGCGGATCAGGATCGCAGCGGGATCAGGCCGGTTTCGGTCAAGACGGCGTCAAGCCGCTGATCGGTCGGCTCGACGGGTACCGCATCCACCTCTTGCGCCGCAAAGGCAAAGCCCAGGGCCAGCGTGGGGCCGCGCGCGCGCAGCCGCTCCAGCGTGCGGTCATAGAACCCCCCGCCATAGCCCAGACGATGGCCGCGCCGGTCGAAGGCCAGAAGCGGCACGATCAGCACCTCCGGTTGCAGCCAGGCCCCTTCGGCGGGGATCAGCGCGCCGAAGTCGCCCGCAACCATGGGGCAGCCGGGCGTCCATTCGCGAAAGCGCAGCGCCATCCCCGGGCCCGGAATGACCGGAACGCAGACCGGCCCCTGATGCACCGCCATGGCCGGCAGGGGATCAATCTCGGTCCGCATCGGCATGTAGCCCGACAGCACCCGCCCCTTGTGATCGCCCAGGAAATCGGCCAGAAGCTCTGCCGCCTGCCCCTGCCCCGCCAGAAAGGCCGCCTTGCGCGCCGCATGGGCGGCCCGGCGCGCCCCGGCCTTCTGCGCCGCAAGGGTCACAGCAGCAGCACCGTGGCAAAGCCGAGGAAGGCCAGAAAACCCATCACATCGGTCAGCGTGGTGACAAAGGTGCCCGAGGCCAGCGCCGGGTCCAGACCCATGCGGCTGAGCGTCAGCGGCACCAGCACACCGCCCAGCGCGGCCACGACCTGATTGCAGATCATGGCAAGCCCCAGCACGATACCAAGGCGGTGGTCCCCGAAGATGACAAAGCCCGCAAGACCCAGGATCACGGCAAGCGCCACGCCGTTCAGCGCGCCCGCCCCAAGTTCGCGCAGCACCACACGCCTTGCGTTCTGGGCCGTCAGGTCCCGCGTGGCCAGGGCGCGCACCGATACCGCCAGCGATTGCGTCCCGGCAATGCCGCCGGTAGAGGCGACGATCGGCATCAGGGCGGCAAGGATCACAAGGACGGCAATGGTGCCTTCGAACTGCGCGATCACCATCGCGGAAAGGGATGCGGTAACCAGGTTGATGACCAGCCAGGGCAGACGCCGCCGCGCGGTGGCGAAGGGGCCGTCCGAGACGTTTGAGTCGTCGTTGACCCCCGCCAGACGCAGGATGTCTTCCTCGTGCTCTTCGTCCAGCACGTTCATCGCGTCATCGATGGTGATCACGCCCACCAGACGGCCATCCGCATCGACCACGGGGCAGGAAATCAGGTGATACTGGTTGAAGATATAGGCCACCTCGGCCTCAGCTTCGGTGACCTCGACGGTTCTGAAGCTGTCTTCGACAATGTCGCGCAGCCGCACGTCGCGCCTTGAGGACAAAAGCCGCCCCAGCGTGACATAGCCCTGCGGCTTCATGCGGGGATCGATCAGGATGACATGGTAGAACTGGTCAGGCAGCCAATCGGCCGTGCGCAGGAAATCGATCGCCTCGCCGACGGTCCAGTGTTCAGGCGCGACCACCACCTCGCGCTGCATCAGCCGGCCTGCCGAGCCTTCGGGATAGGCCATGGCGGCCTGCACGGCGACCCTGTCGGCAGCTTCCAGCGCGTTCAGGATCACGTCCTGCTGCGGCTGTTCCAGGTCTTCCAGAATGTCGACGACATCGTCGGTTTCCAGCTGTCGCACCGCGTCGGCCAGCACATCGCGCGGCAGGAATTCGATGACCTCCTCGCGGATCGAGTCGTCGATTTCCGACAGGATCTCGCCGTCGATCCCGCCCGACCAAAGCTGCAGAATGCCGCGCCGCTCCGACGGGCTGACCTGCTCCAGAAGGTCGGCGATGTCGGCGGCATGCAGCGGTGCCATCAGGTCAGAAAGACGCTTTGTGTCCTGCGCATCGACGGCAGCCAGAATCGCGGCGATACGCACCGGATCAAGGCCCATCAGTTCCTCGTCCATGCCGTCGCGATCCGGGGCCAAATCTGCCATGTCATTCCCGTTCTGATTGGCGCGACCTTATCGAAAGGTGTTTCAAAGAAACAGGGCTGCGGCGGAAATTTACGCCGCCGCACAAAGCGCCTAGGGTTGCCGGGCGCAACGGGGACCGGGGGCGGAATGGCAAGGCTTTTGCTGGGACAGGTGCTGTGGTTTGCCGACGATCCCATGATCCTTGGCGCGGCGGCCGCACGGCACGAAAGCCACGGCGCCGTACTGGTGGATGCCGGCCAGATCGTGGCGGCAGGCCCGGCGGACCGGCTGCGCGCGGCCTATCCGGGCGCAGCCGTGACAGATTACGGGCGTGACCTGATTTCGGCGGGCTTTGTGGATGCCCATGTCCATTACCCGCAGACGGCCATCATCGCCAGCTGGGGCAAGCGCCTGATCGACTGGCTGAACACCTATACCTTCCCCGAAGAGATGCGCTTTGCCGATGCCGGTTACGCCGCCGCGATTGCGGCGCGCTATCTGGACCTGACGCTGGCAAACGGCACGACCAGCGTCTGCACCTATGCCACGATCCACCCGCAAAGCGTAGAGGCGATCTTTGCCGAGGCGCAGCGGCGCGGGCAGCGGATCTGGGCGGGCAAGACCTGCATGGACCGCAATGCGCCCGACGGGCTGCGCGACACCGTGCAATCGGCCTATGACGACTCGCGCCGCCTGCTGAAGGGCTGGCACGGTCGCGATCGGCTGTCCTATGTGATCACGCCGCGCTTTTCGCCAACCTCGACCCCCGAACAACTGGCGGCCCTGGGGGCGCTGTGGCGCGAACATCCCGATTGCCTGATGCAGACGCATCTTTCCGAACAGACCGACGAGACTGCCTGGGTAAGACAGCTGTTCCCGCAGTCGCGCGATTATCTGGACACCTACGAGGCACAGGGATTGCTGCGCGAGGGCGCGGTCTATGGCCACGCCATCCACCTGACCCAAAGGGAACGCGACAGGCTGGCCGAGGCGGGGGCCAGCCTGGTGCATTGCCCGACGTCGAACACCTTCATCGGGTCCGGCCTGTTCGACATGGGGCTGGCCAGACGCCTGCGCGTGGGCCTTGCCACCGATACCGGGGGCGGATCATCGTTTTCGATGCTGCGCACCATGGCGGCTGCCTATGAGGTGGCGCAGCTGCGCGGGCAGTCCCTGCACCCTTCGCAGCTGTGGTGGCTGGCGACGCAAGGGTCCGCCCGCGCCCTGCGGGCCTGCGACCGGATCGGCAATATCGCCCCGGGGATGGAGGCTGATCTGGTGGTGATCGACCTGGCCTCGACCCCGGCGATTGAACAGGCCACGCGGCGCGCCGAAGACATCTGGCAGGCGCTGTTTCCGACGATCATGATGGGCGATGACCGCGCGGTGCGGGCGGTGTGGGTGAATGGGGTGGTGCGGGCCTGATCCCGGACATTGCAAGGCAGACAGGAATGCTGCGCGGCTGATCAGGACCGGGACCGGTTAAGCAGACTGCCCGCCGGGGCCGCGACGGTGCCAGAGGCGGCAAGAAAGCTGTCCTCTGGATGGATGGTCTTGGCCCCGGCCATTCGACCGCCCCTTGTGTGACCCCGGCTGCGTTTCTGCCCCCGGCGGTGCGGCAAGGGTACCAGCGCAGTCAAACGCGGTCTGTGGCGGCAATCGGACCTTGGTCCGGGGGTGATTGCCGCCGCGGGGCCACCCGGTCGAGGACTGGAAACCGGGTGCGGTTCGGTGCGCGGGCAGGTCCATAAAAGCGCTGGCCGGTCATGTCCCGTGTCTTGGTGCAGCGACCAGTGCCCACCGTGATCCCGGACCTGTCCGGGCTGCGCTTCTGACTTCCATCATCGGCCCAGAGTTTGACAGGTGATCGTCTGCGGCTCTGACCGGATTGGCAAGCAAACCTTCGGCTGAGTCACGCCGAAGCCAACACAGGGGGTAACGACCCTTCGGCTCGGCAATCTCAGTCAATCAATTGCTATTCTGATTCTTTATGGTGCTGTGAGAGAGGATTGAACTCTCGACCTCACCCTTACCAAGGGTGTGCTCTACCACTGAGCTACCACAGCCGCCTGTTTCCGAGACGTCACATCGGGTGTTACCCCGACGCCGACAGGGTTCGGAACCCCCCCGCCGTGCCAGCCGCCTTTGCTTCCGCCCCTTGCCAAGGGTGCGACAGCCCCTTTTGGCTGCCACTGCGCCGGACGGTCCTTTCGGTCACGGGCGGCTGATTAGACGTATTCCGGATGCCGTGCAAGGGCTATCTGGAACGCAATCTGGACCCGGCCGGCGGCTTGCGCTAAGAGGTCTCAATGTCGGATGCGCCGCGCCTTTCCTCTTCGGGGTCCGCTGCTGCGGGCGGCGCAAAGGGTTTGGTGCGCCAGGACAGGCTGAAGGCGGCGCTCAAGGCCAATATCGCCAGGCGCAAGGCGCAGGCAAGGGCACGGCAGGACGAGGATCGTCCCGGTCCGGGTGGCGCGGACCCGGCGAAAGACGGCTCCGGTCCGACAGACCGGCAACAAGACGATGAATGAGGCGGGCAGATGGATTCGATACTGGTCAAGGGCAACGGCCCGCTGAACGGGGCAATCCCGATTGCGGGGGCAAAGAACGCCTGCCTTACCCTGATGCCCGCCACCCTGCTGACCGACGCCCCCCTGACCCTGACCAATGCGCCGCGCCTGTCGGATATCCGCACCATGACGCAGCTGCTGCAATCGCTGGGCACCGAGGTGGCAAGCCTGCAGGGCGGGCAGGTGCTTGCGCTGTCGTCCCATGCGCTGACCAGCCACACCGCCGATTACGACATCGTGCGCAAGATGCGTGCCTCGATCCTGGTGCTTGGGCCGATGCTGGCGCGGGACGGTCATGCGATTGTCTCGCTGCCCGGCGGCTGTGCCATCGGCGCGCGCCCCGTCGATCTGCACCTGAAGGCGTTGGAGGCGATGGGGGCACAGCTTGACCTGCGCGACGGCTATATTCACGCCAGGGCCAAGGCAGGCCGCCTGCAGGGCGCGGTTGTCGAGTTTCCTTTCGTGTCGGTCGGTGCCACCGAAAATGCGCTGATGGCGGCCACGCTGGCCAGGGGCACGACAGTTCTGAAGAATGCGGCGCGCGAGCCGGAGATTGTCGATCTGGCGCAGTGCCTGCGCCGCATGGGGGCGCAGATCGATGGCGAAGGCAGCGGCACCATCACCGTTGAGGGCGTCACCGGCCTGGGCGGGGCCACCCACCCGGTGGTCACCGACCGGATCGAACTGGGCACCTATATGCTGGCCCCCGCTATCTGCGGCGGCGAGGTGGAACTGCTGGGCGGGCGGATCGACCTTGTCGCGGCCTTCTGCGAAAAGCTGGATCAGGCCGGGATTGCGGTGTCCGAGACGCCCCGCGGCCTGAAGGTGGCACGCAGGAACGGCCGTATCCGGGCCGTCAATGTGGTGACCGAACCCTTTCCGGGCTTTCCGACCGACCTGCAGGCGCAGATGATGGCGCTGCTCTGCACAGCCGACGGCACCAGCGTGCTGGAAGAGCGCATTTTCGAGAACCGCTTCATGCATGCCCCGGAACTGGCGCGGATGGGTGCCAGGATCGAGGTGCGGGGCGGCACCGCGACCGTCACCGGCGTGGAAAAGCTGAAAGGTGCCCGGGTCATGGCGACCGACCTGCGCGCGTCTGTCTCGTTGATCCTGGCCGCACTGGCGGCTGAAGGCGAAACCGTGGTCAGCCGCGTCTACCACCTTGACCGCGGCTATGAGCGGGTGGAAGAAAAGCTGGGCGCCTGCGGCGCGCTGATAGAACGGATACCGGGCTGATGGCCGATGCAAGGTTCGAAGACGCCACCGACGCCCCGCTGCATCTGGTGGCGCGCGACGCCGGGGATCTGGCCGTGCTGTCGGCGCTGGTGCAGGACGCCGTCTTTCCGATCCTTGAGATGCGCTGGCAGAAGGGCAGGCGGCGCTTTGCCCTGTTGATCAACCGCTTCCGCTGGGAAGACCGCGACGCCGCCGAACGCGCCGGACGCCGGTTTGAGCGGGTGCAATCGCTGCTGGTCGTGGACGAGGCGCTGTCGGTGCGCACGCAGGGGTTGGACCGGCGGGACCGCGACCTGGTGCTGTCGCTTTTGTCGGTGGGGTTTGAACCGGGCGAGGATGGCACGGGCCGCGTGATCCTGACACTTGCCGGCGATGGAGCCATTGCGCTGGCGGTCGAGGCGCTGGAAGTGACGCTGAAGGATGTGACCCGGCCTTATCTTGCGCCGTCAGGTCATGCGCCGAAGCATCCTGTCGATGTCTGAAGGGGTGTCACCCCCGGGGGTTTTCCACCCCCGGACCCCCGAGGATATTTGAGAACGGGAAAGGAAACGGGGATTTGGGGATGGTGCCTGGCAAGAGCCAGTCTCGGCATCGCGGCGGATGCGGGCAGTTAGGGAGCGTATGATGCCGGTTTTCCTGAACACCCGCGATCCCGGTTTCGAGGCGGCCTTCGCCGCCCTGCTGGGCATGAAGCGGGAAGAGGCGGAAGATGTGGATGCCGCCGTTGCTGCCATCATCGCCGATGTGCGCAGCCGGGGCGATGCCGCAGTGCTGGAGCTGACCGCTGTTCATGACCGCCTGCGGCTGACGCCGGAAACCATGGCCTTTTCCAAAGGCGAAACCGACGCCGCCATTGCCACGGTCAGCGCCGAAGACCGCGCGGCGCTGGACCTTGCCGCCGACCGCATCCGCGCCTATCACGAACGGCAGCGGCCCGAAGATGCCATGTGGCAGGATGCCACCGGCGCGCGCCTTGGCTGGCGCTGGACGCCGGTTTCGGCGGCGGGGCTTTATGTGCCGGGCGGGCTGGCGTCATACCCGTCTTCGGTGTTGATGAATGCCATTCCGGCGCGGGTTGCCGGGGTGGAGCGTCTGGTCATCTGCTGTCCCACGCCCGACGGGGTGGTGAACCCGCTGGTGCTGCTGGCCGCGCGCATTGCGGGAGTCGATACCGTCTACCGCATCGGCGGCGCGCAGGCCATTGCTGCGCTGGCCTATGGCACGCAAACCATCCAACCGGTGGACAAGATCACAGGCCCCGGCAATGCCTTTGTCGCCGCCGCCAAGCGCCGGGTCTTCGGGCGTGTCGGCATCGACATGATCGCGGGCCCGTCCGAGATTCTGGTCATCGCCGACCGGGACAATAACCCTGACTGGATCGCGCTGGATCTGCTGAGCCAGGCCGAGCATGATGAAAGCGCGCAATCGGTCCTTGTCACCGATGACGCCGCCTTCGGTCAGGCGGTGGCTGCCGCCGTGACCAGACACCTGGAAACGCTGGACCGCCGCGCCATCGCCGGGGCCAGCTGGCGCGACCATGGCGCGATCATCATCACCCGCGATCTGGCCGAGGCCGCCGCCCTGTCCAACCGCATCGCCCCGGAACATCTCGAACTGTGCGTGGCCGACCCCGAGGCGCTGGCGGACCGGATCACCCATGCCGGAGCGATCTTTCTGGGGGCCTGGACGCCCGAGGCGATTGGCGACTATGTCGGTGGCCCCAACCATGTGCTGCCCACCGCCCGCTCTGCCCGGTTTTCCAGCGGGCTGTCGGTGCTGGATTTCATGAAGCGCACGACGCTGGCGCGCATGACCCCGGCGTCGCTTGCCGCGATCGGTCCGGCGGCGGAACGGCTGGCCCGGTCGGAAAGCCTGCAGGCCCATGCGCTCAGCCTGCGGGCGCGGCTGGACCGGCTGAATGACGGGGGCCAGCGATGAACCGCCTGTGCCATATCGAGATTGATGAGCGGGGCCTTGTCCGGCCCACGCCCGAGATCGAACAGGAACGCCGTGTTGCGATCTTTGACCTGCTCGAAGACAACAGCTTTGCCCTGCCCCTGCGCGACGGGCGCCCGGTGCCCCCCGGCCCCTACCGGCTGGGCCTTGCGATCCGTGACGGGCGGCTGGTGTTCGACATTTCCGATGAGGCCGCAGAAAAGGTGGGCGAGTTCCACCTGTCGCTGGGGCCGTTCCGCCAGGTGGTGAAGGATTACTTCCAGATCTGCGAAAGCTATTTCGAGGCGGTGAAACGCCTGCCCCCCAGCCAGATCGAGGCCATCGACATGGCCCGGCGCGGCATCCACAACGAGGGCGCGCGGGTGCTGCAGGAACGGCTGTCGGGCAAGGCCCTGGTCGATGTCGATACGGCGCGGCGGCTGTTCACGCTGATCTGCGTGCTGCACTGGGGCTGATGTGGCACAAAGCTTTCCCCAGTCGGTGCTGTTCTGTTGCGATCATAACGCCGTACGCTCGCCCATGGCCGAAGGGCTGATGAAGCAGATGTACGGCCAGCGCGCCTATGTGCAATCCGCCGGGGTGCGCAACGACATGGAGATTGACGGCTTTTCGGTGGCCGTCTGCAAGGAACTGGGGATCGAACTGTCGCGCCACCGCTCGCGCAGCTTTGACGAGATGCAGGACTGGGGCGATGACCTGTCGCAGTTCGACCTGATCGTGGCCCTGTCCCCCGCCAGCCAGCGCCAGGCGCTGGAACTGACCCGGTTCAACCACCTTGAAGTGGAATACTGGCCCATCCTTGATCCCACCGGCCTTGGCGAAAGCCGCGAGGCCAAGCTTGCCGCCTACCGCCAGGCCCGCGACCAGATCAGGGCGCGGATGCTGGACCGGTTCGGCCCGCCGATGGAAGCGCCCGGGTCCTGACCCGGACGCACGCCGCCCCGGATCAGGTCCGGGTCGGTGGCGCGCCGGTTCCCGGCAAACCGTCTTACCCCCGCCGCGCTGCCGCGATTTCAGCGACAATGCCCATTGTTTCCACGCTGACCCGCACCACCCGCGCCAGCAGGTCCGCCACCCGGTCCTTGTGGTTGGCAAAGCGATAGGTGTTGAACTTTGCCCGGATCGTCGGGTCTTTCGGGGTCTTTTCCTTGTGCTGGTCCAGCACCCAGTCAATGGCGCTGCGGTTGCCCAGGCGATAGTCCCAGGCGGCAGCGGGGATGCCGGAGAGCACCGTTTCGCTGTCGAGCGTGACTGTGCCCGCAGCGGGATCGGATTTCAGGATGACCTTGGGCGCAAGCCCCGCCGAGCGCGCCCGTTCGTCGGGGGTGTCGCGGCGCGTCAAGGGCCATGGCTCCACCCCCTCATACCCGATGTGCAGGTCCAAAAGGCGCTGGCCCCACCCGGCCCAAAGGCCGAAATGCGGGTGCAGCGGAATGCGCGGAAATTCCCGCTTCAGGTTGATCGCATAGGTTTCGCGCCACAGCGGATCATGCAGCGCGGCATAGACATAGGCAAAGATGCCATCGCGGGTGACGCCCGCCGTTTTCCCGTAATGGTCGGTGAAGGTGGCCACGGCCCAGTCGGTGATATTGTCGATCCTCTCGCCGGAGGAGGTGTAGCGGTAGCGGGGGAGGGTTTGTGTACCGCCGGAACCTGGGCTAACAAAATTGTAATCCGGAATCGTATCTATTGCCAGAGAGAAGTACGGTTTCCCGGATGAATCGCCCATTAGTGTTATCGAACGAGTCTTGGCTTCCCCCATGAGAAAAATTTGCCTCGTAAGATTGGACATCTCATTAACCCATTCGTCACGATACATATTCGTCTTGAAGAACGGGCGATAGTTTGCCTCTATTATGCATTCGTTCTTGAATGAAAAATTTCTCCGCTTTTCTAGATTTCTCTTAACGGATCTTGTCCATTTAATATCATCCTTAGCCGCTATCTTGATAGCTTCAGGAGCATCAACAGCTGAGGCAGCAGCAACAGCATCATTATAACCAGAAGTGAGATAACTCATTTTTTTGATGAGTGTTTGTTGCGACAGGTCGTAAACCCAGTCATCGCGTGCAGTAACAACCCCCAACGAAAACAGCTTGAACACCGCCCGTTCCTGCCCCTTTGTCTTCGCCGCCTTGGTCCGCTTGTCCGCCACCGGGATCAGGCTGTCCCAGTCGTTGCTGGTCAGGTTGATCCAGTTGGCCGCCTTGTCCGGCACCACCCGATCAAAACCGATCTCGGACAGGCGCGTGGACCCGAGCCACGCCCGCTTGTCTTCCGCCGTGTCGAACTCGGGTCGCCGCACATAGCGGATCAGGCATTGCTTCGCGCCCTTGCGCTTGACCAGAAACGAAATCGCTACCCCGGTCTGGATGCCAAAGACGTTGTGCTTGGTGCCCGAAATTTTCGGGTTGGCCCGCACGTCGCCGCCCAGATCGACAATCCAGGCTTCCGCGAAATTCTCCTTCACGTATCTGCGGAACCCGTCGAAGGTGCGGCTGTCGATGAAGCTGCGGTTGGTGACAAAGGCGATGATGCCGTCATCATGCACCCGGTCGAAGGACCACCGGAAAAAGCGGGCGTACATGTCATAGACCTTGGTCTTCTGCGCCGTCGAAAGCTTCACGAAGGACCGCTTGATAAGGTCATCGACCTTGGGATAGGCGCGGTTCTTGTTATTGTCGTTCTCGTTCTGCTGGTTGGCATTGTAGGGCGGGTTGCCGATCACAACGGAAATCTTGCGGGAATTCTGCCGCCTCACCCGCTCGACGTTCTCTTCGCTCAGCGCCGCGAACAGGTCATGCTGGTGGCCCGCCTTGATGCCCAGCCCCGCCACATTGTCCAGCGTATCGACAAAACACAGGTTCGGAAACTCGGCATATTGGCCTGCCGCCGCCGCATAGGTCGCTTCGATATTCAGGTTTGCGACGTAATAGGGCAGGATCGCCACTTCGTTGGCGTGCAGCTCTTCCTTGTATTTGCGGTGCAGCGCCTGCGGCTGGCCCCGGAAATGTTCGATCAGCTCACAAATAAAGGTGCCGGTCCCCGTGGCCGGGTCCAGGATTTCCACCCCGGGTTCGATCAGCGTCTTGCCGAAATGGGTATGGCACAGCCAGTCGGCCCCTTCGATCATGAAGCGCACGATTTCATTCGGGGTATAGACCACGCCCAGCCGGTCTGCCGCCTTGGGGTTATAGACCTTGTAGAAGCCTTCGTAGATCAGCTTCAGGAACTTCTGCTTTTCCGCGTGCGATGTGATCAGCGCCGCGTTGGACTTGATCGATGCATAATAGGTCTTCAGCACATCCAGCACATTGCGCCGCACTGACCCGGTGAAAAAGGCATCCTCCAGCCGGGACAATTCCCGCGCGATATTGTTTTCGCGGTGATACTGGCTGTCGTTGAACACCTGGGTGAAGATTTCTTCGGTCAGGATATGCTGGATCAGCATTTCCCGAACGTCCTCCTCGGTCAGCGTGGGGTTGATCGTGCCCTTGGCATGGTCCAGAAACTTCGCCGCCTGCGCTGTGAACCCCGCATTGTCGCGGTAGGCAGTGGCGATGGCGGCACGCAACCCCTCCAGGATTGCGGGCAGGTCGGCGGAAAACTGCGCCACCGCCTTGCGGAACTCGGCAATCTCGGGGCGTTCATAGTCAAAGAACAGCCGCAGCAGCCGCTCCAGCGCCTCGACATCCGTCATGGCGCAGCGCATCACCTCGACCCGGTTCTGGATCAGCACCGCCGTTGCGCTGTCTTCGAAAAGGATGTTCTCCTGCGGATAGCCCTTGCGCAGCTTCCTTTCGATCTCGCGGTCCAGAACGTCGGCGGTATCCTTTGCCTCCCAGTATCCCAGTGGCACGCGAAGTTCGTGCAGCACCGCCCCGTCCAGCTTGACGGTCTTCTTCTGTGGGGTCTGCAGGCTGTATTCAACCTGCAGAAACAGGTTTCGGTCGCGCGACCAGTCGCGCAGCAGGCTTTTGAACGCTTCGCGGATCACCTCTTCGGTCTGCGACCCCGAGAAGCGTCTGGTCCGGTCAATCTCCGAAAGATACCTGTTGATCAGAATCCGGCTCATGCGACAGTCATGCAACAAGGCCCGCGCCGCTGCAATGCCTGGCAAGTGACCGCAAAAGGGGACGTCGATGCGCCACGCGGGGTGGCCCCTGGCGATGCCCTCGCGACGGCTTTCGGCCCTGTGTTCTGGCCCTGCGACCGAAGCGGGGGCTTGCGGTTTTTCGGGGCATGGCACCCGGTTCAGGCAACCTGTCCAAGTGCCTGTCCTGCCGCCTGCACCGCTTGTGCAACCGCGTCATGTGCAACACGTCGGGCCATCGCCCCTGCCACAGGGCCACGCTGCCCCGTGGCAAACCTGTGGCCAAAGCCCCCGGCGGGCCCTTTGCCCCCGCCGGGCTGGGCACTGTCCCGCCACTGGTGCGGGCGGCACGGGTCTTTGCAGAAGCGTCGCGCGCAGGCGGGGGAACGCGGGTCGCGCTTCCCGGCCCCGCCCAAAGGGGCAATCCCGTTCCCCGGACCGGGAAGCGTCTCCCGGCAGGCTGGCGGTCGGATTGCTGTTTCAGCACCCCGTCAGGGACAACAGCGAACCTTTCCACCACACGCGTTCCGGCCAAGGCCATCACCCCTGGGGCCCGCGCAACGCGTGCCACCGATGCAGCGGGGCCAAAGCGCCCGGCCAGCGCCGGGTCCGGCGCTGGCCTTCGTTGCGTCTGTCCGAACGCTCCTCATGGGACCGTGGTCCATGACCGGGCAGCAAAACGCGCTGCGTTTCGGGGTCCGCCCGGAATTGCAAGTCGCCTTTCCGGCGGATCAGCATCAATCCCGCCCGGCGAGCGGCAGGGATGCTTGTTCTGCACCCCGCTGGGGTCAGGATCAAACCGATGCAGCCAAATGAGCCGATTTTCTGCCAGAGTTCGGGGGTATGGACCTGCGACCCGGTGCCACAGACGGCAGCCGAAGTCTGCGACCCTTTCAGGGAAGAATGCAGCACCTTCTTCACAGCCGCAGGCCATGAAGCCAAAGGAGCGAATCGCGCTAAAAAGCATTCACAAGCAGGAAGAGCGTCGCTTTCACCATAGCGTAAATGACGCCTGCCACGACAAAGATCGAGGCGGCGGCCACAGCGAAACCGCCAAGCACCCAGGCCCCGTCCCGTTCCAGAACGCCCAGCGAGATCAGGCTGATTGCGACCGCAGGCAGCATGTTGCCGAAGGGGATCGGCAGCATCAGAACAACAGCAAGCAACAGACACACGGCCCCGATGACATTCTGTGCGCGATCCTTGACAAAAAAGGAAAGGCGCGGCCTGAGCAGTTTTTCCGCCCGGGCCAGCAGCGGTGTCGCGCGCGAGATGGTCTGCGCGAAATCATCGCGGCTCATCGAGCGGTTGGCGATCACGGGCGGCAGCCAGGGCAGGCGGCCCAGCATCATCTGGGCCGAAAGATAGACCAGCGGCAGACCCAGGATGCCAGAGGTGCCGGGCGGTGTCGGCAGGACGTTCGGCAGGGCGAAGAGCAGCAGAAGCGCCCCCGTGGCCCGCCCTTCCATCGCCACCAGCAGGTCCGATACAGAAATGCGCGTGCGGGTTTCGTCGCTGCCGATTTCGTCCAGCAATTCGGACAGGCGCTTGCGCTGCGGTTGCGGTCGGCGGCCGAAGCGGCGCAGGCGGCCTGCGATACCCTCTGGTGTCGCATCATCCTGCAGGTCGTCGCCATCCTCGTGGTCGGGGCCATCGTCGTCGCGCGAAGAAGACTGCTTTGAAGAATCAGGCATGGGCAAAGGGTTCTTTCGGTTTCGGCCATGCCAAGGTGGACCGCCCGACGCAAGAGGGCAAGCCGATTGCAGCGTGCATGCCTTGCGGCACAAGGCGCGGATCGTCCGGCCAGGCCCGGGCCGGTCGCCTGTGCGACAGACCCGGGCAGGATGCCCGCGCTTTACTTTGCCTTCAGTGCGTCCGGCCTGCTGTCCCGGCTTTTCCACAGCGAAAAGACGATGCCGGCCGCAAGAATTGCAAAGGTGATGCCCAGCGACCAGGACGCAGGGAATTTTTCCCATCCGGCCAGGTCCGCCACGAAGATTTTCGAGCCGATGAACACCAGCAGGACCGCCAGCGCGTACTTGAGATAGTGGAACCGGTGCAGAACCGCCGCCAACGCAAAATACAGCGCCCGCAAACCAAGGATCGCGAAGATGTTGGAGGTGTAGACGATGTAGGGATCTGTGGTGATTGCAAACACCGCGGGCACCGAATCCACCGCGAAGACCAGATCGGCAATTTCGATCAGCACCAGCGCCAGAAACAGCGGCGTCATCCAGCGCACCGGTCTGCCTGTCTTTGGATCGGGCTGGATCACGAAGAAATCATGGCCATGCAGCTTGTCGGTCACGCGGAACCGCTTGCGCATGAACCGAAGCACGGGATTCGTGTTCAGGTCCATTTCCTTGTCATCGGTGACCAGCATCTTGATGCCGGTAAAGATCAGGAAGGCGGCAAAGATGTACAGGATCCAGCCGTATTGTGCCACCAGCGTGGCCCCCAGTCCGATCATGATGCCGCGCAGCACGATCACGCCAAGGATGCCCCAGAACAGCACGCGGTGCTGATAGATCCGGGGAATGGCGAAGTAGCTGAAGATCAGCGCGATGACAAAGACGTTGTCCAGCGCCAGGGTCTTTTCAACCACGAAGGCGGTCAGGTATTCTGCCGCCGATTGCCCGCCGAACTGGTACCAAACGAAGCCGCCGAAGCCGACGCCAAGCGTGATGTACAGCGCGGAAAGCCGCAGGCTTTCGGCAACGCCGATCTCATGATCCTCCTTGTTCAGCACGCCAAGGTCAAACAGCAGCAGCGCCAGAACGATGCCGACAAACGCGAACCAGAGCCAAAGCGGGGTTCCAAGAAACAGGGTGAAAAGCAGGGTATCCACAGGCAACCTTCCTTCATTCTCAGCAGCGTGCGCGGATTGAGCCTGGGACAGGGCCGGGCCGGCACCGAGCGCACTCGATGCGGTCCGACATCACGACACAGCGTCGTCAGAGGGGCCCGGTCCGCCGCGGTCACATGGGTGTGAACCGGACCGGCGGCAAGGCTGGCGGCAAAATTTTCTGACGCACTATGGGGTTTCGCCGCGCAGCAATGCCGCCAGCCCTGCCCGGTAATCGGGGTGGATCAGCCTTATGCCAAGCTCGGTCTTGATCCGGTCATTCCGGACGCGCTTGGATTCGGCATAAAAGCTGCGAGCCATCGGTGTCATCTCGGCCTTGTCAAAGGCGACGGCGGGGGGCAGCGGCAGCCCAAGCAGGGTTGCGGCATGGGCAATGACATCTTCCGGCGGGGCCGGGTCATCATCGCACAGGTTGTAGATCGCGCCGGGGCGGGGCCGGGTCATCGATGCCTCCAGCACCTGGGCGATATCATCGACATGGATGCGGCTGAACACCTGGCCGGGTTTCAGGATGCGGCGCGCGGTGCCGTCGCGCACCTTTTCAAAGGGCCCGCGACCGGGGCCATAGATGCCCGCAATGCGGAAGATGTGCAGCGGCAGCCCCAGCGCCTGCCACGCGGCTTCGGCCTGTACCCGCTGGATGCCGCGCTGGGTGGCGGGGGTCAGCGGCGTGGTTTCGTCCACCCAGCCGCCCTGATGGTCGCCGTAAACCCCTGTGGTGGAAAGATACCCGACCCAGCGCAGGGGGGCACGGGCAATCTGTGCCCCGTGGGCCATCAGCACGGGGTCGCCCACCGCATCTGGGGCAATGGACGACAGCAGGTGCGTGGCGCGCCCCAGCGCATCGGTCAGATCGCAGGGCCACAGCAGCGGCTCCACCCCTTCGGCGCCCAGCGCGCGCGCCTTGTCCGCATTGCGCGTCGTGCCGATGATGTGCCAGCCCTGCGGCAGCAGGCGGCGCGCCAGCGCGCTTGCGCAATAGCCGTGGCCAAGGGACAGAAGGGTTCCGCTCATGGCGAGACTATCGGGGGTGCCGCGGCGGCGCGCAAGCGGGGGGTTGATTTTCCGTCGACACCGGGTGCCAGATACGCCCATGTCCGAACCCGATCTTCATGCCGCCTTTGCCCTTCGCACCCCCGGCGATTGCCAGCGCCTGTATCGCGACTGGGCCGCGAGCTATGACGCGGGTTTTGCCGCCGGGATGGACTATCGCCTGCCCGCCCATGTGGCGGCAGCCTTCCTTGTGGGCGGCGGCACCGGGCCGGTACTGAATGCGGGGGCGGGCACGGGGCTTGTGGGGGCAGCGCTGCGCCGGCTTGGCTGGACCGGGCAGATCGACGGCGTCGATCTTTCGCCACAGA
The DNA here is from genome assembly GCA_020250445.1 of Rhodobacter sp. Classification (GTDB taxonomy): domain Bacteria; phylum Pseudomonadota; class Alphaproteobacteria; order Rhodobacterales; family Rhodobacteraceae; genus Aliitabrizicola. The sequence goes on from JADCEF010000125.1 coordinate 17,998, forward strand.
TGCTGGACCAGGCCCGCGCAAAGCAGGTGTACCGTGATCTGATCGAGGCGGACATCACCCGGCCTTTGCCCCTGCCGGGCGGCTACAACGGTGTGGCAAGTTCCGGCACCTTCACCCATGGCCATGTCGGGCCGGACGCGTTCGGGCCGCTGCTGGCGGTGGCGGCACCCGGGGCGCTGTTTGCGCTGTCGGTCAATCTGCGGGTCTGGGCGGCTGCGGGGTTTGAATCCGCCCTGGCCGCCCTGGCCGGTCAATTGCGCGACCTGCAGCGGATCGAGGTCGCCATCTACGGCACCGCCGCCGCCCGGCTGGACCCCGATCATGCCGCAGACCGGGCGATGATCGTCCTGTTCCGCAAGGCCTGACGCCGTCACGCAACTGACACCAAAGGCGTGCAAGGGGGGCTGACCCTTGCGGCGGCCCCCCGGTTCCGGTTTAGATGCCGGATGCGTTCTGAGAGTACCTGATGACCGAAGAGACCAGCCTGCCCGTTTTGACCCCGCCGCGCTCTGCGCCTGTGGCCTTCAGCGATCCGGCAGCAGCCGTGGCGCAACTGGAATCGCTCTACGGGGAAGCGACCGGCTTTCTGGCCCGACACTTCAGCGCCGTCGTGCGTAGCGGCAGGCCCGCCGCCCGCATCCGCGCCTTTTACCCCGAAATCCGGCTGACCACGACCAGCTTTGTCAAGATCGACAGCCGCCTCAGCTTTGGCTATGTGGCGGGGCCCGGCACCTATTCCACAACCGTCACGCGCCCCGACCTGTTCCGGAATTACCTTCACCAGCAGATCGCGCTTCTGATCCAGAACCACGGCGTCCCGGTCATGATCGGCCCGTCGGAAACGCCGATCCCGGTTCATTTCGCCGTGGCGGGCAACCCTTCGGTTTCGGTGCCGCAGGACGGTGTTCTGGACTTCAGCCTGCGCGATGTCTTCGACGTGCCTGACCTGGCAACCACGAACGATGACATCGTGAACGGAACACGCCTGACGAACCCGGACGGGTCCTTTCCGCTGGCCCCCTTTACGGCGCAGCGGGTGGATTATTCGCTGGCGCGGCTGTCGCATTACACGGCGACAGACCCGGCGCATTTCCAGAACCATGTGCTGTTTACCAACTACCAGTTCTATGTGGATGAATTCGAAGCTTTCGCGCGCGCGGCGCTGGCCGACCCCGGGTCCGGTTACACATCCTTCGTCGTCCCGGGCAATCAGGAGATTGCGGGCCCCGATGATCCGGTTGACCTGCCGGCCAAGCTGCCGCAGATGCCGTCTTATCATCTGAGGCGAAAGGACGGGCAGGGCATCACCCTGGTCAACATTGGGGTCGGCCCGTCGAACGCCAAGACGGCCACCGACCATATCGCGGTGCTGCGCCCGCATGCCTGGCTGATGGTGGGCCACTGTGCCGGCCTGCGCAATTCGCAAAGCCTGGGCGATTTCGTGCTGGCCCATGCCTATGTGCGCGAGGACCATGTGCTGGACGATGATCTGCCGGTCTGGGTGCCCATCCCGGCGCTGGCCGAGATTCAGATCGCACTGCAACAGGCCGTCGCCGAGGTCACCCGGCTGGACGGGTACGAGCTGAAGCGGATCATGCGGACCGGAACGGTGGCCACCATCGACAACCGCAACTGGGAGTTGCGCGATCAGTCCGGTCCGGTGCAGCGCCTGAGCCAGAGCCGTGCGATTGCGCTGGACATGGAAAGCGCCACCATCGCCGCCAACGGTTTCCGCTTTCGCGTGCCTTACGGAACCTTGCTGTGCGTGTCCGACAAACCGCTGCATGGCGAGCTCAAGCTGCCCGGTATGGCCAGCGAGTTCTACAGAACACAGGTGGCCAGCCACCTTCAAATCGGGGTCCGCGCGATGGAGTTGCTGCGCGAGATGCCGATCGAGCGGATTCACAGCCGCAAGCTGCGCAGTTTCGAGGAAACCGCCTTTCTGTAGACAGTGCAGCCTTTCATGGGAAATTCCTGCCGGTGATGGGCGAAATCGCTTGATTTGTTCGGCAAAACGCTGTGGAAGGGGCCGCATCGCCCCCGGTGGGGCAGGCACAGTCATTCGCATCCGCAGGACAGAAAAGAAGGAACAGCAATGTCAAAACCGATGACCAAGACGCAGCTTGTCGCCGCCCTTGCCGAAGAGATGGGAACCGACAGAAAAACGGCCGGTACCGCGCTTGACGCGATTACAGCCCTGATCACGCGCGAGGTTGCTGCCGGTGGTGCCGTGACGCTGCCGGGCCTTGGCAAGGTTGCCTGCCGCGCCCGGCCCGAGCGGCAGGTTCGCAATCCTGCCACCAACGAGATACTGACCAAGCCGGCCGACAGGCAGGTGAAGTTCACCATCGCCAAGGCGCTGAAAGACAGCGTCAACGTCTGACCGGACACAGGCCGGTGCCCCGCAGCACAGGCGGACAGGGGTCGCCGCTTTGGCGGCCCTTTTCAATCATGGCACCGTCAGGCGGGCAGCAGGGGCCGGAGCATGGATTTTCGCGCCATCGCAATGGGGCTGGCCTTTTCGGCCATGTGGTCTTCGGCCTTCACCTCGGCCCGGTTGATCGTGATGGACGCGCCCCCCCTGACGGCGCTGGCGATCCGCTTTCTGATTTCGGGTCTGATCGGACTCGGGCTTGCCCTTCTGCTGGGGCAGAAGGCCCGGCTCAGCCGGGCGCAGTGGCGCAGCGTGGTCATCTTCGGCATCTGCCAGAACGCGCTGTACCTTGGCTTCAACTTCGTGGCGATGACGCGGATCGAGGCGGGGCTGGCCTCGATCATCGCGTCGATGATGCCCCTGATGGTGGCCCTGCTGGGCTGGATCGTTTTCGGTGAAAAGGTGCGTCCGCTTGGCGTGGCGGGATTGTGCGCGGGCTTTCTGGGGGCGGCGATCATCATGGGGTCGCGCCTGTCGGGCGGCGTGGACGGCGTTGGGGTGATCCTGTGCCTGCTGGGCATGGGGGCGCTGGCGGTTGCCACCTTAAGCGTGCGCAGCGCCACATCGGGGGGAAACCTGCTGATGATCGTGGGTCTGCAAATGCTGGTGGGCTCTGCCGCGCTGGCGCTTCCGGCCCTGACGCTGGAGACATGGGCGGTGAACTGGACGCCGCGTCTGGGTCTGGCCTTTGCCTTCACCACCCTGGTGCCGGGGCTGCTGGCCACCTGGGTCTGGTTCCGCCTGGTGGGGCGGATCGGGGCGGTGCGCGCCGCCACGTTCCACTTCCTGAACCCGGTGATCGGCGTGTCCACCGGGGCGCTGTTTTTGGGCGAACGGCTGGCCCCGCCGGATCTGCTGGGTGTTGCGATCATCGCGGGCGGCATTCTTGCCGTGCAATGGTCGCGCGGTGCCGCGCCCGCGCCCGGTTCGGGCGCGGACCGGGCTACGGATCAGGCCGCGTGACGGCCCATCAGCCGGGCATCGCTTTTCCTTGTGCGCGCCACGGCGGGGCGGGCCTGACAGCGCGCCACCCAATCCCGGATCACCGGCACATCCGGCGTCATGTTGCCGAACCAGGCAAAGGGCGAATGCACCAGCAGATCGGCGGCTGAAAATCGATCCCCCAGCAGCCAGGGGCCATGTGCCAGCGCCTGTTCGATCCGGGCCGTTACCTCTGGCAGACCACGGAAGGTACCGTGGAGAGCGGGATGACCAATCCCTTCTGCGGCAAAGACCATCACCGGCTCCATGACCGAACCGTACCAGTGCAGCCAGGTCAGGTATGCGCCGTACTTCGGATCGCCAGGGTTCGGGGCAAGGCCGGTGCCGGGGAACAGGCCGGTCAGATACTGGATCACGGCCGGCGATTCGGTGATCAGCGTTCCGTCATGCAGCAGGGCAGGCACCTTGCCTTCGGGGTGGGGGTTGGCCGGGTCGCGCCCGCCGCTGCCGTCGCGGCGCGCGATGGTGACGATCTTTGTATCGATCCTGTCGGCGATGCCCATCTCGTCGATCAGCGTCACGATGCGGGTTGAACGGGATTGTGGGGCGTGAAATAGGGTCAGCATCGAAGTCTCCATTGCTCTGTTCGATGGGGTCTTTATCGTCGGGCTGTCCTGACAGAATCCGGCAGTATCCGCATGGCCCGCCCCGACCGTCTGTTTCGCCTGCTCGATACGCTGCGGCGGCTGCCGCAGCCGGTCACGGCGGCGCGGCTGGCCGAAGAGACCGAAGTCTCGCTGCGCACGCTGTACCGCGATATTGAAACGCTGCGGGCGGGTGGCGCGCTGATCGACGGCGCGCCTGGCCTGGGTTACACCCTGACCGAAGACCCCGCCCTGCCGCCGCAGATGTTCACCCGGCTGGAGGTGGAGGCACTGGTGCTTGGCCTGGCAGAAGTGCGCTTTGCGGGCGATCCGGCGCTGGTAAAGGCCGCCGATGCCGCGTTGGCGAAAATTACCGCAACTCTGCCGGAACGGGTGCAGCGGCAGGCGATTCATGCCGTGCAGATGAGCTACCGGTTTGAACGCCGCGCCCCCCCGCCCGCCTTTCTGCCGCTGTTGCGCACCGCCTGCTGGGAAGAACAGGCACTGCGCATCCGCTATGCCGATCAGGCTGGGGCAATGAGTGACCGGGTGATCTGGCCGCTGTCGGTGGTGTTTCTGGACCGGTCGCTGCTGCTGCTGGCCTTCTGCCGGTTGCGCATGGATTTCCGGCGCTTTCAACTGCATCGTATCACAGAGGTGCAGGAAACCGGTGAAAGCTTTCGTCCCCGCCGGGTGCCGCTGCTGCGCGATTTCATCCGCCACTTGCGTGGTGGACGGGGCGGTTAACTCGGCGCTCGCACAAGCGTGACGTCACAGCACGCCGCGCCTGCATCAAGCTTTGTAGACGGGATGGTTCCCGGGTCTGTTCCCAAACCAGGGGAGGCTGAGATGCACATGCACAAACGCCGATTGCTGACGGCACCGGTAAGCCTGGCTGCGCCGATACCCCTGGAGAGACGCGGCATTTCAGCAGTTCTGCCCTGGCAAAAGCACGTCTCGCTCACGCGCCGCGCGGGCAAAGTGAAGGGTTCGCGTTAGCAGGGTGCCAAAAAAGCAATCCGACCGCCTGCCTGCCGGGAAAATCCTTCCGGTCCGGGGATAGGGATTGCCCCCTTGGGCGGGATCAGGAAACGCGACCCGCGTTTCCCCCGCCCGCGCGCGACGGTGCCCTGTGGACCGGCGGGTCCAGGCACCACGAATGGCCAGCGCCCGGCGCGGCGGGGGCGAAACGCCCGACATGGGCGGGGCGGGCGATGGCCGGGGCCGGGGCGGGCGCTGGCCGGGGGCTGTTGCCCCACCGCATCGGTTGCACGCGCCACGCAGGCCCCGGAAGATGGCCTGGGCAGGAACGCGTGTTGCGGAAGGTTTCGCTGTTGTCCCCGCTGGCAGACTATGGGGCAGGCACGCCTTCAGAACCTTGCCGATCCGCCGAATCCACGCCTTCCGGCTGGCCCACAACCACAAAATGCAGCTTGTCCGGCTGGAACAGCCGCGCGGCCACCCGCTTGACATCGTCCAGCGTCACCGCTTCGACCCTGGCGTTCCGCGTGGCCGGATAATCGATGGGAAGACCGTCCATCTGCAAGCCGACAAGGATATCGGCAATCTCGCTGTTGCCGTCAAACCGCAACGGATAGGACCCGGTCATATAGGTCTTCGTTGCGGCCAGCTCTTCCGCCGTGATGCCTTCGGTCGCCAGACGCTGCCATTCCTGACGGATCAACGCGATCGATTGGGCAACTGTGGCGTTCGCGGTGCCCATCTGGCCCATATAGGCCTGGGCGAAATCCATGGGGGCCAGAAAGCTTGACACCCCATAGGTCAGCCCGCGCTTTTCGCGCAGTTCCGTCATCAGCCGGGCAGAGAATCGCTCGCCGCCCAGAACCTCGTTCAGGATAAAGGCGGCGAAGAAATCGGGGTCGTCCAGCCTCAGGCCTTCCTGCCCGAACAGGATCACCGACTGCGGCGAGGGGTAATCCACCACGGTGACCCCGCCGCCCAGGTGCCAGCCCGCGACAGCGGGCATCTGCCGGCCCACTGCGGGCAGGTCGCCCAGAAGACGGTCCAAAAGCGGGCCAAGCTCGGCCACCGAAATGTCGCCCGCAGCCGCCACATAGACCCGGTCGCGCGTCATCGTTGCCTTGTGCGCGTCCAGCACATCGGCCCGGGTCAGGGCCGCCACACTGTCCGGCGTCCCCTCGCCGGCGCTGCCATAGGGGTGCCCGGCAAAGGCCATCTCGTCGAAGCGCCGCATGGCAAGGACCCCCGGATCCTGCGCATCAGATGCAAGGCCCGCCAGAATCAGGCCCTTGACCCGTTCGACCGCATCCTCATCAAAGCGGGGCTCGATCAGGGCGCTGCGCAGCAGGTCAATCGCCGCGTCGCGGTTTTCCGTCAGGAACCGTGCCGAAACGCCGATCGAATCCTGCCCGGCGGAAAAGCCGAAACCGGCCGCCAGCGCATCGCGCGCCTCGGCGAAACCCTGCGCATCCAATGCGCCGGCCCCCTCTTCCAGCGTTGCGGCCATCAGATTGACCGCCCCGCGCGACCCCGGCAGGTCAAGGCTGGTGCCCCCCCTGAAGCGGATTTCCAGCGCGGTAAACGGGATATTGTGATCTTCCACCAGCCAGGCGGTGATGCCGCCGGGCGAGGTTACGTTCTGAATGGCGATTTCGGCGCGCGCGGGAAACGCGGCCAGGACCAGCGCAACCACAGCCCATTTCATCACGGTCACAGTCACTGTCCCTGCTCCCCGGCGGCCTCAAGATATCCGGTGACGGCCGTGCGGCGATCCAGAACCTCTTGCGCGGCGGCCATCACATCTTCTGCCGTGACGGCCTGCAGCACATCCGGCCAGGCCTGCACATCCGCGACGGTCAGGCCGATTGCCAGCGCTTCACCATAGAGGTTGGCAAGAGCACTGGTATTGTCGTCGGCGTAGATCTGTTCCGCCCGGATTTGCGTCTTCATCCGGTCCAGGGCAGCAGGGTCAACCCCGTCTTTCAGGAACTGGGCAATTGCCTCGTCCATCGCGGCCTCGGCCTGCGGCAGCGACACGCCGGGTGCCGGGGCCACGATCAGCCCGAAGGTGCCGGTATCCAGCGTATCGCCACTATAGAATGCCGAGGCATAAACTGCCGTCTGCGTGTCGAAGGTCAGCTTGCGCGCCAGGACCGATGTCGTGCCGCTTCCGCCCAGAAGGTAGGCCAGAATGGTCAGGGCCGCCGCCTTGTCCTGCGCGCCGCTGTTGCGTTCCGGCGCAAGATAGCTGCGCACGACATAGGGTTGGGCCACGCGCGGATCGGCCATGGACAGCCGCCGCTCTGCCAGTTGCGGGGGTTCGGACGGGCGGATGCGCGGCGGCAGACCTTCGGTCGGGGCAAGGGGCCCGTAATGCCGTTCTGCCAGCCGCTTCACCTCGTCCGGTGTCACGTCCCCGGCGACGACCAGCACAGCGTTGTTGGGGGCATAAAATCTGCGGTAGAAGGCCAGCGCATCGTCGCGGTCCAGCTGTTCGATCTCATGGCGCCAGCCGATGATCGGAATGCCGTAGGGATGGTTCAGATACTGCGCGGCCTGCGCCTGTTCGCCAAAGAGGGCACCCGGATCGCTGTCTGTGCGGGTGGTGCGTTCTTCCAGGATCACCGCACGCTCGGTGACGACATCCTCTTGCGTCAGCCGCAGATCTCGCATCCGGTCCGCTTCAAGCTTCATCACAAGGTCAAGGCGGTCTGCCGCAACGCGCTGGAAATAGGCGGTGTAGTCCCACGAGGTGAAGGCGTTGTCGCTGCCCCCTTGCGCCTGCACGATTTCCGAGAATTTCCCGGACGGCACCTCATCGGTGCCCTTGAACATCAGATGTTCCAGAAAATGCGCAATGCCCGAATGCCCGGGCGGCTCGTCCGCCGCACCGACGCGGTACCAGACCATATGAACGACGACCGGTGCCCGGTGGTCTTCGATCACCACCACCTGCAGCCCGTTCGGCAGGGTGAAATCGGTTACCGTTTCGGCAAGGGCCGGGCTGGCCAGCGAAAGCAGTACAAACGCAGAACGAAGCATCCGGATCATGGCGTCGGCCTTTCTTCTGATGCAGGGATACACGATCCACCGGCCCGGTCAAACCCCCGGCAGGGGCCCCCTGACGGGGAAGTGAGGTGCCGTTATTCGCCGGGTCTCGGCGGCGGGGCGGATTGGGTGCGCACGCCGCGGGCGCGCCAGCGGTCCAGTTCGCGGACCTGATCCAGCGACTGGGTTTCATAGGCGCGGTAATAGACATTGACGTTGAACAGACGCTCCAGCACCCGCCCGTCGTTGTCGCGCCGCCATTCCAGGTCTTCGGCCGCAAGGGTCTGGCGGATACCGGGTGTCACCCCGTAACGGCCCGCGTAACCGACGAGGCCCGTGTCAGACGCGGGAACGCCCGCACCCGGCGCACCGGGACGCCCGCCAAGCGCCACGATGGCATCGGCATTCGGCGTGGGGTCCGTCAGGTTGGCACCACCCGGTGTCGGGGCGGGAAGCTCGGCAAGATTTTCCGGAATGACCAGCGGCTTGCTTGGAAGGATTGCAAATTCATCAGGCCCGGCCCCCGGCTGGCGCACGTTCATCAGCGCGGGAATACCCTCGCTGTTGCTGCAGGCGGACAGCACCAGGGTCGCAACGGCCGCGATCACCAAGGCACCCCGTCCAGCCTGCATGTCACCCTCCACCCTGCCTGTCCCGCGGTCTTTAGCGCAAAGCGCCCGGCGCGTCACGGGCTGTTTCCGCGGGCGTGTCCCGGCGGCTTGTCCTTGCCGGCGAAGATCACCAGCCCCAGGGCCCCCACGAAAATGCAGATATCCGCCACATTGAACGCAAAGGGGTTTTCAATGCCGCAGCAGGACATGTTCAGAAAATCGGCCACTGCCCCGTACAGCACGCGGTCCACGACATTGCCCAGCGCCCCGCCGATCAGCAGGCCCGCGAGCACCTGGGTACGCACCGAGGGCGCGTCGCGGCGCACCCAGATCCAGACCCATACCGAAATGGCCAGCGCCACGGCAATCAGGCCCCAGCGCAGGGCATCGGCATCGCCCGCGAGCAGGCCGAAGTTCACCCCCCGGTTCCAGGCCATCCGGAAGTTCAGCAGCGGGGGAATCACGTCGATCTCGCCCCGTTCGGCCAGGTTAAGCCACCAGACCACGATGACCTTCAGCGCCTGGTCGATGACAAAGACAATCAATGCCGTCAGGTTGGCGATGCGCATGGTCAGTGCCTGAAATGGCGCTGGCCGGTGAAGACCATCGCCAGCCCCGCCGCATCTGCCGCTGCGATCACCTCGTCATCGCGCAGGGATCCGCCGGGTTGGATCACCGCCGCAGCCCCGGCTTCGGCGGCGGCCATCAGCCCGTCGGCAAAGGGAAAGAACGCATCTGATGCCACCACCGACCCTGCTGTCAGCGGTGCGGACAGGCCCAGTGCCTTGGCCATGTCCCGGGCCTTGCCCGCAGCGATCCGGGTCGAATCGATCCGGCTCATCTGTCCGGCCCCGATCCCCACCGTGGCGCCGCCCTTCGCATAGACAATGGCGTTCGACTTGACATGCTTTGCCACGGTCCAGGCAAAGATCAGATCCTCCAGTTCGGCCTGCGTCGGGTGCCGCCGTGTCACCACCCTAAGGTCACCTGGCCCCAGCCGCCCTGCGTCGCGGTCCTGTACCAGAAACCCGCCGGCCACCTGCCGGAAGGCGGTGCCCGGTGCCGCCGGATCGGGAAGGGAGTCGGTCGTCAAAAGGCGCAGGTTCTTGCGGCCCGCGAACACCGCGCGCGCCGCCTCGTCCGCACCGGGTGCGATCACCACTTCGGTGAAGAATTCCGCAATCTCTGCCGCGGCGGGTCCGTCCAGCGGGCGGTTCAGCGCCACGATCCCGCCATAGGCCGAGGTGCGGTCGCAGTCATAGGCACGCGCGCAGGCCTCGGCCAGGGTCGCACCCCGGGCCACGCCGCAGGGATTGGCATGCTTGATGATCGCACAGGCCGGGCCGTCCTGAAACTCGGCCACAAGCTCGAAGGCGGCATCGGTATCGTTGATGTTGTTGTAGGACAGGTCCTTGCCCTGCCACTGGCGGGCCGTGGCCACGCCCGGCCTGCCCGATCCGTCGCTGTAGAAGGCCGCAGCCTGATGCGGGTTTTCGCCGTAGCGCAGCCCCTGCACCAGGGTCCCGGCAAAGCAGCGCCGGCGTGGCGCGGGGTCCTTCAGCGCAGCGGCAAGCCAGCCGGACACGGCGGCATCATAGGCGGCGGTGCGGGAATAGGCGGTCAGGGCCAGTTTCTGGCGGAAGGCATGGCTTGTTGCCCCGCCATGTCTGGCAAGCTCGGCCAGCAGCGCCGGATAATCCTGCGGATCGACGACGACGTTGACAAACCGGTGATTCTTGGCCGCTGCCCGGATCATCGCGGGGCCGCCGATATCGATGTTCTCCACACAGTCATCATAGCTGCCGCCACGCGCCACGGTGGCCTCGAACGGATAGAGATTCACCACCAGCAGGTCGATGGGGTCGATCCCGTGCGCGGCCATGGCCAGAAGATGTTCGTCATCGTCGCGCAGCGCCAGCAGACCGCCATGAATGTTGGGGTGCAGCGTTTTGACGCGGCCGTCCATCATTTCGGGAAATCCCGTCACATCGGCCACATCGCGCACCGCCAGCCCCGCTGCCCGCAACCCCGCTGCGGTTCCCCCTGTGGAAATCAGTTCGATCCCCAGCGCCGACAGGGACCGGCACAGGTCGGTCAGACCGGTCTTGTCGGATACGGAAATCAGTGCGCGGCCGACGTGAACGAGGTTGGGCATCGGGTTTCCCTTGCAGTTGACCGGCCTCAGGCCAGCGCGGCGGGATCGTCGCGGTCAAGGTCGCGGATCGCAAGCGGAGTATCCTGTGCCTTCGCCAAGGTCCAGCCGATCCGGGCCTTGGTCTGCTGAAGCGTGGCGGACAGAACGATCTGTCTGGTCGGGCGAGGTTTCAGCCGCCCCCGTTCCAGATAGACCGATGGCTGAAGCGACAGGTCCGCCCCGCCTGAATGCCTGAAAATCCACAATTCGCCACTTTTCAGGACAAGGGAAACCGCAGCCCCGCCCATGTCGATTGCCGCATCGACATCCGGATGCAGGTGAAAGCGAATCATGAACTGCACACCCTGAAAGCGGGTCCGGTTCATGACCCGTTCAAACAGGCGGCGATCCTCCGGCGTGATCGCTTCGAGGGTATCCTCGCCGCTCAGGTGCCGCCCGTCTTGGGTCAGGACAAGATGGCGCGTATGGGTCAGGCCATGCGTTTCAACCCAGCCCTCATGGCTCATGTCAAGGCGTGCTGCCGACGGGTCGGTCCCCATCTCGGCAAGCGGGACCCAGGCAAGGTCGGTCAACTGCTCGTTCCCGCCGCCCCCCAGCCGTGAGGACGAGAAGCCTTCGATTTCCAGCGTGGAATGCGACGCCGTGGCGCGCCCCGCCCGCCGCCAGTCCGGCCCGAACGGCACCCCGGACCCGCAACTGACAATCACGGCGCGCCGCCCGGACGTCAGCTCGAACGCCAGGGTCGAGGCATGGGCCGACAGCGATGCCTGCCCGTCCGGCGGGGGTGCTGCATCCGCGATCACGCTGGTGCGCCCGCCCGACAGCCGGGCAAAGCCCATTGCCAGCCCGGTCAGGGCGGCAGGCTTGACCCCGGAATCGGCAAGCGCCTGGTCCAGCCGCCCTTCAAGGCCCCGCCCGCCGCCGTGAAACCGTGCCAGCCCGCCATCGGCATGGCGCAGGGCGCGCAGCGTCGGCGCGACCCGCTCGATCGCTGCCAGATGTGCCGCCCCCGGCCTGCGCCCGGTTTCGGCCAGCGCCTGCGCCGCCCAGATCAGCAGCGTGAACACCTCCAGCAGTTCTTCGGGGTTGCGTGTCGGAATACCGCCTTCGGCATCGATTTCCGCCGCGCATTCCCGGGCAAGCGCGGCCCGGGCGCGCGACACGTACCGTTCCATCCCGGTCAGGGCCAGCCCGGCGTAGATCAGCCCGGTCAGCGCCTCAAACCGGGGCAGCCCCGGGGCGGCCGTATGCCACCGGCGCGACAGGAAGACGGTTTGGCGCGACAGCGCGCGGTAGTATGCCTCGGTCGCCGTTCGGTCAAGGCCATTGAGCAGGAACAGCGCATGGTTGATCCATCGGATGATCCGCCGACCCGTCAGGTCCGGGGTCCAGCCCGGGCCGGTGCCACGGCCGAATCGCGCGATCCAGCCCCAGGTCCAATCCTGTGCCTTCTTGCGGGCGGCGGCATCGCCCACGGCCGCCAGATCGTCCAGCCAGGCAAAGCCCTGCACCTCGTCTTCGAAGGCGGGATCGGGGATGGCGATATCCCAGATCTGCAGACCGGGGGCCTCGATCAGATGGCCGGAAAACAGGAAGTTGCCCGCAACAAGCTGCCGGCCCCGCGCGTAATGCCCGATGCTGCGCGGCTCGGGCTGCGATACGAATCCGGTCGCGGGCCGCGCCAGCCCGGCCAAGCGGGCATGCAGCCGGTGCAACGCCTGCGTCCGTCGCGCAGAAAGGCCCGCTTTTCCTGTCACGCCTGTGTCACCTTTGCCTGCATCGGCTTTGCCCGCGACCGGGTCTTGGGGCTGACTTTACCTGTCGCATCCGGCCCTGTCACCGATCTTCCGGCTTGCGCAGCCGCACGATGAAGAAGCCGTCGATCCCGCCCCGGCCCGCCCAGAAATCGGGCCGAAGCCGCAGGGCACCCGCGGGGGTGAGCCAGCCCGGTTCCAGCCCAGGCACGCCCTGGGGCGGTTCCACCGTCAGGCCGGGGTGGCGCGCAAGCGCGGCGTCAAGCTGTGCCTCGCCTTCGTCGGGAAGCAGCGAGCAGGTGCAGAACACCAGCCGTCCGCCCGGGCGCAGTAGCCGCAGGGCCGCATCGATCATTTCGGCCTGCACCGCGATCAGGCTGCCGATGTCTGCGCCGTCCCTGACAAAGGGCAGATCCGGGTGCCTGCGGATCGTTCCGGTGGCCGAACAGGGTGCGTCCAGCAGCACCGCATCGAAGGGGGCAGGGCCGCGCCAGCGGGTCGCATCCCCTTGAACCACCTCGGCGCGAAGCCCGGTGCGCGCCAGGTTTTCGCGCAGGCGGGCCAGGCGCGGGCCGGACAGGTCCAGTGCCGTCACCTCTGCCCCGGCGGCGGCAAGCTGCAGCGTCTTGCCACCCGGTGCCGCACAGATATCCAGAATCCGTTCACCCGGTTGCGGGGCCAGCACCCGCACCGGCAGGGCCGCCGCCGCATCCTGCACCCACCATCCCCCCGCCGCATAGCCGCGCAGCGCGGACACCTGCCCGGCACCCGACAGCCGCAGACTGCCCGTCGGCAGCGCCACGGCCCCTTCGGGTGCCTCGGCCCCGTCGCGCAGCGTGATGTCCAGCGGCGGGCACAGCGCCTGCACGGCTTCCATTGCTGTGACAGCCTCGCGCCCCCAGGCGTGGACCAGCGGTCGGCGCAGCCACACCGGCATTTTCTGTGGGGACAGGCCGGCGAAAAGATCGGGCACCCCGGCCAGCTTGCGCAGCACCGCGTTCACCAGCCCGGCGGAATGCCCCGTCCTGCGCCCGTGCCGCACCAGATCGACAGCGGCATTGACCACGCCATGCGCCGCCGCCCCTTCGACGGCCAGTTCCACAACGGCCAGGCGCAGCACGTTCTGGACAGTGCGCGGGGGCGCGCGCCGCACATGCGGTGCCAGCACCCGATCCGCCTGTTCGAGGTGGCGCAATACCGTCAGCGCCAGGCGATGCGCCCGGCCCCGATCCCCGGGCACAAGCCCCGCCAAGGGACCGGCCGGATCGGCCAGCACATCGGGCATCATCCGGCGTTCGCCCAGAACCGCGTCCAGCAGCGCCACCGCAGCCCCCCGTGCCGCCAGACCGTCCGCCGCCATGCCGCCACACCCCTGCACCTTGTTCCGTGAGGCAACCCGCGTATATCAAGCGGCAGGATGACACAAGAAACCCGGTCCCCGATGTCCGATGCCACAGACCTGCCCCCTGCCGCCCTTCGTGCCCTTGCCGAAGCACAAGAACGTCGGCGCAAGGCGGCGGATCAGGTTTTTCCCCCCGAAATCGGCGGGCGCATCGGCGGGCCCGATCCGGTCCGCTATGGCGATTGGGAAAAGAAGGGTCTCGCGGTCGACTTCTGATCAGCGCAGCCGGAACGACGCCGAATCACCATCACCCTTGTCGACGGTGAAACGGACCCTTTCACCCTTGGACACTTCGACCAACTGGCAGTTGAACGGAATTTCCAGACCGCTCCAGTCCATTTCGCGGCAGAAGTAACCATCCTGCCAATCCCAGGTTCCCGACAGGTCCCAGCCCAGCGCGCTGCCCTCGATGCGGCCATCGCGAAGGACTTCGATCGAGATCTGGAACAGGTTCAGGCGCAACTCGCGGCCTTCGACCAGCGAAAGGAATGCCTCCTGATCGCGCACAGGCGCAAAATCATTGGCGGCGGCCGGCGAAAGAGTGGCCGCAGAAAAGGCGATGGCTGTCAGCACAGAACGCATTGCACGTCACGCTCCCTGATGTGATACCCCGGTTCTACGGAACCGTACCGCCCCCGGATCACACGGCGCGGCGGCTACAGCCCCAGCACATCGAACATATCATATTCGCCGGGCTTTTGCGACTGTCCCCACAGGGCTGCGCGCAGCGCGCCCCGCGCAAAAATCGCGCGTTCGGTCGCCACATGGCGCAACACGATCCGCTCGCCCTCGCCTGCGAAAATCACGTCATGCTCGCCCACGATATCGCCGCCGCGCACCGAGGCAAATCCGATGGCACCGCGCCGGCGTGCCCCGGTGATGCCATCGCGCGCCGCATCGCGCACCGCATCCAGCGCCACGCCGCGCCCTTCCGCCGCCGCCCCGCCCAGCATCAGCGCGGTGCCCGAGGGCGCATCCACCTTCATGCGGTGATGCGCCTCGACCACTTCGATGTCCCAGTCTGCATCCAGCGCTTCGGCAACCAGCCGCGTCAGGCGCACCAGCAGGTTCACACCAAGGCTCATGTTGCCCGCGCGCACGATCACCGCGTGATGCGCGGCCAGCGAGATGGCGCGCAGATGCCCAGGCTCCAGCCCGGTGGTGCCGATCACATGCACGGCGCGGGCCTGCGCCGCCAGCGCCGCAAACTGCACGGTTGCTGCCGGTGTGGTGAAATCGATCACCGCCTGCGCCCTGGCAAAGGCGTCCAGCGGGTCGTCGGTGACGACAACGCCCAGCGGCGCGCCCCCCATCACCTCGCCCACATCGCGGCCAATCCAGGGCGCGCCGGGCCGTTCCACGCAGCCCGCCAGCCGTGCCCTGCCGGAGGCCAGGATGGTGCGGATCAGCATCTGGCCCATGCGCCCGGATGCCCCGGCCACAACGATTCCCGGCAGGTCTGACATGCGTGATCCCCCAAACGTGACCGGTCTTGCTTAGCGGCTTTGACCGCCCGTGCAAGCGCGCCGTTGCGGGGCGGTGCGAAAGGCCTTAGATGCGAAAGCATGACACAACGGCGATCTTTCCCCGGCACAGGCCCTTCGCAGCGTCAGCTGCGCGTCGGCGAACTGATCCGGCGCACACTGTCGGAAACTTTGTCGCGGCAGGAGATTCATGATCCCGACCTGAACCGCATGTCGATCACCGTGGGCGAGGTGCGCGTGTCGCCCGACCTGCGCATTGCCACGGTCTATGCCCTTCCCCTGGGCGGGCAGGACAAGGACGAAGCCATTGCGGCGCTGAAGCGGAACAACCACGAGCTGCGCCGTGCCGTGGCGAAGAACGTGTTGCTCAAGAACGTGCCGGAACTGCGCTATCAGGCCGACGATACCTTTGACCGGCTGGACGAGGCGCGCCGCCTCTTTTCGGACGAGACCGTGCAGCGCGACATCAAGGCAACCGGGGACGGTGCCGGCCGGCATGGGGATTGACCGGTGCGGGCCGCGGCGCTTGTCGCCTGTCTTGGCCTGCTGGCCCTGCCGGCTTCGGCAGAGGCGGCCTGCCGCGACCGGGGTTACGAAGGTCGCGACTACACGGTCTGCGAGGTCACTGCCGCCGAAGACCTGCGCCTGTTCCAGACCGCGCCGGACGGCAAACCTTTTGGCACCTTTGACCGGATCAACGCGGCACTGGCCGACGAAGGGGCCACGCTTGGCTTTGCAATGAATGCCGGCATGTACCACCCCGACCGCGCG
>JADCEF010000013.1 GCA_020250445.1 Rhodobacter sp.
CCGCGTCGGCGACAGTGCAGCCTCGGCGACAGTCATGACAACGCCCCCGCCGAGACCCCCAATCACCTCTGCAAAGCCGGGGTGATCCGGCGGCAGCGGTCGCGGCCGGCCGCCGCCGGGGCAGCAGCTTACCGGGATGCCCGCGGCACAGGTTGGCAAAGGCCTGCTGCAGATTGCCCCGCAGGAGAGTCAAGGCGATGGCACAGGGCAGGTCGGAATGCGCCGCCTGCCGCGCGCCGCAAAGACATGATCCCGGCACCCGGACCGGCGCAAGCCTGCCGATGCCGGGAATGGCGCGCGACCCCGGCTGCGGGTCTGCATTGCCGCAATATCCCGCACCTGCGTGACATTCTGCGCAAAGCTGTCCGCCCGAGCCGCGCCGCAGCGCCCGCATCGTCCGCCGGTCCGTGCCCGGCGTTTTGTGATGCCCTGCCAGCCGGAAACGGCAATAGCCCATGCTCTTGGCCTGCCGCGCCTGCGCCAGCGTGTTGCGCGGCGCTGTGGCCCCGGTCCCGCCCCCGGCACCGGGGACAGATCAAGGACGGAAGAGACGATCTTTGCACAGCCGTCAGAAAGCACGCCCCGGATATTGGGACGGGCGCGGTCAGGCCCGGCGGTGCGGCACTCATGTCTTGCGACTGAACTCTGCGAAAGCCTCGGCATAGTCGGGGTGCCAGCGCGACAGGGCGGGCCGGTTTTCCACGATATCGCCTGCTGCCCACAGGATCCGGCGTTCATCCAGGGCGCGGGGCACATCATTGTCGGGGCACAGGATATAGAAATCCCCCGCCGCGACCCGGTCGAACAGAAAGGCGACCGTCTGTTCGGGCGTCCAGGCAGCCGGGGGCTTTTCCGTACGCCCCCGGGCAGTCAGTGCGGTAAAGACAAAGCCCGGGATCAGCAGATGCGCCGTGATCCGCCCCGGCGCACTGCCCCGCAACCCATGCGCCAGGGCTTCGGTATAGGCCTTTACCCCGGCTTTGGACACATTATAGGCCGGATCGCCGGGGGGCGTGGTGATGCCCTGTTTCGATCCGGTGTTGATCACAAGGCCAGGGCGACCGGCATCGATCATGCCCGGCACGAACACCTGCACCCCGTGAATGACGCCCCAAAGATTGACGGCCAGCACCCTGTCCCAGGCGTCCTGCGGCCCGAAAAGGTCGCTTCCCGGCTGAATGCCCGCATTGTTCATCAGCAGATCAACCTGTCCGAACCTGTCCAGCACCTTCGCCTGCAAAAGCTTCAGATCCTCGAGACGGCTGACATCGGCCTCCACCGCCAGAACATCGCCCGCGCCTGCGGCCCCGATCACCTGTGCGGCCCCGGCCAGACGGTCTGCGCCAAGATCGGCAAGGGCAACCCGCATACCCAGCCCCGCACAATGCAGCGCCGCAGCCAGCCCGATGCCCGAGGCACCGCCCGTGATGACGGCCACGTTTGCGGGACAAAGGACGGGATGGGTCATGCGGGGTTCCTCCGGGGTACTTCACGCCAAGGGTCGCGCGATCTGCCGCCGGGGGCAAGCGGGAAGCGCAGGCCTTGACCGCTACAGCTTTACCGAAAGCGCCACTCCTGCCTCCTGCGCCCGCCGCAGTGCTACGGCGGCCACCGCAAGGTCCTGCAGGCCCACCCCGGTGCCGTCATAAAGCGTGATCTCGCCATCCGATCTGCGGCCCGGATGCCTGCCGGTCAGCACATCGCCCAGCGGCACGATTGATGCCGCCGCCACCAGACCCGCCGCGACCGCATGCTGCGCCTCGCCGAGGCTGACCGATTGCGCAGGCTCGTCCGTGAACAGCGCCGCACGCGCCAGCAGGGTCGGCTCCACCTCCTGCTTGCCGATGGTGTCGGTGCCCATGCAGGCCAGGTGCGTACCCGGCCGCACCTGCGCATCGCACAGGCTGAACCTGTCGGACGAGGTTATGGTGACAATCACATCGGCCTCGGCCCCCAGACGGTCCGGACTGACCGCCTCGAACGGCAGGCCCAGGTCTGCGGCCACCGCCCGCAGCCCTGCCAGCTTCTCCGGGGTCCGGTTCCAGGCAATCACCCGGTCAAACGCCCGCACCCGCGCCGCTGCACGCAGCTGGAACTGCGCCTGATGCCCCGCGCCCATAAGGCCCAAGACCCGCGCGTCAGGGCGCGCCAGACGGTCAATGGAAATGGCCGCCGCCGCCGCCGTGCGCAGCGCTGTCAGCAGGTTGCCCCCGACCATGGCCAGCGGCACGCCCGTTTCGGGGTCGAACAGATACACGGCGGACTGGTGGTTGGTGATCCCGCGCGCCGCATTGCCCGGAAAATAACCCCCCGCCTTCACCCCCAGGTGCCCGCCCGCCGCGTCCAGCCCGGATTTGAACCCGTACTGCCGCCCCCCGCCCAGCGCCTCGCGCACCACGGGAAAGTTGCGCGCCTCGCCCCGCGCCATTGCCGCAAAGCAGGCTTCCATGGCCGAAAAGGCATCCTGCGGGAAGACCAGCCCGGCGATCAGGGATTCTGGAACGATGTACA
This sequence comes from Rhodobacter sp., assembly GCA_020250445.1. Classification (GTDB taxonomy): domain Bacteria; phylum Pseudomonadota; class Alphaproteobacteria; order Rhodobacterales; family Rhodobacteraceae; genus Aliitabrizicola. The sequence continues at coordinate 2,512 of JADCEF010000013.1, forward strand.
TTGGCGAAAGCTCCCCGACCGGGCCGGACCCTGTTCATTTTCCGTTCAGAAATATCCCGGGGGGTGAGCCCCGGCAGGGGCGAGGGGGGCAGCGCCCCCCTGCCTCAATAGGCCTTGCCCCGCGCCGACACCGGCCAGACCACCTCGACCTTGCCGCCCCGCACCCCCACATACCAGTCATGCACGTTGCAGGTCGGGTCACAGTGGCCCGGCACCAGGCGCAACCTGTCATTGACCTTCAGCACCCCGTCCGGGTCCTCGATCACGCCATGCTCATCCGAGCATTTCACGTATTTCACATCCCGGCGCCCGAAGACCACCGGCAGGCCGCTGTCCACCGACTGCACTTTCAGGCCCGCATCACAGATCGCCCTGTCGGCCTTGGCATGGCTCATCACCGATGTCAGCAGGAACAGGGCGTTTTCCCATTCGCCCTGATCGATGCGGTGCCCGTCCTTGTCCAGTATGCGGCCATAATCGGCATCCATGAACGCATAGGACCCGCACTGAAGCTCGTTGTAGACACCGGACGCCCCTTCGAAATGGTAGCTGCCCGTACCGCCGCCGCCCACGATGTCGCAGGTCAGCCCTGCGGCCTTCAGCCCGTCCACGGCGTCTTTCACCTGGGCCACCGCCAGGTCGATCTTGGCCTTGCGGTCTTCGTAGCGGTCCAGGTGCTGCATGGCCCCCTGATAGGCCTGGATGCCACTGAATTTCAGCCCCGGCGCGTCATCGATGGCCCTTGCAATGGCAATGACCTCTGGCGTTGTCTTCACACCGCAGCGCCCTGCGCCGCAGTCGATCTCGACCAGACATTCGATGGTTGTGCCATGCCGCAGCGCCGCCGCCGACAGGTCGGCGACATTGGCAATGTCATCGACGCAGCAGATTGTCCGCGCGCCCAGCTTTGGCAGGCGCGCCAGCCGGTCGATCTTGGCCGGGTCGCGCACCTGATTGCTGACCAGCACATCCCGGATGCCGCCGCGGGCAAAGACCTCGGCCTCGCTGACCTTCTGGCAGCATACCCCGACCGAGCCGCCCAGCCGTTCCTGCAGCAGAGCCACGTCCACCGACTTGTGCATCTTGCCATGCACCCGGTGGCGCACCCCCATCGCCCTGGCGACATCGCCCATCTTGCGGATGTTCCGCTCCAGCGCGTCCAGGTCCAGGATCAGGCAGGGTGTCTGGATATCCCCCTCGTCCATGCCGGGCAGGGCGGGAATGTCATAGCCAACCTCAAGGCCTTCGAATGTGGCGGGTTTGTTCATCAATGCCTCCCTCAGCCCTGCATCCAGGGCAGTTTGTCCAGATCGACGTTGCCGCCGGTGATGATGACGCCCACGCGCCGGCCCCGGAATGTTTCAGGGTTCTTCAGGATGGTGGCCAGCGGCACAGCACAGCTGGGCTCAATGACGATCTTCATCCGCGCCCAGGTCAGGCGCATGGCATCGATGATCTCCTGTTCGCTGGCCGTCAGGATATCGGTGACCCGCGACTTCACGAAATGCCAGGTCAGATCCTTCAGCGGCACCTTCAGCCCGTCCGCCACCGTGTCGGGGGCATCGTCGGCGATGATATGGCCCGCGCGCAGGCTGCGCAGGGCATCGTCTGCCTGCTCGGGTTCGGCCGCATAGATTTCCACCTGTGGTGCGATGGCCGACAGGGTCAGGCAGGTGCCGGAAATCATGCCGCCCCCGCCGATCGGGGCGATCACCTGATCGAGGCCGTCCACCTGTTCCATCAGCTCGCGCGAACAGGTCGCCTGCCCGGCAATGACGCGGGGATCGTTGTAGGGATGGACAAAATCCGCCCCCGTCTGCGCCTGCACCCTGGCGAACACCTCTTCGCGCGATGTGGTCGACGGCTCGCATTCCGTGATGGTGCCGCCATAGCCGCGCACTGCATCCTTCTTTGCCTGCGGCGCGGTGCGCGGCATGACCACGGCGCAGGGAATGCCCCGCCGCCCGGCGGCATAGGACAGCGACAGCGCATGGTTGCCGCTGGAATGGGTGGCCACGCCCCGCACCGCCCCGGCATCCGACAGGCCGAAGACCGCGTTCGACGCTCCGCGCACCTTGAACGCCCCCGCCTTCTGGAAATTCTCGCATTTAAAGAACAGCGACGCCCCGGTCAGCGCATTAAGGAAGCTGGAGGTCAGAACCGGGGTGCGGTGGATATGCGGCGCAATCCGCGCATGGGCCGCCACAACATCGTCATAGGTGGGGATCAGCATGATGGTCCTTTCACGCGGCGGCCTTCGCCGCCTGCGGCCCCTTGCGGTAGAACGCCTGCGCGGCGGCAACACCCGACCCCAGCCGCACCGGCCAGCCCAGATCGGCCATGCACATCTCTGCCGTGGCCAGGCCCGACAGCATCATCGGCTCGGTCAGCATTCCCAGATGACCGATGCGGAACACCTTGCCCGCCACCTCGCCCAGGCCCACACCAAAGGCCATGCCATAGGTGTCGGCCGCCAGTTTCACCAGATCGGTGCCGTTGCAGCCCTCGGGCACGACCACGGCAGTGACCGTGTCGGAATACAGGTCTGGTGTGACGGCACAGGGGCGCATGCCCCAGGCGGCGACCGCGCGGCGCACGCCCTCGGCGATCCGGTTGTGGCGGGCATAGACCTGGGCCAGACCCTCATCCTCCAGCATCTCGACCGACCGTGCCAGCCCGGCAATCAGCCCGACCGCCGGGGTGTAGGGATAGCCCCCCGCTGCCGTGCTGCGCAGCATGTCGCGGAAATCGAAGAAGGCGCGCGGCAGGGTGGCCCTGTCCATCGCCGCCTGGGCCTTGGGCGAAACCCCCAGAATCGCCAGACCGGCGGGCAGCATGAACCCCTTCTGACTGCCGGCAATGGCGATATCGACACCCCAGCCAGACATCTCGAACGGCATCGAGGCGATGGAAGAAACGCCGTCCACAAACAGAAGCGCCGGATGGTCCGCGGCATCCAGCGCGCGGCGCAGATCGGCCACGTCGGATTTCACCCCGGTGGCGGTTTCATTATGGGTGGCCAGAACGGCGCGGATCTTGCGGTCGCTGTCAGCGTGCAGCGCAGCCGCGATGGCGGCCAGGGGCGCGCCTTCGCCCCAGGGCGCTTCAACCACCTGAACGGTCAACCCGTGGCGCCGGCACAGGTCGATCCAGCGCTGGCTGAACATGCCAAAGCGCGCGGCAAGAACCGTATCACCGGGCGACAGGGTATTGCTGATCGCCGCCTCCCAGCCGCCGGTGCCGGTCGAAGGCAGAAGGATGACCTCGCCATCTGCCATCTTCAGAATCCGTCGCACCCCGTCCACGGCCGGGCGGAACAGGCGGGCAAAGGCCGACGAGCGATGATCCAGCGTCGGCATGTCGCAGGCCTTGCGGATTGCATCGGGAATGTTGGTCGGGCCGGGAATGAAGACGGGGTTCTGCAGGGACATGGGGCTGCGCCTTTCTTGGACAGCGCGATCCTATGGCTACCCTGCGGGCGGCGCAATTTTTTCGAAAGATTTTTTCATTTCCGGAATATGCGTGATAATCGTTCAGAATCAGAGGCTGGCAATTTTTCACCCGCCGGACAGGCCGCCGGGCCGGGCAGAAAAGGACCGAAGATGGCTGACCCCCGCCCCCGAGGACGACCGAAATCCTTCACCGACCGAAGCGACCAGAACCGCGTCCAGTCCGTGGGCCGGGCCATAGCGCTGCTGCGGCGTCTTTCCGACAGCCCTGGGATGACCCTGTCCGAACTGGCGGCGGCCACCGGCGAATCTGCGGCCACCGTCTATCGGGTGTTGGTCACGCTGCAGGAACACGACATCGTGGAAACCGAAGACCCGGGGCAGCTGTGGCATGTGGGCGGCGGGGCGTTCCGCATCGGTTCGGCCTTTCTGCGGCGCACCAAGGTCGTCGAGCGCGCCCGCCAGCCGATGGACCGGCTGATGCGCGACACCGGCGAGACGGCCAACCTTGGGGTCGAGAACCGCGACGAGGTGATGTTCCTGGCCCAGGTTGAAACGCAGGAGGCGATCCGCGCCTTCTTTGCGCCGGGCACCAAATCGCCGATGCATGTCTCTGGCATCGGCAAGGCGCTGCTGGCCTGGTATCCCGCAGACCGGGTCCGGCAGATCGTGCAGCGCCGGGGCCTGCCCGGCTTCACCGCATTCTCGATCACGTCAGAGGTCAGCCTGACGCGGGATCTGGCCCGCACCCGCGACCGGGGCTTTGCCATCGACGATCAGGAACGCGCCGAAGGCATGCGCTGTGTCGCCGCCCCCATTTTCAACGCCTTTGCCGAACCGGTGGCGGGGCTGTCCGTCTCCGGCCCGGCCTTTCGGCTGCCCCTTTCGGCAACCGACCGCATCGGCGCGCTGGTCTGCCAGGCCGCTGATCAGGTGACGCAGGCAACCGGGGGCGTGCGGCCCTGAGGGCCGCCTGCGCCATGCCGCCCGGGCTGCCCCCGGCCGCCGCCCCGGAATGTCCTGCACAGCCGCGCCTGGGGATCGGTGCCGATGCCATGGGAGGCGCTGGTCCGCTTGCCGCTGCGCAAACCGGCCCTGGTGCCAGATTGTCCGACCTTGCAGCGCCAGCCTTCCCGTCACCGGTATCCCGGTCTGACGGGTCGGCAGATGTCACGGCTTCCTCTGCCCGACCCTGCCAGATTTACGGGCGACCTGGCAGGCCGACCGGCGTCGCGCGGGCGTGGCGGGCCTTCTGTCACACCCTTGGGACAGGGCCCGCCTGCGCCGGGCGCACTCCCTGTCCCGCACGCGGGATCTATGTGATGTCGACCTGAATCGATGACCTTGACCGCAGCACCCCGGCCGGCCCAGATACCGCCAAAGGAAAGGACCAGGATGACACCCCCCATCGACGGGCGCTGTCTGTGCGGCCGCATCGCCTATCGCGCCATCGCCGCCCCGCTGTGGCAGATGCATTGCCATTGCGAAAGCTGCCGGCGCGCCACGGCGTCCGGCTTTACCTCGTTCTTTGCGATTGCGGACGGGGCCTGGCACTGGACGGCAGAGGAACCGGCGCTGTTCCGGTCGTCGCCCGGGGTCGAGCGGCGCTTTTGCGGCACCTGCGGCACCCAGATGGCCTATCGCAGCGCAGCAGCACCCGCCGAGATGCATTTCTACGCCGCCACGCTGGACGATCCCGCCCGCTATCGTCCCACGGCCCATGACCACGGTGCAGAACGCCTGCCCTGGGTGGTTCTGTGCGACGGGCTGCCGCAGATATGACGCGGCCTTGAAGCCCCGGCGCGGCGGAACAGGTTCCACCCGACATGCATGAAAGCCCCCGATGACCGACCTTACCCTGCTTGGAATACCGGGTGCCCTGCGGGCCGCATCCACCAACCGCCTGCTTCTGGCCGAGGCGCGGCGCAGCTTTGGCCCGGCGGTGATGACCGAAGCCAACCTGCGCCTTCCGCTATACGACAGCGACCTGGAACAGGCGCAAGGCATACCGCCAGAAGTTCAGGCCCTGGCCGACCAGATCCGGGCGGCAGACGCGGTTGTGATCGCAACGCCGGAATACAACAAATCCCTGCCCGGCGTTCTGAAGAACGCGCTGGATTGGGTCAGCCGTACCAAGGGCGGGCCGTGGCGGGACAAACCCGTGGCGATCATTTCCGCCGCTGACGGGCGCGGCGGTGGCGAGCGGTCTCAGTTCGCGCTGCGCCTTGCGATGGTGCCGTTCCGCGCGCGGGTATTGCCGGGGCCGGAAGTGATGGTGGCGGACGCATCGACCGCCTTCGGACCAGACGGGCGGCTGAAGGATGAGCGGTATGTCAGGGCTTTGGGAGAGCTTATGGCGTTGCTGCGGGCAGAGGCGGGGCGAAATGGCTTGGCCGGAAGCTGACGCGAGACGTCATGCTGACCGACAGGGCATTTGAAGCAGAGGGGGAGGCCAAGATGCGTCCCGAAACAGGGAAGGTTTCCCTCAGAACAGGTGTTTCTGCCGCTGCGGATGGCATGATGACTGGCTCATGGCCATTCAGGAGCAGGATTTCCGTGCCCGAACGATCGTGTGACAGGCAAACCTGAAAGAATGGCGACCGGCATCCGCCCCTTGCCCGGAAGCAAGGGGTCGCAAGTGCCGCCCCAGGGCTATCGCATTTGGCCGATGATTGATTTTGCGAAGTCATCGGACCATCCTGCGCGTTTGCGTTTTCGGGAGACGGGGAGTTTGGGGCGGGCCTTTTGCAGGATGTTGAGGGTGAGCTTTCTCAGAATGCTGAGGTTTTCCGGGCCGTTATCTTTTCGGTTGCGGGCGCGGTCTTCGTTGAAACTCATGTC
>JADCEF010000014.1 GCA_020250445.1 Rhodobacter sp.
CCGCCCCGCCGTCGAGCACATCATCGCCCGCCTCGCCGGAAAGGGTGTCATTGCCCAGACCGCCGAGCAGGCTGTCTGCGCCATCCCCGCCAGAGAGCTGGTCGTTGTCCGCCCCGCCGTCGAGCGTGTCGTTGCCAGCGTCGCCATAGAGCAGGTCACCGCCCAGACCGCCGGTCAGGCTATCTGCGCCATCCCCGCCAGAGAGCTGATCATTGTCCGCCCCGCCGTCGAGCGTGTCGTTGCCAGCGTTGCCCCACAGCGTGTCCGCCCCGGCAAGCCCCGTCATCGCATCCGCCAGCGCCGTGCCGTCCATCGTGTCCGCCGCCGCCGTTCCGCCAAAGCTCAGCTGCACCAGCGTGTCCCTGCTCACCACCGCCCCGGTCGACAGGCGCGCCTCCTGGATCGGGCGCCAGGACGTATGCCAGTGGAAGTAATCCCGCAGCGTCACGCTGTCGGACGTGCCCACAATGCTCAGCACCAGGTCAGTGCCCACCCGCACCCCGCGCAGGTCGGCCAGCGCCACACCCGCCTTGAATTCCAGAACGTTCGTCTTCACCGAGGTCTCGTCATAGGCCGAAATCACATCGGCCCCGTCACCGTGACCGAAGCGGTATGTGTTGTTGCCAAACCCACCATCCAGCCAGTCCGCCCCCGCCCCGCCGTCGAGCACATCATCGCCCGCGTCGCCGGAAAGGGTGTCATTGCCCAGACCGCCGGTCAGGCTGTCTGCACCATCGCCACCGTAGAGCTGGTCATTGTCCGCCCCGCCGTCGAGCGTGTCCTTGCCAAAGTTGCCCCACAGCATGTCCGCCCCGGCGCCCCCATCCAGCGTGTCATCGCCATAGCCGGAAAAAAGTGTGTCATTGCCGCCATTGCCGAACAGACCGAACCCAAAATTGTCGAGGGCGTATATCATGTTGTCCGCATCGTCACCGGACAAAGAAAAAATTCCAAAGAACGCCAATTCCCGGACAAAGCCGACACCATCAATGTTTCCGTGGTTCCTGATAGCGTCAGATACGGCTTTGCCTATTTCGTTACCTGCAACGCGGAAGCCATTGCCAAGCCGCTTCATGATCGCCATCGTTCCGGCGGGATCAGTCGCATGCATTTCGGACAGTTTCTGAACCAGTGGCGCGACATCGAATTCCGTTTTGGCAGTGTCGTCGTTCCAAGTGTACTTGACCAGCTTATACAGATCTTTCAGGTTTGTTTGCGAATTGAGCACAGCGCCAACATAGCCCGCAAAAAATTGGAACGCCGCCGACAGATTATCCGCCGGACCCGGGCCAACCGTTCCTAAGACGCTTTGGTACTGGCGTCCGACAATCGCTTCCAGCGCAGCCAGCTTGCGTCCATCGATGTACGCATGCGTCGCCGGCTCGACATCCTGGACCCCTGCCCAGCGATATATGATGTCGGTCAACAGTGCTTCGCGCGCATTGTCGGTTGTTGCCGCAGCATAGGCGCTGACCAGCGCCTTCAGCGCGCCCGAGCTATCCCGCGCCATCGCCTGATGCAGGCTGTGCATATTGCCGATACCGTCGATATCCGGCAGGGCACTCACGTCGTCGGGAACCTCCACCAGGTTCAGGTCCCGCGTGCGCATCGTATCGACCGTAAACCAGACGTCAGTCATCTGCCGGGTCGCACCGTGGGTTGTGGTGTAGGAGCCGAGTTGCAGATGGCTGTTGCCCTGGGCATCCACCGCCGTGCCGGTGGTGTAGGACAGCGACAGGCTGCCCACACCCGCCTGCTGCAGGGTCAGCAATTCGCCTGCATCGGTCAGGCCGTTGCTGTTGGCATCCTTCCACACCCGCAGGCTGGCAAAGGCCGCGTCGGACGCATCGATCCTGCCATCAAGGTTCGAATCGAACTCCGCCAGCGCGGCAAAGCCGTTGGCCCACCCGGGGCCGCTGCCGGAGTGGTTGCCAAAGAGCTCACTGCCATTGTCGATGCTGCCATTGCCGTTGCGGTCAAACACCAGCAACCCGTCATCCGCCCCCGCCCAGCCGGTGCGCTCGGCAAAGCCGTTCTTGTCATGGTCGAAGTGGATGTAGAAGTTCTGCCCCAACGTCTCCACCCCGTCGCCGTCAAGATCAAGGATCAGGGGGCTTGTATTTTTTTCGGCAGCCACGAAGAGGCTTTCCACCCGCATGCCCCGGCAATCCATTGGCTGGAGCGGCGCTTCCAGGGCAAGATCGCAGGGCTTTGAGGCGATGGCCGCGTTGTTATCCATAAAACTCCGCAACGCATTTTCCTGGTCCGGGGTGAGCAGGTCATAACTAGGATAGATATCTGGTTCGTTGTATCGACCAATAACATCAATGGGCAAAGCGGGCTCAACAAAGTCAGGGTAATACTCTGCATAGACTTCGACAATATGACGCACCATTACTTCTTCAATGATCTCACGTGCCCGCCGCTTCTGCTCTGCATTCAGGCCAAGGGGATTCTTCTCATCGGTGTTGCAAGGCTCTCCTGCATCATCAAAAAACTTCTCGGCAAGGAAGGAGGCCGCAGTGTCGACTGTCACTGAGCCATGAAGAAGCTCGTGCAGAATTCTTCCGACCCATATTTCATCGGATTCGCCCAATCGTTCATGGTTAACATATATGTCCTCATCGTACCAACCATCACCGACGTGCCTGATATCATAAACATCGTTGTAGGCGCCCAAGTCTTTCGAATCCAAATACTTTTGTTTATTTTTAAACATAACCTTATTTAGGATACCAACTTCGACCTCTCCATCAGCGTCAGCGTAGCCGCCCAGGAAGACGCAAGAATTGAACAGCCACGGGTTACCATTCAGAATCGTTGCAACGTCATCTAGATCGGGATGGGAAGACCCATTCTCAAAGATCGTGTATCGCGTCATGATTGACACTCCCGTCACATTTGAAGGTTGGAGGTTTCATAAGTCCCAATTCACTGAGTCATCCTATTCGTCCAAACGAACTATTAAATCTCCATAGGCGTCACCGCTGAAAATCATAAAGGAGGTAATCCCACCTACTTTCGGCCGCTCCCAAGCCACGACCCTGATAAAAAGGGCATTCTTGTGAACATCAGCACTTGTGCGGGGATCACTCTCGAGTGCCATATATGCGGCATCCACAACTGTTGAATGGGTCAGGCCGTACTCCCACACGCTCTTCAACATCATTTCAGTTCTCATCAGATGCACCCTCTCGGCTGCAAACACTCCGGTGCAGCCATTCGCCAAGCCGTGCACAAAAAAATTGGCATTCACGCCAATGTTCCGATCATCAGGAATATTGATAATGATGCGATCATTACTCGTTGCCGTCGAAGACATATCTATTAAAGACAGATCATTGCGTGAACTCGACAGGCGATACTTGCCTTCGACAGTGTATTTCCCCGGCAGCGGCAAGGGATACATGGTGATGCCCTCCAGCGGGCCGCATGTCACAAAGAAGGTGTACGGCGGGACCGGTTTGGAGAAATCGACCGCTTTCATTGCAACCTCCGCCTCTGCCCCGGCGCATCCCGCCAGAACCAAGCAGCACGCCAGCACCCGCACTACCCTGCGCATCCACCCCTCCGCCAAAGCTGCCCGCCCTGCTAAACCCAAGCGCGACTCACGCAACCCTCACAGGATCGTGTCCTGTCTTGGTTAACTTATCAAGCCCCCGTGAACCCCCGCGCGCGCCGTTCGTCTCGGCACCGCACCCCCGCAGGCATCCGCGCCGTCCCCGTCCAAACCATTGACGCGCATTTCCGGCAAAACTCTGCAACCGAACGAGTCGGTCGCCCGATAACCCGAACGTGAACAGGTTTGGTTAATGCGTCAAGTTCGTATGATCAGGCGGTTCGCAGTCTTGCAGGCGTGCGGGGACGTCCGGCCCCGGCCGCGCGGGCGGCCTGCATCCCTGTGGTTCGGATCGGGCGGTCCGGGCTGGCACCCGCCGTCAGGGGCGCGCCCCTTCCGCCCCCGGCCCGTGCCGTTCCACAAAACCGACCCATTTCGGCAGGCAGACCGACAGGTCATAGCGTTCCACCACCCGTTCGCGCGCCGCCTGTGCCAGGGGGCGCAGCGCCGCCGGATCGGCCAGCGCCTCGGTCAGCGCGGCGGACCAGCCGGGCGCATCGAAGAAGTCCACCAGCCGGCCATGGACCCCGTCTTCAATGCCCTCTTCCACCGGGGGCGTGCGCGAGGCAATGACAGGTGCCCCTGCCGCCATCGCCTCCAGCAGCGACCAGCTCAGGACGAAGGGATAGGTCAGATAGGCATGCACCCGGCTGACCTGCATCAGGGCGACAAAGATGTTGTGGGGAACCTGCCCCACGAAATGCACCCGGGAGAGGTCAAGCTGCGACCCCACCTCGGCCAGCAGCGCCTGTTTCCAGGTGCCGCGCAACTGAGACGATGCGCTTCATGGTGCAAATCGACCAGCTTGCCAGAGAGTTCGACACGGCCATCCTAATCGTGCGGCACCTGCGAAAGGCACGCACTGATCATGCGATGCACCAAGGCATCGGGTCGATCTCCATTTCCGCTCGGGTGCGCTCTGGCCTTATCCTTGGCTTGCACCCAGACGACCCCAAGAGATTGCGGGCGGTTGCTCATGCCAAGGCGAATTATTCCGAACTCGGACCGGCCATCGTCTTCGAACTCGAAAAGACGGGTCCTCGGTCGCACCCAAAGTTGCGGTGGCACCCGAGCGACGAGTTCCTGACTGCAGAAATGCTTCTAGCCCCGCCGGAACAAGAGCGCGGCCTACCACCACGGGAACGCGAAATCGCGACAGCATGGCTGGAGGATATTCTGCGCAAAGGGCCTGTCAAAAAGGCCGTGCTGGATGCCTTAGCCGAGAAGGCCGGCATCCGTCCTAGCACTTTTCGCCGTGCCGGGGATGCGCTGCGAGTCATGATATCGAAGGACGGCAAGGAATCGGTTTGGTCGCTTGGATGACCTGCTCACCCTTGCTTGGCTGTTCACTTGCTCAGAATTTTCATGCGTGTGGAAATTTTGAGCAAGTGTTCGCCAGAACACTCCCGAGCCGCCCCTTAAGGCGGGGCGGTCATCAATCTCACCAGATAACCTTAAAGGTAAAGAAATGGCCGACCACGCCAAGATGCAGAATCGCTTGAAGACCGTAGTTCAAGAAGCGATCCTGAATGCAGGCCGGATCGACGGCACCGACGACGTTGCCCTGACCAATACCGATGTCGTGGACGCCCTGCTTAAAGTTACTGGCCTCTACGCGTCACTCCACGGGTTCGAGACCTATTCACCAAGCGAACTCGCCTTCAAGCACGCCATGACGCTGAACCGCCATATCGACCGCTTCCGGGCCTTGCGCACTGCGGGGAAGCTACCCTTTCGGGTCGTGCCACGATCTGGGGTCAACTGAAGCTGACCGGCAATGCGCTAGGCAGGCTGCGGCTTGCGGAGAGAAGCTAGTGTTTGCCGTCTGACAAAAAGTACCCGCGAGCCAAGTAGACCGAACCTTGTATGGCTTGAACTGGCACGAAAAATTTCGCCTCTTTAGTGGGTACCATGCGTCAGATTCAGAACACTAGCCGGTCAAAACCTCGGCAGTCGATAGGGAAGCCGGTCTGCGCATTCAGGCCGGTCCATCAAAAAAAGCCGTCCCAGTCCCCCCGATGTGGTTCCTCGGCGATCGTCATCGGTGGCTCTGTGCAGAACGTCGGACCGACACGATGACAACGTATCTATCTTTCAGACGCGGGCCGGACCCGAATAGCCGAACCTTATCAATTGATCCGGGTTTGTGATGGATTGCAGGGTGTCACCTTGGGTTTTATTTGGGTAGCATTCTATCCGATCAGGTGTTCTGATCGTCGTCGTGAACCCATCCCTTGCGGTGATAGTGCCGCAGGACGATGGACCGGTTGAACAGCGGAAAGCCGACCCACAGGCCGTTGGCCGTGATCAGCGACAGGATCGCCCACAGGAACATGCCCTTGAACAGGTAGTAGAACGGCCCGAACAACAGGCACCACAGGCGATGCCAGTTGCCGAGGATGGTCTTTGTCTGGCCATTGAAGGCCCACTTGGCGCGAACGGTCATGCTCGGTTCTCCCCTTGAGTGAAGTCGCGTCAGCGCAATACGCTGTTGGGATAGCGCCTGTCAGGGTAAACCCCGGTCGCTGGGCGCTGCGGGAGGTCGTTAGGCGAGCCATAGGCCGCCCCGGCGCTCAACGCATAGTCACACTGCCCAGCGTGACAATGTCGGCGCTGCTGGCTCATTGCAACGCGCCCGCCCGCCTGTGTAGCGCCTATGTCTCGGGGTTTACCTTCGAACCGAGTTCGGCTCGGCCAAGTGAGCGGCGCAGTTGGCTAAGCGTTTGGCGGAAGGGATGAGACGACCCGTCGAGGTTCAGCGGCAAAGATGGACCGGCAGCAATCAACATTCGTTCCAGCGCCCTAGGGTCGTCATGCTGGGCGATGGAAATGGCGGCGTGCTGATCGAGCCAGGTCGAAAGCTTGTCTTCGTCAGATTTGACCATGCGCACCCGACCGCGTGTGTCCCGAAAGAATGCAAGCCCCAGACGATCCTCCAGCAGCGCAGCAAGAGAAAGCCGCAAAGTTGATACCCGAACGCTCCCGCGTAGATGGTTGCGCCATAGCCTGTTCCGCGCGGCTACGCGCATCTTGCCCCTACGCTGAGCGGGCTGAGCGATGCCGACATACAGCAAGTGCTTCCCCACCTTTTCCCGGCACCCATCCCTCGGGACCATGTCAAGGTCACGGTCGAACCACCAACCGTAGACGCCGTGAGTAATGCTGGCGGCATCAAGGTGCTGCATGATCTCGCCGGGAAGAAACAGAACGTTGGACGAATGCACAAGGCGCGAGGCATTCCATAGACTATGAGTCAAGTCGTCGGGCGCGCGCCTTTCATGTTGATCCATTCCAGCTTGCCACCGACGACCCCGATCCGTCCGTGAAGCTAAGCCGATTATGACTTATAGTCTATGGTCCGCGTGCTAGCCGCCGTGCGCCATGCATCGCATGTCGGTTCAAGCGCGCGTGTCGAGAAACATCCAGCGGATCAGAAGGGAGAAGGACCTGTCGCAAGAAGAGGTCGCCCATCGAGCCAGCATTCACCAGACTTACCTGAGCGGCGTCGAGACAGGAAAGCGAAACCCGTCAATCTTGGTTGTCGAACGCATCGCCAAGGCGCTGGACGTCGACGTCTCAGAAATCTTCAAAGCCGTCTAGGATTATCCCTGACACGCCGCCAGCCCGCGACTTATCGATCTTCATCGACAACCCGAAGGAGATCGACATGACCGACATCGTTACCCTCAAGGCCATCTGCGACGAACTGAAACTCGACCCGCGCGAAGCCCGCGAACGCCTGCGCGCTGCCGTGAGCGACGCGAAGGCCAACCCCGAAATGGCGAAAGCCCGCAAGTCGCGCACCCCGTGGCAGTGGGTAAAGGGGTCCGCCGCCGAGAAGGAAGCGCGGAAAACGCTCTCGCCGTGACGACGCTGACTTGTAGACCAGGCGCGGCATTCATGATGCCGCGCCCTATCTTTGCGTTCGACCCCAAGCATGAAAGAACTGAACGCAACATCAATGGGTTGCCCGTCTTGGTCTCCTTCTCACTGAGGACAAGCCAGGAGACCAGTCACGCAGTTTAAGGACGATACTAAGGCGGAAAATCAACCGCATCCTGCCTTCTAGAGGCCACCATTCTGCATGCTCACAACGCCTCTATGCAGTCCATGCACGATGCCAACTCACACAGTATTGCGCCGATAATTGTAGCACTCTTGACATCATCCTCTCGGAACAGTATCCATCCGAAAACATGCATCAAGGAGGGACAAGAATGACGGAAAAGCATGATAAGTTCCGCGAGCTCGCCGAGGGCCGCGCCAATCGGGCACTTGAGTCGATCACTCGGATCGGCAAGCTCTCGAACCGCCAGCTTTACGAATGGGACGAAGCTGAGATCAGGAAGATCGTGAAGGCTCTTCGCGACGCTGTCTCGGACGTGGAAGCTAAGTTTTCGGCGCCCAAGGGAACCAAAGAAATCAAGTTCAAGCTTTGAAGGTGCACCGCATGACTGATCCCTTGGACCTCTGCAGAGCGCTGGTCACCGCTGACGCCGAAGACGTGGTCGTCGAACTACTTGAGAGTGCCGGGTATTGGAGCGACCAAGTATGCTGGCGAGACCTGGGCGACATGGAGAATAACTTTTCCACCGCAGGCGCGCAGCAGTCCGATCCGGTAGCGGCCTTGGTGGAAAAGCTGGTGAACGCCGCCGATGCTCGGCTGATGAACGAATGCCTGGTCGCCGGGATTGATCCTCAAGGTCCTAAAGCACCCCCATCGGTGCGTCACGCGGTGGCGCAGCTAATTCAGAAGTCCACCCATCCAGATAACGAAACCAATGGGCTGATCGAGAACATGACGCGAGATGAAAGGACGGCGCTGGCGAGAGGGATCACGCTCGCAGCTACGGGCCTTAAGGGCCGACCGTCGATCACTATAGTCGACGAGGGTGAAGGACAGACACCTGAACGGGTGCCAAACACCTTCATGTCTTTGAACAAGTCAAACAAGCTGAGAGTTCCATTTGTTCAAGGTCGCTTCAACATGGGCGGTACTGGGGCACTCCGGTTCTGTGGTGATCGACGCCTTCAACTGATCGTAACCCGGCGAAATCCAGCAATTGTAGCGCCAGGTGAGCAAGACGCAGACCTTTGGAGCTTTACGGTTGTTCGTCGCGAGACGCCGACCACGGGAGAGAGAAACAGCGTCTATCGCTACTTGGCGCCGATATCCGCTGATTCTAGCAGAAGGGGTGGTGTACTGCGCTTTCTTGCAAGTGAGTTGCTAGTAAAGCCCGACGGGAACAAGGCGTATGTGAAACCACTGCGGTATGGGTCGCTAGTCAAGCTTTACGAATACAGGTTCTCTGGAGCATCAAACATTCTAATGAGTGATGGCCTTCTTCGGCAGGTTGATGTGCGTCTACCTAGCCCGGCGCTGCCCATCATGTTTCATGAATGCCGCGACTACTCAGGCAACGAGGGCAGCTTTGCAAACCCAAGTACTGGACTGTCCGTGCGGCTGACGGACAACCGCGCGGGCAACTTGGTTGATGGATTCCCCTGCGACGAACTGATGACAGTCGACGGTCAAGAGTTTTCTATCAGATACTTCGGCTTCAAGGATGGCAAAGCGAAGACATACCTAAACAAGTCAGAGGGCGTACTGTTCGTCGTCAATGGACAGACGCAGGGAGTTCTTCATTCTCGCTTCTTCACTAGGAAAGGTATCAACTTCAGCTACGTTTCCGACTCTTTACTCGCACGAGTCGATTGCTCAAGAATCGGTCAGTGGGCCCACGAAGAGCTTTTCATGAACACTAGAGAAAATCTTGCAGACTCTGAGTTCCGTAGAAAGGTTGAAGCCGCTCTGCAGAAGCAAGTCGGTGAGAACGCAGCCTTGAAAGAGTTCAACCATCGACGCCGAACTGAGAGAATCAAGGAGAAAGTGAAGGACGACAAGACCCTCGAAGACGTTCTCAAGAGCGTGATGAAGA
Source organism: Rhodobacter sp. (assembly GCA_020250445.1). GTDB lineage: Bacteria > Pseudomonadota > Alphaproteobacteria > Rhodobacterales > Rhodobacteraceae > Aliitabrizicola. Next base: position 9,559 of record JADCEF010000014.1, read on the forward strand.
AGTCACCTACGTTGAGTGCTCTGTTCTTGGCTGGAGAACGACTAACGGACCTAGTGGCTTCCGCCCCTTCTGGATCGCAACCAGACTTTGTGGGCGAAGAGTTTCCCACGTATTTTCGATTTCGCAAGCTGAGCGATGGAGAAACAAAGGAAAGACTCAGTGAAGAGGGTCGAGAAGTTCGTCTTTCCTTTGAAACAGATGCTGAAAACAACTACTTTGGAAGGTCGAAGGAAAAAGGCAGCTATGCCATTCTGCTCGTGGATGATGAAGGAAACGAGAGTGCGGCTAAGGATCACTCGATAAGCCTTCACAACGGCATAGCAACACTTAGGCTCGACCTGCCTCATGCGAAAGTGGGCGATGTAGTGAAGCTTAAGGTTGTAGTGACTGACAACAGCAGGCTGGAGCCGTTTACGAACCACGCCAAGATTACGGTCGTACCATTTGTTGATCGAGACGGCACTCCAGGGAAGCGACGCGATGGACCTGCCAAGAAGTCTGAAAATGAGGCCCTAATGCCTTCAGGGCTTACGTTGCCGCATGTTCAGTGGGTTGACCGAGATGAATGGGATCAGCATGGCTTTGATAAGTATTCCGCCCTTAAGGTAGTGCAAGCGGAAGTGGGAAGTGACAAAGCGCACAGAGCCTTCGACTTCTTCATTAACTCAGGGAACATCTACTTGCAAAAGGAACTCGAACGAGCAAGCGGAACAGAGAGCCTCCTTCGCGAGCAGTTCAAGGTGGGGTTGGTTTTGGTGGGACTGGCCTTGATCCATGAGGCCGGAAAGGGGAAAGATGGCGAAGAAATTTCGGAGCTGGTTGCCTACTCAACGCGAGCCATATCCATGATGCTGATCCCGATGATCAATTTTCTCGGTGAGCTGGATCCAAGTGAACTCAAAGCTGAAATAGCTGCCTAGGCTTTCCTATGGAACAATACGACCTCACGCGATCCTTCTCTGCGGGTCTGCATTTCTGCATGCCACTTGCGATGAGGCACGTTACGCCATATTCTTTGGTCCTCTGAAAGACTGGTGGAAACCTCTGTCAGTCCCGCCTCTTCCATTACTTCGAGGTACTTCCTGAGCTGCCATTCAGGCTCAGAAAAGGCAACCATCTGGACCACTATCGTGTCTTGACCGCTCACTTGGGCGATTGACGAGAATGCACCCTTAAGATTCTCGAAATAGGTCTTTAGTTCAGCCTCATGGCGGTTGCCAAGTGTGTAGTAGCGTTCGCCGTCTCCATCCAGTTTATTTGCGATCCAATAAGGTGCTGCAGTCTCTCGCCTACCTTTAACTTGCCAGCGGTGGTAGAGTACATGCACGCCAGGGTAGGGCGGTGATGTTACTACAAGCTTGGGAGGACCGGCGTCCACGATATTTCGGCTTTTGTGTAGTTCGGCCGCGTTGCATTTTATCACCGTCGGAGTCAGCATGCGTGCGGGCCCCTCAAGTTCATCGTTGAGTGCAATTATGTCTTGTATCATCTCGTGAAAATGAGAAGAAATCTTCGAACGCACTTCATGGACAGTCATGACAGTTCGTCTGCCATCAAGAGATAGCTGCATGGAGCGCAACAAAACACACCTTACAAAATCTGCCATTCTCTCCGAATGCAGTTGATCAATCTGTGCGAGAGCACCTTCTATCAGGTTACGGTGCCGCCAAATTTCTTGGCTTTCCAAATGGCGAAAGTACCCCTTGGCCCTCCAAGCACTGTGCTTGCCCGCAGACTTAGATACCTTCAGTGATCTTTCGAACTGATCAAACCACGAGAGCAAGAAGCTCATTTCGGTGGCTGTAAGAGTTGTTGTCTTTACCTTGGACACAAAGAGCGCGAGCTCGTTAATGTCAGTACCTATGCACCTACGGCCTGCCCTCAGGGCCTCGACCGCGGTGGTACCACCTCCGATGAAGGGATCCAGCACTAGATCGCCGGGCGCCGTGAAAGCCTCAATGACCGCCCGCACAAACTTAGGGGAAAACCGCGCCGGATATCGATAGAACTTATGTGTCGCGCCGCTCACTGTGGAGCGGTCCAGCGCCGCCGCCACTACCGCCGCCACGGCCTCTTGATGGAGATCGGTCACATTTTGCCCTGCCACTTTTTGTTACACTATCGTCTAGAACACGAACCAGGTCAACATCGATACCATATCTTGCGGTACTGTTTCAGGATCGCAGCAGATATCGCTCTCACGCCTCAGTAGGGTGCGGATAACCGTTTTCCTCCGGTTATGGACGAATTGGAGCCGGTTGCTGTGCCAAGACAGACCATCTCAAGACTGTTGCCCCATGAAGACACGAACGCAACAAGAAGGTCTCTCGTTCAAGCGATCCGCTACCCAAGCGCTACCCAAGGCCCTTGAGTTGCGATACGCCCGCGCCAAGCCAAGAGGATTTATCAATGCTTCCATTGCGTTAAGTGGTGCCCAGAGCCGGAATCGAACCAGCGACACGCGGATTTTCAGTCCGCTGCTCTACCAACTGAGCTATCTGGGCACCGGGTCGGCGCAACGACCGTTCAGGTCGCACCGTCTTATGCGAGGCGGCTTTAGCTGTCCAGAGGACCGGCGAAAAAATCTCTGCGTCGCCTTGGTGTTCGGGCCCTTTCCGGGTCTTGTCTGCAGGGGCATGGCGCGCCGTCCGGTGCCGGGCCTGTCGGTGCGGCGGCTCTCGCATCGTCGGCACGATGGCGGCGGTGCCGTCCTTGGCCGCCGGTGCCGTGCCGGGCGCGCGGGTCAGGATGCGCGGCAGGCCTTGACGCGGCCAGTCGTGAACCCGTGCCGGTCGCCGCCTTGATGCCAGTCGTGCAGATGTCATCTGCGCACGGGCGGTGTAACCCACGGTACGCGGCGACGGCCGCGTGACCCCGGGACCTGCGGGGAAGCATCCCTTCGGTCCCGGAACGGCCCCTTGGCGGCAGGGAAGCTGTGGTGCTGGGTCAGGGCTGCGGTGAGGCTGATGTGCTTCGAATCCGCCCTTCTTGCGCTGACGGCGATGCTGCGCCTGTCAGCCGCATTCGGACGTCGCGTGCGCCCCGGGACGCCGCGCACCACTTTGTCCTGAACCGGGTGTTGCGCCGGCCGCAAGGCGGGGCCATGTTACGGCAGGCAACACAGGGGCACGCCATGGATGTGAACGATTTTCTGGGCGGCAACGCCGTTCTGCTTGCGCTTGCGGCGTTCATCCTGCTCAGCCTGTTTCTGGGCGTGCGGATCGTGCCGCAAAGCGAAAAGCATGTGGTGGAACGTTTTGGCCGGCTGCGTGCCGTGCTGGGGCCCGGCATCAACTTCATCGTGCCGTTTCTGGACCGGGTGGCGCACAGGGTTTCGGTGCTGGAACGCCAGCTTCCGAACGCCAGTCAGGATGCCATCACCGCCGACAACGTGCTGGTGAGGGTCGAAACCAGCGTCTTCTACCGCATCACCGAGCCGGAAAAAACCGTGTACCGGATCCGCGATGTCGATGGCGCGATTGCCACCACCGTCGCGGGGATCGTGCGCAGCGAGATCGGCAAGCTGGAACTCGATCAGGTTCAGTCCAACCGGGCCGACCTGATCGTGAAGGTGCGCGAACAGGTGGCAACCATGGTCGAGGATTGGGGCATCGAAGTGACCCGGGCCGAGATTCTGGATGTCAGCCTTGATGATGCCACACGGGCCGCGATGCTGCAGCAGCTGAACGCCGAACGCGCGCGGCGTGCCCAGGTGACGGAAGCCGAAGGCAAGAAACGGGCGGTCGAACTGAACGCCGACGCCCAGCTTTACGCCGCCGAGCAGGAGGCGAAGGCGCGCCGCGTTCTGGCGGATGCCGAGGCCTATGCGACCGGCGTCATTGCCGCAGCGATCAAGGAAAGCGGCATCGAGGCGGCGCAGTATCAGGTGGCGCTCAAGCAGGTCGAGGCGCTGACGGCGGTGGGCCAGGGTGCCGGAAAGCAGATGATCATCGTGCCCGCGCAGGCGCTGGATGCCTTTGGCGATGCCTTCAGGATGCTGAAAGGCCGGGTGTGACCCTGCCGGGTCCGATCCGGCGATGTCGGTGACATGAGGGAGGCTGCAATGACAGGAACATGGTGGCTGTGGATGGTGGCAGGTCTGGTGCTGGCCATCATCGAGGTGATCATCCCAGGCTATATCTTTGCCGGTTTCGCCGTGGCGGCGGTGCTGGTGGGGGGGCTGATCTGGCTTGGGGCTCTGGGCGACAGCCTGCCGGTGGCGCTGGTGGTGATGGCCGTCGCCTCGGTGGCATCCTGGGCACTGCTGCGCTACTTCTTCGGCAAGAACCTGGGCGAAGTGAAACGCTGGGACCGCGACATCAACGAAAACTGACCGCGCCTGCGCCTACCCGCGCGGCGGCAGGTCTGCCACAATGGCCTGTGCCGCCGCGCGCGGGTCTGCCGCCTGCCAGACCGGGCGGCCCACAACGATGTGATCGGCCCCGTCGCGGATCGCCTGGCCCGGTGTGGCGATGCGCTTCTGATCGCCCGCTGCCGCGCCTGCGGGCCTGACACCCGGCGTCACGATCAGGCGACCTTTCGCCTGGGGCAGCGCCCGGATCAGCGCGGCCTCCTGCGGGCTGGCGATGACGCCATCGGCCCCCGCCTCCAGCGCCCGCGCCGCGCGTTCCAGCGTGATTTCGGCCAGATCGCCGGCGCGGATCATGTTGGCATCCAGATCGGTGCGGTCCAGCGAGGTCAGGATCGTCACCGCAAGAATGCGCAAGGGTGACCCCGCGCTGCCCTGCATCGCCGCGCGCACCACCTGCGGATCACCCTGCACCGTCAGCAAATCCAGATCAAACCGCGCAAAGCCGCGCACGGCGGCCTCGACCGTGGCCCCGATGTCAAAAAGCTTCATGTCCAGGAAAATCCGCTTGCCCTGTTCCTGCTTCAGCTCGTTGGCAAGCGCCAGGCCCCCGCCCGTCAGCATCCCCAGCCCGATCTTGTAGAACCCGGCGGCATCGCCGATGCGCGCGGCCAACTCCAGCCCCTGCACCACATTCGGCACGTCCAGCGCCACGATCAGGCGGTCATCTGCGGTCATCTCGGGGTCCCCTATTGCCCGCGTCATGCGGCGGCGGGGCAAGGACTGTCAAGCCGTGCCGCAAACCGCCGTTTCCAAGGCTGCTTGCGGGCGCTATGCCTTGGCACAAAGAGAGGGGCGTCATGATCCTGTGTTTCGACATCGGCGGATCGCGGATCAAGGCCGGTCGCGCCGAGGCGGATGGGTCCGTCGCGCCGCTTGGGGCCGTGCCGACACCGCTGGACGATTTTGACGCCTTTACCCGGGCGCTGACGGGCTTTGCCAGGGACTGGACGCGGGGCATCGCCATTTCCATCGCAGGCGTGGTTGATCCCGACTCGGGCCGGATCAAGGTGGCGAACATCCCCTGCCTGAATGGCCGCGCCTTGGCGGCAGAGCTTGGCCGCGCCCTTCAGCGCCCGGTCTGGGTGTTCAACGACGCCGACTGTTTTGCGCTGGCCGAGGCGGGGATGGGTGCCGGGCGCGGGCACCGCAATGTCTTCGGCGTCATCCTGGGCACCGGTGTCGGCGGCGGTCTGGTGATCGACGGGCGCATCGTTACGGGGGTGGGCGGCTATGCCGGGGAATGGGGCCACGGCCCGGTCGCCAATGCGGCGCTGGCCCCGTGGTTTCCCTGCGGCTGCGGGTTGTCCGGCTGCCTTGACACCATCGGCGGCGCGCGCGGGCTGGAGCGGCTGCATCGCCATCTGCATGGTGCAGACCTGGGGTCGGTTGCGCTGCTGGAGGCCTGGCAGGCAGGCGACGCGGCAGCGGCGCAAACGGTGGCGCTGTGGCGCGACCTGCTGGCAGGGCCGCTGGCTATGGTGCTGAATGTCGTGGGGTCGTCCATCGTGCCGGTCGGCGGTGGCCTTGCCAATGTGCCCGCGCTGATTGCGCTGCTGGACGGGGCGGTGCGCGCCAACCTGTTGCGCCGCACGGACCGCCCGCTGTTGGTGCCCGCCGCGCTGACGGTGGAACCCGGCCTGGTCGGCGCGGCCCTGGCCGGTCTGGCGGGGCTTTCCCATGGCTAGGGTCCTGATCGAGGTCTGCGTGGACAGCGCCGAAGGGCTGGCCGAAGCCGTGGCGGGCGGGGCCGACCGGATCGAGCTGTGCGCGGCACTGGATCTGGGCGGGATCACACCATCGGCGGGCCTGATGCAGGCGGCGGCGCGCTGCCCCGTGCCGGTGCTGGCGATGATCCGGCCGCGGGCGGGCGATTTCGTCTTCAGCCCTGCCGAAGTCGCAATCATGCTTGCCGATATCGCCGCCGCGCGGGCCGCAGGTCTGGCGGGCGTTGCTCTGGGCGCGTCCCTGCCCGACGGCCGGCTTGATGCCGCGATCCTTGCTGCGCTGACCAAAGCCGCGTCGGGCCTTGACCTGACCTTGCACCGCGCCTTCGATCTGGTGCCGGACATGGCCCCTGCAATTGACCTTGCGGCAGGGCTTGGCTTTCGCCGCATCCTGACCTCGGGTCAGGCCGAAACGGCTGCCGAAGGCCGGGCGGGGCTGGAGCAGTGCTTTGCGCTGGCAGGCGGCCGCCTTGCGATCATGCCGGGTTCGGGGATTTCGGCGCAAACCGTTCCTGCCCTGCGGGGTTTGCCGCTGACCGATCTGCATGGCTCCTGCTCGGTCCCCGGCCGGGCCGCGCCTTTGGGGTTCGGCGCGCCCCGGCGCACCTCTGCCGCAAGGGTGCGGGATCTGAGGGCGGCACTTGCACAGACGGGCGGAGGACCGGATGCGCAGCTTTCTTGAGGTTCACGATCTGGCGTCGGGAAAAACCCGGCTGGTTCTGGCCACCGACCGCCTGATCGAGGCACCGAACTGGCACCCCGACGGCTGGCTTCTGGTGAACGGCGACGGGCGGCTGTACCGCGTGCCGCTGGCGTCGCCTGACCTGCAACTGCTGGACACCGGCACGGTGCGCCGCTGCAACAATGACCACGGGTTTTCGCCGGACGGCACGCAGATCATTCTGTCGTCGCACAGCGGCCGGGGGTCAGAGATTTTCGTGATGCCGGTGTCGGGCGGCACACCCGTTCCTGTGACCCATGCCGCGCCAAGCTGGTGGCACGGCTGGTCGCCCGATGGTGCGCGCATCGTCTATGCGGCGGCGCGCGGCGGGCCTCGCGTGGATATCTGGTCCTGCCCGACAGGGGGCGGCGAAGAACGGCGGCTGACCTTTGGCGAAGGCCACAGCGACGGGCCCGACTATTCGGCAGACGGGGCCTTCATCTATTACAACTGCGACCGCAGCGGCCATGCGCAGATCTGGCGGATGCGGCCCGACGGAACCGGCCATGAACAGGTCTTCGCGGACAGTTTCGTCAACTGGTTTCCCCATCCCTCGCCCGACGGGCGTCATGTCTTGTATCTGGCCTATCCGGCAGGAACCGAAGGGCATCCGCGCGACCGGCAGGTTGCGCTGGTGCTGATGGACCCCGATGGCGGGAACCGGCGCACCGTTGCCGCGTTCAATGGCGGACAAGGCAGCATCAACGTGCCATGCTGGGCACCTGACGGCACGGCCTTTGCCTTCATGCGCTACGCCGCGCCGGAAACAGCCTGACGGCGGCCCGGTGCCGGGCATAAGACCGAACCTGAAACCAAGGGATTGAACCATGCCGATCACATCAAAAGACCTTGTCGATGCTGCGAATGCCGTCGTGCCGCGCATCGATACTGCGGCGGCGCAGGAAAAGATCGCCCAAGGGGCGCTGCTGCTGGACATCCGCGATTTGACGGAACTGGAAAAGACAGGGCGTGCCGAAGGTTCGCACCACATCCCGCGCGGCATGCTGGAATTCCGCGCCGATCCGGCATCGCCCTATCATGACCCCCAGATGCGCCCCGACCGTGTGGTGGTTCTGCATTGCGCCAGCGGCGGGCGCGCCGCGCTGGCCGGAAAGCTCTTGAAAGATATGGGCTATGCCGAGGTCTACAATCTTGGCGGCTTCAGGGATTGGAAAGAGGCGGGCGGCCCGGTGCAGGAGCCGGTCGATCCGGGCATGTGACCGGACCGGCCCCGGTCCGGCCGGGGCCGGGGCCGGCGCCTTGCCCGATGCGATGCCCCCGCGCAGTCCGCAAGCTGTCGCGCGGGCCAGGGGCCGCAGCCTGACGTGCAGCCCTGCAAAAAGGCACGGGTGCCGGATGACAGATCCTTGCAACGGCCTGCCCCGCCTCCCACATCCGCACTGAGGCCGGGTGGGACGTGCCTTGAAGGGCGTCCTTGGGTCCGGTGCTGAAAAAGGGAGAATGCCGATGAACCTGGAAAAGTTCACGGAACGGTCGCGCGGCTTTCTGCAGGCCGCACAGACCATTGCGATGCGGGAAAGCCACCAGCGGCTTGCGCCCGAACATCTGCTGAAAGCGCTGATGGATGATGACCAGGGGCTGTCCAGCAATCTGATCCGCCGCGCAGGCGGCGAACCCGCCCGCGTGACAGAGGCGCTTGATCTTGCAATCGGCAAACTGCCGAAAGTATCGGGCGATGCCCAGCCTTTCATGGACCCCGCCCTTGCCCGCGTGCTGGACGAGGCCGAAAAGGTTGCGACCAAGGCAGGGGACAGTTTTGTTCCCGTAGAGCGGATTCTGATGGCGCTGTGCATGGTGCCCGGCAAGGCCAAGGATGCGCTGGATGCCGGTGCGGTGACGGCGGCAAAGCTGAACACGGCGATCAACGACATCCGCAAGGGCCGCACGGCCGACAGCGCCAGTGCCGAACAGGGCTATGACGCGCTGAAGAAATACGCGCGCGACCTGACCGAGGCCGCCGAACAGGGCAAGATCGACCCGATCATCGGCCGGGATGAGGAAATCCGGCGCGCGATGCAGGTGCTGTCGCGGCGCACCAAGAACAACCCGGTGCTGATCGGCGAACCCGGCGTGGGCAAGACGGCGATTGCCGAAGGTCTTGCGCTGCGCATCGTCAATGGCGACGTGCCCGAAAGCCTGCGCAACAAGAAGCTGATGGCGCTGGACATGGGCGCGCTGATCGCCGGGGCGAAGTATCGCGGTGAATTCGAAGAACGGCTGAAAGCGGTGCTGTCCGAAGTGACGGCCGCATCGGGCGAGATCATCCTTTTCATCGATGAAATGCACACGCTGGTGGGGGCCGGAAAATCCGATGGCGCAATGGATGCCGCCAACCTGATCAAGCCTGCCCTGGCGCGGGGCGAGTTGCATTGCATCGGTGCAACGACGCTGGATGAATACCGCAAGTACGTGGAAAAGGATGCTGCCCTTGCCCGCCGGTTCCAGCCGGTGATGGTGGACGAACCGACCGTCGAGGACACCATTTCGATCCTGCGCGGCATCAAGGAAAAGTACGAGCTGCACCACGGCGTGCGAATTTCCGACTCGGCGCTGGTGGCGGCGGCAACGCTGTCGCACCGCTACATCACCGACCGTTTCCTGCCCGACAAGGCCATCGACCTGATGGACGAAGCCGCCTCGCGGCTGCGGATGGAGGTGGATTCAAAGCCCGAAGAGCTTGACGCGCTGGACCGTCAGATCCTGCAGGGCCAGATCGAGGCCGAGGCGCTGAAGAAAGAGGATGACGCGGCGTCAAAGGACCGGCTGGAAAAGCTGACCCGCGAGTTGTCCGACCTGACCCAGAAATCGGCCGAAATGACCGCCAAATGGCAGGACGAGCGCGACAAGCTGGAAGCGGCCCGCGACATCAAGGAACAGCTTGACCGCGCAAGGGCAGAGCTGGACCAGGCCAAGCGCGAGGGCAACCTCGGGCGGGCGGGGGAGCTGTCTTATGGCATCATCCCCGGCCTTGAAAAGCGGCTGACCGAGGCCGAGGCGAAAGAGGGGGATCTTCTGGTGTCCGAGGCCGTCTGGCCCGAACAGATCGCCGAGGTTGTGGAACGCTGGACCGGCATTCCCACCAGCCGCATGCTGGAAGGCGAGCGCGAGAAGCTGCTGCGCATGGAAGAGGAACTGGGCAAGCGCGTGATCGGGCAGCGCCAGGCCCTGACAGCTGTGGCCAATGCGGTGCGGCGCGCCCGGGCGGGGCTGAACGACGAAAACCGCCCCCTGGGCAGTTTCCTGTTTCTGGGGCCGACCGGCGTGGGCAAGACCGAACTGACCAAGGCCGTCGCCGAATACCTGTTCGACGATGATCAGGCGATGGTGCGCATTGACATGAGCGAGTTCATGGAAAAGCACGCCGTTGCCCGGCTGATCGGTGCCCCCCCCGGCTATGTCGGCTATGATGAGGGCGGGGTGCTGACCGAGGCGGTGCGGCGGCGGCCCTATCAGGTGATCCTGTTCGACGAGGTGGAAAAGGCCCATCCGGATGTGTTCAACGTGCTGCTGCAGGTTCTGGACGACGGCCGGCTGACCGACGGGCAGGGGCGCACGGTGGACTTCAAGCAGACGCTGATCGTGCTGACCAGCAACCTTGGGGCCTATGCGCTCAGCCAGCTTCCCGACGGGGCCGACCCCGGTCCGGCGCGGCGCGAAGTGATGGACGCGGTGCGCGCCCATTTCAAGCCCGAGTTCCTGAACCGTCTGGATGACCAGATCATCTTCGACAGGCTGGGCCGGGACGACATGGTGGGCATCGTGGCAATCCAGTTGCGGCAGCTGGAAAAGCGGCTGGCGGGGCGGAAGATCACGCTGGACATCGATCCTGCGGCAAAGGCCTGGCTGGCCGAGGAAGGCTATGACCCGGTCTATGGCGCGCGCCCGCTGAAGCGGGTGATGCAGCGGTCGCTGCAGGACCCGCTGGCGGAAATGATCCTGTCGGGCGATGTGCTGGACGGGGCGACGGTCAGGATCGGTGCTGGGGTGGACGGGCTGATCATCGGCGACCGGGTTGCCGCCACGCGCCGCGAACGGCCGCAGGATGCGGTGGTGCACTGAGCCTGCCCGACCGAAACCGACAGGGCCGCCCGCTGCGCGACAGGGGGCGGCCCTTTTGCTTTCAATGGGTTGCAGAGGGGCGTGAACAGGGTGCCAAGATAGAGTGCCGGCCGCATGGGCCGCCTGACCGGAAAGCGGGAACCTCTTGCGCCTGCCCGCGCCTTGCGCATCCTGGCAGGGGCCATCACCCCTGCCACAGCGCCACGCTGCCCCGTGGCGAGCCGGGGGCCACACCCCGGCCGGTATCCGCCCCGCCCTCGCCGGGTCGGGCGATGTCCTGCGTTGCACTTGTGGGAACGCCTCATGCAACGAAGGTCCCGCGCCGGGCGGGGAAACGCGCTGCGTTTCGGGGTCCGCCCGGCATGTCAAGCCGCCTTTGCAGCGGATCAAGATGGTTTACCCGTCCGGCAATCGGGGGTGCTTTTTCGGCACCCTGACGGCCCGACCGTGATCCGGATCAGCTTCCGGTCGTCTCTGCCGCGGGACGGTTGGCCTCCGTCGGGTCCGGCGGGGGCAGCTTTGCCGCGCGTTCGGCAATATGGCCTTGCGCCTCTTCAACGCTCATCCCGTCGGGCACCTTCACGATGCGGCCGAACTCATCGTCGATCCAGGCCCCTTCCAGGGCAAGCGATTCATCCGCTGTGCGCACATGCACGCGCGCGCCGATATCCGCATTTTCGTACAGGTGCAGCGCATCCTGGTTGAACAGGCGGATGCAGCCGGCGGAGGTCGCCCGGCCGATCGATGCAGGATCAATCGTGCCGTGAATGCGGAAGCGGGTGTCACTCCCGCCGCGATACAGATACAGCGCCCGCGCCCCCAGCGGGTTGTCAAGGCCGCCCGGCAGGCCGGCGGCATATTGGGCGTAGGTTTCGGGCTGGGTGCGGATCATGTTGGCCGTCGGCTGCCAGGACGGCCATTCCTGTTTGCGCCCCACGACCCCGGACCCGCGAAACGACAGCCCCTCGCGCCCGACGGCAATGGCATAGCGGGTGGCCATGCCGCCCTCGTGCACATGGTAAAGCCGCCGGGCATAGGTATCGACCACGATCGAGCCGGGTTCATCCGGCCCCAGATAAGGCACTTCGGTGCGGATGTTGGTAGAGATCAGGTACTGCGGCGGCACCGGCGGAATGAAGAAATCGCCATCCTGAATGCCGGGGTACATCGGATGTTCGCGCTGGACCGTGTCGTCAGACGGAGACGGGCCGCAGGCCGCCAGCAGGGCAAGGATCAAAAGCGGGGCAAGGCGTCTGACAGACAGAATCACGGGCGTCACAATCTTTTCGCTGACGGCAGACAGCGCAGAACGGCCATGCAACCCGCCAAAGGTCAAGTGTTTCCTTGGCGGCAAAGGCAAAAGACCCCGGGCTGCTACGCCCGGGGCCCCGTTTCGCTGCTAAGGCCAGCCTTATTGGACGGCACCAAGCGACCAGAACAGCGTCTCGCCCGAACTGTCATCAACACCGTCATTGTCAGTCACGACAAATCCGGTCCCCGCAGCATCAATCGCAAAGCCTTCGATCTTGTCCATCGCATAGCCTTTCAGAACGGCCAGGTCCGGCAGCAGGTCGCGGACCAGCTCTTTCGTGACGACAGGCAGCGGTCCGCCCAAAGATGCTGGCTGCATCTGGGCTGTGGGCACACGATACAGCTTCTTCACCAATGCGGTTTCCGAAACCTGATTGTCACGCTCCACAATATAGATCCAGTCGCCTTTCAGGGTGATTTCCGAAAGGCCGATCCAGGCGTCACCCCCTGCTGTGTCAAGCGGGTAGTGAACAGCACCCCAGGTTTCGGCTTCGGTATCATAGGCCAGAAGTTTGACCATGCCCTTCGGATCATCCTTCCATTCACGCTGCACTGCCATCCAAAGCGTCTTGCCCGCAACTGTGATCCCTTCAAAGCCAAAGCGGGTTTCGTTCGCCAGCAATTCCGGCGGCAGGGCGATTTCCCTGTCGATGGCACCTTCGGCATCGACATGGTAGATCGCATGGGGCACCAGGCGGTCACTGCGCCCTTCGGATGCCAGCCAGAAGCCGCCTTCGCCATCTGCAACAATGCCTTCCAGGTCCAGCTTTTGTGCCGCATCGCCTCCGCGCGTCACCGGCAGGGCAGAGGTGATCCGGGCAGGGGTCTGCGAGGCGTCGATGGTGTAGATCGTGGGAGCAGCCGCATAAACGCTGTCGGAAACGGCATAAAGCCTGCCGGGTTCGGCAGGGTCGGCGGCAAGGCCGGACAGCGCGCCCCAGCCAATCAGGTCTTCTGTTCCGGCCGAAGTGATCATCGGATAGGCCGCAGGGGCATCCTGCCGCTGAAAGATCATCACATGGGCACGGGCCAGGCCATCTTCCACGAGGTCAACCTCATTGGCCGAAACCAGCAGCCCGCGCGACGGAATGGGAACCATCCCTTCGGGTGAAATGCCCGAGGGCAGCAGTTGTTTCAGCACCGGTGCCGCCGGATCGGTCAGATCATAAACCCCGATGACCGACCCGCGTTCGGATGCGACAAAGGCCATGGGCGTGCCACCAAACACGGCGAATTCCACCGATTCCAGCTCGGTCCCCTTGGACCGTGACCGGTGTTCCGGATAATGCCCGATTTCGGCAATGGCCCGTTCCAGGCCGGCACCCGAGTCATGGACCACCGTTCCATCCTTGCGGAAGATGGTCCAGCTGCGCGACCCACCTTCGTAATCGCCTTCGTTCGCCACCGCGAAAAGATCGTTGTCCAGCCAGACGAGTCCATCCGGTTCGCGCAGAACACCGGTCTTTGCCCCGTCGAAGCGCAGCCGACCGTCACGCTTTACATCAATTCCGTCCAGATCAACCGCCCCGGCGGAAAAATGACTTGCGATGGTTCCATCGGCACCAATCACCACGATGTGGTTGTTTTCCTGCAAGGTTACGGCAATCTCGCCCGCGTCATTGACCGAAACGAATTCCGGTTCCGGGTCTTCCGGGGCCACTTCGGCCAGACCTGTCACCTCGATCCGCTGAAGGCCCGCACAGTTCACTGCGCCGTCAACCAGCGGCAGCTTTACCACAAACCCGGCGGGAAGCTGCGGGATTGCGCCATCGTTCACCTCTTCATCCCGCTCATTCTCAATCGCAACGGCCAGGAAAGACCCGTCCTTGGCCATGGCCACGGAATCCGGCTGCCCGCCAAGGTCGCAGTCCGCGACAATCGCCCTTGTCGCCAGATCAACCGTCACAACTTTGCCCGACGGGTTGGCCTTGCTTTCACTGGTCACGACAGCGGCAAAAGCCTTGCCGCCCAGAATCTTTGCTGTTGTTGGTTCTCCGCCCACATCGATGTTGCCAAGCGGTTTTGGTGCCGCAGGGTCGGTGATGTCGATCAGCCCGACCACACCCAGCGGGCTGTCAGTATAGATCAGGGTGTTGCCGTCTTCCGATGCCGCAATAATCTCGGCACTGGAAGGGCGCGCAGTGTCTTCGCCCGCCACCATGTTCAGCGGGGTCGCGAAAGAAGCGATGCGGTTGAAACTCTGCTGGGCAAAAGCGGGCAGTGCCGCGCAGATCGCCAGCGCCGAGGCTAATCCGGCATGTTTGAGACGCATGAAACCATTCCTCGTTCGGGTGCAAGTCCAATCGAGGAATGGCAATGCCGAGTGACCGCTGCGTAATGGTTGTGCGACGGTTTTGTAACGCAAGTCCGGCTGTCAGCCGACCACGTTGAACCCCGGGCCATAGGGATAGCCGGTCAGGTTTTCGTTGCCGTCTTCGGTCACGAGGAAGATGTCATGCTCGCGGTAGCCACCCGCACCCGGCTGGCCTTCGGGGATGGTCAGCATCGGCTCCATCGAAATCACCATGCCCGGTTCCAGCACCGTGTCGATATCCTCGCGCAGTTCCAGCCCGGCTTCGCGGCCATAGTAGTGGCTCAGGATGCCGAAGGAATGGCCATAGCCGAAGGTGCGGTACTGCAACATTTGCCGTTCCGCCAGGAATTCGTTGATCTGCGCGGTGATCCAGGCACAGCTCTTGCCGGGTTTCAGCAGCGTCATTCCGTATTCATGCGCGGCGACATTCGCTTCCCAGATCTTCCGGCTGGCGGGGTCCACCTCTTCCACGAACATCGTCCGTTCAAGCGCGGTATAATAGCCGCTGATCATCGGGAAACAGTTCAGCGACAGGATATCGCCGCGCTGCAGGACGCGGCCGGTGACCGGGTTGTGCGCGCCGTCGGTGTTCAGCCCGGACTGGAACCAGACCCAGGTGTCGCGGTATTCGGCATCGGGAAAGCGCCTGGCGATCTCGGTTTCCATCGCATCGCGCCCGGCCATGGCCACGTCGATCTCGCGCACACCGGCACGCACGGCGTCCCTGATCGCGTAGCCGCCCGCATCGGCCACCTGGCAGCCCTGCCGGATCAGCGCCACTTCGGCCGCACTCTTGACCATGCGCTGCCGCATCGTCGCGGGGGCAATGTCGACGCCGCGCCTGGGCTGCAGAAAGGCGTTCAGCTTTTCCGATTGCAGCAGCGTCAGATGATCCGCCTCACAGCCCACGACCTTGCCTGTGCCGATGATCCCGGTCACCACGCGCCAGAAATTGTCGCGCTTCCAGTCGGTATAGGTGATGTTGTCGCCGTGGCTGCGCCGCCAGGGCTGGCCCGCGTCAATCCCTGCGCTGACCGTCACGCATTCGGTCTTTGTCACCACGCAGGCATAGGGCCGACCGAACGAGCAATAGAGAAAGCCCGAGTAATAGGCGACATTGTGCATCGAGGTCAGCACAACCGCGTCCAGCTCATGCATTTCCATGATGTCGCGCAGGCCCGCCAGACGGGCCTCATATTCGTCCGCGCCAAAGGGCAGCACGGCCTTGGTGCCGTTGTGAAAGCGGTATTGTTCGGGGCGTTCCAGCGTCATCTCAGACCTCATCCGAAGGGGTCGGCACGCGGCGGAACCCCGAAAGGTCCCGGCGTACAGGACGACAGGCGGATCATTCCGCCAAGCAGCGGGCTGGATGGCCCTGTGGCGACGCCATCGCCACGGCTCGGGCGCGACCATGCCGCGCGAGGCGCGGCTTTGCAAGGGGCGCCAACCAACCGCCCCCTGGCGCAGGCTGCGGAAACTGTTATCGGCGCGGCACTTGCACCACGCCGCAGCGCCCCCATCTTGGCCACAGCAACAAGGATGGAGAAGCCGATGCGCTGCCCTGTGGACAACGAAACCCTGGTCATGGCCGACCGTGGCGGGGTCGAGATTGACTATTGCCCGAAATGCCGGGGCGTCTGGCTGGACAGGGGAGAGCTGGACAAGATCATCGAGCGGTCGTTGGGCGCGGCCCCCGAAGCCGCCCCTGCCCGGCCCGCAGCGGCCCCGCAGCCCGCACCACCGCCCGTCTATCAGCAGCAGCCGCCGCAGCAGCCCTGGCCGCCGCAGGGCCGCCCCTATGGCAAGCACGACGATGATGACGACGACTACCGTCGCGGCTACAGGAAGAAGCGGCGCGAAAGCTTTCTGGGCGAGTTGTTCGACTTCTGACCTGCGCAGGGTCGCCGCCCGGCGGACGGGTGGCGGCCCGCTGTTTCAATCACCGGCATCCCGGCGCAGGAAGGCCGTATCGTGACCGATGACCCTTCAGACCCGGCCGGTGCAGACCTGCGGCAAAAGCGCGCCGTGCCGGTCCAAGAGGCGTTCCAGCGCAATTATGCGCAGGTGCAGTACCACTATGTGCAGTTTCTGACGGAACACCTGGCGGACTGTGCCCGGGTGTTTTCGGGCGACCTGACCAAGGTGCTGGTGCTGGCCGTTCTGGGCCAGAGACACATCGAGGCGCAGACCTCGGTGCAAAAGGACAGGGCTTCGGGCCCGTCCGGTGCAATGTCTGCCTCCCGCATCGCGGATGTGACCGGGCTGTCCAGGGAAACGGTGCGCCGCAAGCTTGGCGCCCTGTCTGAACTGGGATGGGTCGAACAGGTGGCCGACCGACGGTGGCGCATTGTCGTGGTGGACGGGGCATCGACCCTGCGCCGCGATCTGAAGGATCTGGACAGGCGCGGATTGCAGCGCCTGGCGCGTCTTTACTGCGCCCTTTCGCCCCTGGCGGACTGACCGCTCATTCTGGGCAGGTTCGCGGCGTGAAACCGGCATTTCCGCTTGGCGTCCTGTGGGATGCGCCCATACTGATGGCGGGTGCAGGTATCAGGATGTTCCGCAATGCAATTTCAAACCGCCGCCCTTCGACCGTGCTCTGTGCTGATCTGGCTGGCCCTTGGTCTGGCAGGGATGATGCTTTTGCACGGTGCGCCCGCGCGGGCCCAGGGCGTGGGCCTTGCCGACCCGTTCAACAATGCCCGGATCGAAACTGTCTCGATCCGTCTGGCCAATCCCGGCCCCGACGCGGGCCTGAATGACCGCATCACCGACACCGTGCGGCGCGCGCTGTCCTTCTTTCCCGGCACGCTGTTCTCGCAGGACCGGGCCGCCTTTGCCATCGGCAGGGCGCTGCGCAACCCGGATGTGGCGGACATCACCTATGACCTGGGCTTTGGCCGGGCCGGCGGGCTTGATGTGCAGGTGACGGTCACGCTTGCCACGGCCGGACAGACCGGCACGGGGCGCGGCTACGCGATCACCGGCAACCCGAAGGATTTTCCGCTGATCTATGACCGCAACGGCACGGTCCTGCGGTTCAAGCTGGATGCGCTGGGTCTGTATTATGCCAACAGGAATGCCTGGTACGGCGACCCGCAGGCGATGCTGGCGGGAAACCCGCTGGTTCAGGGCAATCCGGCAGGCAAGGCCTATGAAGGCTGGGTTGAAGGGCTGGTGACGCTGGGCATCTCTGGAATCACCCCGGTTACAGAGTCACTTTATGCTTATGGCGCCTTCAGCATGATGACCACGGAGTCTAAGGGGCAGGAACTGTTCACCGACCTGACCCGCAGCTACACGGCGGTTGAAGACGCCTACATCGGCGTCGTCGGCGGGCGCACATCGGCCAGCGGCAACAGGCTGGCCTTCAACCTGTCCGCCGGGCGGCAACGGTTCACGCTGGCCAATGCCCTGCTGATTGCCAATACCGCCGCCAATGGCCAGGAACGTGCCGCCCTTCAGGCCAATGCCCGCTGGGCGTCAGACCTGCTGGCCCTTGGACAGGTTTCCTACAACACGACGAAGCTTGAGGTGTTCTATGTCGATCCGGATGAATTGCCGGTCATCGACACCGATACCCGCATCGGCGGAATCAACATAGAAACCACGCCGACACCGGGCCTGATGCTGGCAGGCAGTTATCTGTCGTCGCCGCAATCGGGCTTTTCCTATTTCGGGCCGACAGGCAGCGTCATCGGCACGCGCAAAGGGCTGGAGACGGTCGATCTGCGCTTCACCTGGGAGGCACCGGCAAATGTTCCCGGCCCCTTCTTTGGCGGCGAGATCGCCCGGCAGACCAACCGCAACTTCAGCATGGATGCCCGTGCCGCCTATGTCGAGGCCGGCTACACCTTTGCCGATGCGGCATGGACGCCGTCGGTCGGCTACCGGCTGAGCTATTTTTCGGGCGATGATCCTGCGACGGCGACCTACGAGCGGTGGGACCCGCTGCTGTCGGGCGGCAATGGCGAACAATGGGTCCAGGGATCGAACCATTTCAAGGTGGTGCAGGACAGCAACGTCATCGCCCACCGCCTTCAGGCCCGGATGCGCCCATCGCCGAAGATCGAGATCGTACCCCAGCTTTGGGCCTTTTATGCCGACAGCCTGAACAACATCGGCGGCAATCCGGCGCTGACGTTTCTGGGCGACAGGGAATACGGCTATGAGGCCAATGTCACGCTGAAATGGTTCGCCAGCCGCAACCTTTATGTGCACGGGATGGTCGCCTACACCGTCCCGGGCGAGGCGGTGGACCTGGCGCTGAAGGACCCGCGCGACTGGTTCAGCCTGATGTTCTTTCTGCGCTACGCCTTCTGATGCCCCTGCCCGGCCCCAGTCCCAGCAAGAGGAAAACGACCATGGACAGACGTGATGCCCTCAAGACCCTTGGCCTTGCCGCAGCCGGCAGCGTGGCGGCAACTGCCGCCGCATCCGGGACCGAGACACAAACGCCTGTGGCGTCTCCCGCAGTTTTCGCCACGCCGCGTGACCCCGCAGACCCGCTGGACCCTTTCCTGACCAATGTGGTGGCGATCCCTGACGATTTCTTCATACCGGGCCGCTTTGCCGGCAAGACGGTGATCGTCACAGGCTGCGCCCGTGGCATGGGCCGGATGGCAACCCTGCGGCTGGCCCGTGAAGGGGCCAATGTGGTGGGCGTGGACTGGCTGCAGGACGAAGGTGCCGCCGTGGTCGCCCAGGTTCTGGCCGAAGGCGGCAAAGCCGAATTCGTCTTTGGCGATGTATCCGAAAATGCGGTGTGCGAGGCCATGGTCAAGACGGCGGTGGACCGGTTCGGCGGGCTGGACTGCGCCCTGAACAACGCGGGCGTGATGGATGCGATCTTCCCCGGCGATCCGGTGGATTACGCAAGCCAGAAAGACCTGGTGATGGCCCGCATCGATGCGGCAAGCGATGCCTACTGGGATGTGGTCATGCGCGTGAACGTCACCGGCGTGTTCAAATGCATGCGCAGCGAACTGCGCCAGATGCTTGCCCAGAAACGCGGTGGCAGCATCGTCAACGTGGCCTCGGTCGCGGGCCTGCGCGGGTTTGGCGGGACGCCGTCCTATGTGGCCAGCAAGCATGCGGTGAACGGGCTGACCAAGAACGCGGCGATCGACTATGCCCCCTATGGCATCCGGGTGAATTCGGTCTGCATGGCAAACACCGCAACCCCGATGGTCGAACGCGCCATGGCCCTGATCCGCCAGCGGGCGGCAATCACCGGCAAACCGCCCGGCATCGCCCTGATGAAGACCAAAAGCCTGCTGCAATGGTCCGATCAGAATGGCCGCGATGCGACCCCGGCGGAACAGGTTGCGGTGATGCTGTTTCTGCTGTCGCCCGAGTCGTCCAACCTGACGGGCGCGAATTACGCAACCGATGGCGGGTTCACAACCTACTGAGCCCGGCCGGGGCGACACGGAATTGCGGGGCACCGCGGACCTGCACTGCCTTTTTCACGCGGAATCACAAGGGCAGCCCCGCGTCTGCCTTCGGTTCATCCATCACGATCTGGCTTTGCACGCGCGCGACCGCAGGATGCGCCAGCAGGCGCTGGTGGATGAAGGTGTTCAGGGCCGGCAGGTCGGCCACCCAGACACGAAGCAGATAGTCGGCTTCGCCCGTCAGCGTCCAGCAGCCCACGACCGCGGGCAGAGTGACGACGTGGCGGACGAAGTTCGCGGCGTTGTCGGCGTTGTGCGCCGTCATCTGGACCTGGACAAAGGCCTGCACCGTCAGCCCCAGCCTGCCGGGATCAAGGCGCGCGCGGTAGCCTGCGATCACGCCCTCCGCTTCCAGCCTGGAACGGCGGCGGGCGACCTGGCTGGGTGACAGGTGCAGGATTTCGCCCGGTTCCCCGGCCATGATTCCGGCGCGGGCCGGATTTCGGTCAGCAAGCCTGTGTCGGTCGCCCCCATCGCGCGCATTCCCCGCATGATCCCGCAGCTGGGCACAGTTCACGCGCATTCTATCCCCGGGAAAGCCGAAATGCCGCGCAGCAGTGGCGACAGTACCGAAGGAATAGTGTTCCGACCGCATCTCCTTGACGGAAAAACAGGGTGGGACCGTTCCCGCACGACACCCCGCGCGCCTTGGTCAGGGGTGCCAACCCGGCCGGGACCGTTGGCCTTGAAGTCGTGGAGTTTGCCCTTGCCTTTCGCGGGTGGTGCAGGGGGCAGGGCCCCACCACCGGCCTTGGCGGCTGCACGGGAAAGGTCATCCCCGCGCCGGTCAACCCCTGTGCGCGATCAGACGGGATCATGGCAAAGGCTGTCTGCGGCAGCCGCCTAACGGGGGTGCTGCCATGGTTCGTCACGGCAGGCGGCGGCGCTGCACCGCCAGCGCCAGCTGTGCCGCCAACCGGCGGGAGCATCAGCCGGAAACGACGCTGTCGAGCCGATCATAGAATGGCTGCATGGCGCGATATGCGTCGGCATAGACGGGCATCATGCGGTCATACCGGTCTGCGGCCCCAGGATCGGGTTCAATCTCATCGGTGAAACGGACCATCCGGGCCATTGCCCCGGCAAGATCATGTGCGGCACCCGTCGCTGCCGCCATCAGAACCCCCGCACCGATCACGCCGCATTCGGCCTCTTCGGCGATCACGTAAGGCGTGCGGTACATGGCGGCCTTGATGCCAAGCCAGAGCCGCGATTTGGCACCTCCGCTGGCGGCGATGATGCGCTCGGGGCGTCCGTGTCCGCCCTGAAGCCGATCAAGTTCCCGCCGGACCGAGAAAGCAACACCTTCCAGAACCGCACGGTGCAGGTCAGGAAGGCCGTGTCCTGCCGTCAGCCCGATGAAATGCGCACGCGAGTTGCGATGCGCGCCGAAACGCTCGCCGGACAGGTAGGGCAGAAAGAAAAGCGCGTTGGCACCCGGAACCGACCGTGCGGCGGCAGCATCCACATCGTCAAAGGACAGCGCGTTGTCATGGAACGCGCGGCGCGCCCAGCGAACGGCGTCTCCTCCGGCGTCGAGCAGGGTGAAGCTGCCCCACAGGCCCGCCGCGGAAAGAACGTTCGACACCCCCTCTGCGATCACCGGTTCGGGCTGGATCAGCGTGATGATGGTCGATGTGCCCGTCACGTCCGATCCCGTGCCCGGGGCAAGCGCGCCTGACCCGAGAAGGGCCATCGGATAATCCCCCGCCCCGACAAGCACGGGAATGCCGGCCGAAAGACCGATCACCTGTGCGGCAGCCGTTGTGAGGGGGCCAAGGATCTCAGACGGCGTCCGGAGGCGCGGAAGCAGCCGCCCCGGAATTCCCGTCATTTCCACCATCCGTGGCGACCAGTCCCGGCTGTGCCGATCCATCAGGAAACTGAGCGAGGCTTCGGTCACGTCCTGCGCCGCAAGGCCCGTCAGGTTCAGGTTTATCCAGTCCTTCGGCATCAGGATGTGTGCGGCGCGTTCGACGGCAGACAGGTCATGTTCCATCAGCCAGGCCAGCTTGAAGGCGGGCCAGGCCGGCGAGGGGGCGTTGGCGGTCAACTGGATCGCCGTGTCAAGATCGGCACCTGCGGCGAAAGCCGTCACCTGCGGCACGCTGCGCTTGTCGTTCCACAGCGGGGCGGTATCGCGGGTAAGCCGACCGCCCGAATCCACAAGGACCGCGCCGTGCATCTGGCCGCAGGCGCAGATCGCGGCGGTGCGGGCGGCGGCATCCGTGACGCGCGCAAGGACGGCGCGGATGCTGTGCACGCATCCCTCCCACCAGTCGGCGGGGCGCTGTTCGGACCAGCCGTGCCGGGGAACGATCTGCTCGTGCTCGCGGTGGGCAATGGCGTGGATGCGCCCTTGGGCATCAACCAGCGCGGCGCGGCAGCTTCCCGTCCCGACATCAATCGCAAGGAATAGATCGCGCGTCACAGCCGGGCTTCGGTTTCGGGATCGAAGAAATGGGCCTGCGTCATGTCGATCGTGACGGTGGAAGGCTGGCCGACGCTGGCAGGAAAGCGGGGGTCGACCTGTGCGGTTATCTTCTGCCCTTCGGACCGCCCAAGCAGCAGCGTATGCGCCCCGAGCGGTTCGATCGCCTCGGGCCAAAGGGTCAGCCGGGCCTCGTGCGTGGAATGGCGCATGTGTTCGGGGCGAATGCCGAAGATGACCGTCCGGCGGCTTCCAAGCCGGCGGGCGTCTGCCTCAACCAGGGGCAGGCGTTGCGCGCCAAGCATGACCGCACCGTCTTCGATCCGCACATCGAAGAAGTTCATCGCAGGCGACCCGATGAAATTCGCAACAAAGCGGTTCGCGGGCTGTTCATAAAGGGTGATCGGGTCTGCCGCCTGTTCGATCCGGCCACTGCGCATGACGACCACGCGGTCGGCCATTGTCATCGCTTCGACCTGGTCATGGGTGACATAGACGGCCGTTGTGCCAAGACGACGCTGAAGAAGCTTGATCTCGGTGCGCATCTCGACCCGCAGCTTGGCATCGAGGTTGGAAAGCGGTTCGTCGAAAAGGAAGACTTCCGGCTGGCGGACCAGCGCCCGGCCAATGGCAACGCGCTGGCGCTGGCCGCCGGAAAGGTTCTTTGGCTTGCGGTCAAGATAGGGATCAAGGGCAAGAAGCCGTGCCGCCTCGTCTACGCGGGCATCGATTTCGGCGCGCGGAACACCGTGGACCTTCATCGCGTAGCCGATGTTCCCGCGCACCGTCATGTGCGGATAAAGGGCATAGTTCTGGAATACCATGGCGGTATTGCGCTCGCCCGGTCGCGCATGTGTCACGTCACGGCCATTGATGCGGACCTGTCCCGAGGTTGCCGTCTCCAGCCCGGCAAGGATGCGCAGCGTTGTGGTCTTGCCGCAGCCCGACGGGCCGACGAGGACGACAAATTCACCCTTCCCGACGCTAAGCGACAGGGGCGGAAGAACACTGACGGCCCCGAAAGACTTCGTGATCGCGTCAAGTTCGACGTGGGACATGGGCCGTTTCCCTGAAAGGACGGCCCCCGGTTGGTTCCGGGGGCGCGGTGTTCGTTTGGCGCAAGGCCCTGTGTCGGGCGGGCCCTTACTTCAGCGGCGGCAGACCGACAGAGGCGCGGTAGGCCGCAAGCTGGGTGTCCCGGCCGAATTCGTCCGTCAGACGGTTCCATTCCGCCGCGATGGCATCCAGCGCCGCCTGGGGTTCCACCTCTCCCGCCAAGGCCTTGGACAGCTCGATCTCCAGCACTTCGGTGTAAGAGAAGAAGCCGGGCAGGCGCAGGTCAAGGGCGACGTTCGGCGCATCCAGCGAGGCGCGCTGTGCGCCGAGGTAGGAAGCGGCCTCTTCCGCCGAGAAGATCGAAGACCAGGCATCGAGATTGTCGTAGTGGCTGAAACGGTAGGGGTTCACACCCGAGTTCGCCGTCACGATCGCCTTGCCCGAAACCTCGGGGCTGATGACGGTCGCCACGAAATCCCATGCCGCTTCCTGGTTCTTGCTGTCGCCCGGCACACCAAGCTGCCAGCCGCCAAAGGCGAGGAAGGGCGAGTGGATGACCTCGGGGAAGGTGTCCCATGCCTTGGACTTGTGGTTCCATATCTCGGTGGAGCCGGGCAGCATCGCGGTGCGCACATGCCCGTCGATCGCCCCTTCGGTAGAGCCGAGCACGCCGGAATCCGCCCAGTCCACGTTCATCGCCACCGTTCCGCCGGCATAAAGCGGACGCACGTCGCCCGACCCGTTGTTCAAGGCACCCGGCGGGTTGAACTGAAGGAAGTCCTTGTATTCCTCCAGCGCGCGCAGCCAGCCGGGATTGTTGATCTGGGCGTCCATCGTTTCAGGATCGAAGAACATGGACCCCGGGTTGTTGGGGTTGTTGGTGTAGCTGGCAGCGTGGCTGAAGAAATACCAGAACTGCTGGCCACCCCGGCGATAGGCCTCGGCGGTGCCATACATGCCCTTGTCGGGACGGTTGAAGAATTCCGCCTGATCGCGGTACTGCGCCCATGTCACCGGCGCGGCAAGCGGATAGCCGTACTTTTCCTGGAAGGCTTTCTGTTCGTCGGGGTTGTCCAGAAGGTCGGCACGCAGGTTCAGCATGTGCATGTCGCCGTCCATCGTGGCCGACTTCACCGCGCCGTCCCAGACCATCAGGCGCTCGCGGTAGGTCGGGTGGATGTCGTCCCAGTTGGAGCCTTCCTGAAGCGCGGCGGGCATCGTGGACAGGAAGGGGGAAAAGTCGGGCAGCCATGCCGGAACAAAGCCGATCACGTCGAAATCGCCCGTTCCCTGCGACATGGCCGTCAGGAATTTCGGATAAAGCTCGCCGAAGGGGAATTCGATCACATTGACGGTGCCGCAGGTCTTTGCCTCCCAGACTTCGGCCGCTGCGGACAGGGCCGAGGCAATGGCAGGTCCGTTCTGGGTTGACACGTTCAGCGTGACACCCGTGAAATCGGGCGCGCACTGGGCCGCAGCCATGCCGCCGATGGGCAGCAGGGCAGCGGTCAACAGAAGTTTCTTCATCTTTTTTCCTCCCTTATGAAGATCACTTGATTGAGCCGGACAGAAGGCCGGACCGCATCATCCGGCCAAGGATCGCCGCGACCAGCACCATCGGCCCGATGGAGATGAGAGCTGCGACTGAGATCGCCCACCATTCGTCACCCCGGCTGCTGTTCTGGCCCGCCAGAAGGATCGGCAGCGTCTGCCAGTCGCCGGTGGTAAGAAGAAGGGCGAAAAGGAATTCGTTCCACACAAAGGCAAGCACGATCATGGACGTTGCGATCAGGCCGGGCATCGCCATGGGCAGCACGATCTGAAAGAAGATGCGCATGCGTCCGATGTTGTCAACCATCGCGGCCTCTTCAACCTCAAGCGGGACGGTGGTCAGGAAGTCGCGCATCAGCCAGACCGCAAAGGGCAGGCCGAAGGCCGTGTAGACGATGACCATCCCGCCGAAGGTGTCAAGCAGCGGCAGGCCGATCTTGCCCATCTCGGCATACAGCAGGTAGATCGCGAAGGCCGAAACGATGGGCGGAAAGATGCGCTGCGACACGAACCAGAATGTCACATCATCGTTGCCAAGAACCGGGCCGGGAAGGGCGCGGCCGTTCAGCCAGACCGCCACGGGAAGGGCCGTGACAAGGACGGTCAGCAGGGCATGGGGCACGCGCAGGGTGGTCAGGGTATCAAGCAGGACGAAGCCGCCGATGGAGATGACCGCAAAGGCAACCCCGGCCAGCAGGCGGATGCGGAAGGTAAAGCGGACAAGGGCATAGGCCGCCATCGTTCCCAGGAAAACCGACAGGACCGTGGCCGTGACCGACACAAGGATGGAACTGACGATGGGTCCGATGAAATCCCCCCGCAGGCCGGCAAAGGCATCGCGGAAGGCCTGCACCGTCGGCCGGAAATCCACAAAGGGGATGTAGGTCGGCCCCTGCGACACCGCGAGCGGCGGCTTGAAGGCCGTGACCAGAACCCAGTACAGCGGGAAGGCCGCAAAGAACAGCCAGACAAGGCAAAGAAACAGCCCCATCCGGCGAAGGCCCCGGTTCTCTGTCACGCATATCTCCGCGTCAGGCGCTGCGCAGCGGCAAGGTAGACCGTTCCGAAGACGATGACAACGATCAGGAACAGAAAGGACAGGGCCGAAGTCAGGCCAAGGTTGAACTTCTTGAAACCCTCGTTATAGGCGAAAAGCGTCAGCGTCTCGGTTGCCGTGCCGGGGCCGCCCCCCGTCAGGACAAAGACGGTGTCAATGATCTTGAAACCCTCGATCAGGCGGATGAAGATCACCGCCACAGACAGCGGCAGCAGCATCGGAAAGGTGATGCCCCAGAACCGCCGCCACGCGCCGATGTTGTCAACCCGCGCGGCTTCGAACACCTCTTGTGGCAGGCCTTGAAGCCCGGCCAGCATCAGCAGGGTGACAAAGGGTGTCCATTGCCAGGTGTCGATGACGGCAAGGACCATGATTGCGGGCCATTTTTCGGTCAGGAACGGCACATAGGCAAAGCCAAGGCCCGCCATCGCGTCGTTCACCGGGCCAAGGTACGGGTGGAACACCATCCGCGCGATCAGCGCCACACCCACCGGGGCCAGGAACATCGGCAAAAGGAACGTCACACGGTAAAGCGATGCGCCGGGCACATTGTGGTGCAGCGCAAGGGCCAGAAGGAAGCCCAGCACATATTGCGCGAAAACCGAAATGAAGGTGATCAGCGCCGTCGTGCCGATCGCGCCCCAGAACCGCGCTGACGAGGCAATCTGCGCATAGTTGTCCAGCCCGACGAAGCGCGGCGGCGTCGGCGGGACGATACGGACGGTCTGGAAGCTGACGGTCAGGGCATAGATCAGCGGAAACAGCGAAACGACCAGAACGATCAGAAAGGCCGGCCAGATGAAAAGGTGCTTCACCCCGTCCTGCCGTTCTGCCGACGCCGTCATGCAGTGCCCCCCACCATGCCGCCCGATACTGGCCCGAGTCGTCTGACAAAGCAATCGTTAATGTAGTGAAACTACCGATGCAGCCAGATGCGTCAGGAATACTGCCCGATTATTGACGTTTTCACGTCATGAGATGCCCAAAGCGCGCAATGCGGTTGAACTGATGGATCGTTTGTGTAGTTTGACTACCAAACTCTGCGGAGCAATCCCATGCTTGTCACCCCGTCGGTCCATCACCTTTCGCCCGGGCACGGCACCCTGTCTGCAAGTACCGCCCGCTATGAAAAGCGCCTTTCCGACCTGGCCGGTCTTTATGCCGATGCGTCGGCTTTTGACGCGGCGCTGGGCACGGGCGACCGGGTTGTCTACACGGTCGAGGATTTCCGTCCCAGCGGTGCAAGCGGCGATCTTTGCTTTGGGGTCACGCATATGCTGCCCGGCCGGATCGGGGACGAGTTCTTCATGACCCGCGGGCACATCCATGCCGTCGCCAACCGCCCCGAAACCTATCGCGGCGAGCTTGGGCAGGGCGTGATGCTGATGGAAAGCCCCGACGGACAGGTCGTCACCCTGCAGGTCACACCCGGGGCAACCGTGTATGTGCCCCCCTTCTGGATTCACCGGTCGGTCAACATCGGGGCAGAGCCGCTGGTCATGACCTTTGTGTATCCGGCGGATTCCGGGCAGGATTACGGGATCATCGCGCGGTCGAACGGCATGCGTGTGCGCGTTGTTGCGGATGGCGGGGGCTGGCGGACCGTGGAAAACCCCCGGTGGCGGCCCCGGACCGCGGCCGAGATTGCGGCCATTCATGCCTCGGGGGCGTGAATGATCCGCGATGGCCTGTCCCGCCGCAGCGTCGGGCCCGGTGCCGTGACCGGTGATCCGGGCTTTGCCCCGCGTCCGGCGGATGCGGTTGTCGCGGGCGGGCCAGTCATGCCGGAACGTATCGCCCCATCCCCTGGGCACAGGGGCGCCGGTTTCCATCCGGCGCGCGGCGTTACGCCCGCCACGCCCGGCAAAGGACTGACCGCCGCCGGGGCGCGCGCGGCAGCCAGGGGGGCCGCACCGATCCGGGGCACGGCATGAAACCCGCCGAAAAGGCCACCTTCTGGTTCATCGGGGTCACCACGGGCCAGTCGTCGATCATGCGCGTCTTTCCGGAATGGGCGCGGCATCTGGGCCTTGGCGATGTGGACATGCGCGGCATCGACCTTGTGCCGCATGACAGGCCGGAACGCTACCGCGAGGTGGTCTCGTTCCTTAAATCCGACCCGCTGTCGCGCGGGGCGCTGGTGACGACGCACAAGCTTGACCTTTTTGCAGCGGCGCGGGACATGTTCGATGAGATTGATCCCCATGCCGCGCTGATGGAAGAGACAAGCTGCCTGTCCAAGCGCGACGGGCGGTTCCTGTGCCACGCAAAGGACCCGATCTCTTCCGGTCTTGCCATCGACGGCTTTGTGCCAAAGGGACATTTCGCGCGAACGAAAGCCGAGGTTTTTTCGATGGGCGCGGGTGGGTCCACCATCGCGCTGACATGGCATCTGACGCAGGCGGCGCGGGGCAGTGATCGCCCGTCGCGCATCCTTGTCTCAAACCGCAGCCAGGCGCGGCTGGATCATCTTGCGGCGATCCACCGCAGCCTTGGCCATGGCATTCCGGTCGAATGCATCCTGGCCCCGCACCCTGGCGACAATGACGCCGTCATGGCGGGCCTTTCGCCCGGCGCGCTGGTCATCAACGCGACGGGGCTGGGCAAGGATGCGCCAGGCTCGCCGGTCACCGATGCGGCGCGGTTTCCGGAAGGTGCCATCGCCTGGGACCTGAACTATCGCGGTGATCTGGTTTTCCTGGATCAGGCCCGCGCGCAGGCGCCGCTGCGGCAGTTGCAGATCGAAGACGGCTGGACCTATTTCATCCACGGCTGGACGCAGGTGATCGCCCAGGTGTTTCATGCGGACATTCCGGTGCGCGGCCCCGCCTTTGACAGGATTGCGGCCATCGCGGCCCGCGTGACCGGGCGCGGCGAATGAGGGGACGCATCCTGATCACGCCCCGGTCGCTGTCAAAGGGCGGCCACCCGGCACTGAGCGTGCTGCAGGACCGCGGCTATGATCTGGTGATGCCCGCGCCGGGAATGATTCCGGACGAAAGGGCGCTGCTTGGGGCGGTGCCGGATTGTCTTGGCTGGCTGGCCGGGGTGGAACCCGTCAGCGAGGCGGTGATCAACGCCGCGCGGCGACTGCGCGTGATCAGCCGCAACGGCACGGGCGTGGACAACCTGCCGCTGCAAGTGCTGAAGGCCCGGCAGATCCGGGTGTTTCGCGCCGAAGGTGCCAATGCGCGGGGCGTGGCTGAACTTGCGCTTGCGCTGACGCTGGCGGGCCTGCGGCGGATCGTCTGGACCCATGAGGGGATGCGGCGGGGCGACTGGCCGCGCAGCCTGGGGCGCGAGATCGCGGGCGCGCGGATCGCGGTGGTCGGTCTGGGGGCCATCGGCACGGCCTATGCGCGGATGTGCCTTGATCTGGGGGCACGGGTTGCGGGCCATGATCCCCATGCGCCCGAAGGTCTTTTTCCGGACAGGGGATTTGTCCGCACAACGCTGGATGCAGCCCTTGCAGGGGCGGATGTGGTCAGCCTGCATGCGCCGATGCCCGCCGATGGCAGGCCGCTTCTGACCGCTGCGCGGATATTGGCGCTGGCGCAGGGTGCGGTCGTGGTGAACACCGCCCGCGCCGGGTTGGTCGATGCCACGGCGGTGCGGGCGGCGCTGGGGTCGGGCCGCATCGCCTGCTATGCAACGGACGTGTTCGAGACAGAGCCGCCCGCATCTTCGCCGTTGCTGGACCATCCCGGCGTGGTGATGACCAGCCATATTGGCGGCTTCACCGATGCCTCGGTCGAACGCAGCACGATCCGGGCGGTGGAGAACCTTCTGCTGGTGCTGGACGGCGATGAGGATTAAGCGCGCGCCCGGCTGGCCTGCGCCCGGAACGCCGGGCCTTTTCTGGCTGGGGCAGGCGGGGTTCTGGATTGAAACGGGGCGGACGCGGGTTCTGATCGACCCCTATCTGTCCGACAGTCTGGCGCGCAAGTATGCGGGGCAGGCGAATGACCATCGCCGCATGATGCCCCCGCCCGTCCTGCCGCAGGATCTGCCGCGCCCCGATGTCGTGCTGATCACGCATGCGCATGGCGATCACATGGACCCTGACACGCTGGGCCCCCTTGTGGCGCGCTTTCCGGGTCTTCCCGTCGTCGTACCCGCCGCGCGGCTGGACGTGGCGCGGGCGCGCAGCGGTGCGGGCGCGCAGCTTGTGCCTGTGGATGCCGGGCAGGTCATCCGCTTTGGCCCCGACCTGACGGTCCGGGTTTTTCCGGCAGCGCACGAGACGCCCGAAACCGATGCCGGGGGGCGGCACGTCTTTCTGGGTTATGGCCTTCTGGCCGGTGGGATCAGGATGTATCATTCAGGCGATTGCATCCCCTTCGACGGGCTCGGCGCGGCCCTGCGCGCGTTTTGTCCGCAGATTGCCCTGCTGCCGGTCAACGGCCGCGACGCCCGCCGCCTTTCGGCCGGCATCCCCGGCAACTTCACCCTGGGGGAAGCTGTCGAACTGACCCGGGCAGCGGGGGCTTGCGCGCTTGTTCCGCATCATTTCGGCATGTTTTCCTTCAACACCTGCGAGCCTTCGGCCATCGACCGGGCGGCAGCGGCAGAGCGGGTGCTGACCATCCTGCGTCCAGTCGCCGGAGAGACGCTGCGCCTTGAAGCGGATGGATGTCATGGCGACTGAACCGGCCCGCACGACGGCAGTCGAGGACAACCTTCTGGAGGTCATCGCCCGCAGTCTGCCCGACCTGCGCCGGTCGGACCGGCGTGTGGCAGAGACAATTCTGCAGGCACCGCAGGCCGCCGTCGAGATGACGCTTGGTGCCCTTGCCGGTGCGTCGGGCGTCAGCGAACCGACCGTGATCCGCTTTGCGGCTGCGATCGGTTGCGAGGGTTTTCGCGATCTGCGCGTAAAGCTTGCGCGGTCCCTTGCCTTTGCGCGGACAACCTCGCATTCGGCCATAGGCCCGGCCGATGATCTGGGCGAGATCATCGCAAAGATCTTCGACTTCAACCTTTCCAACATCGCATGGGTGCGCGCGCATCTCGATCCGGATGCGATCCGCGCGGCCGTGGCAGCGCTTTCGGCGGCCCCCAGGATCGAATTCTTCGGTCTGGGGGCATCGGGCATCGTGGCGATCGACGCGCAGCAGAAGTTTCCGCTGTTCGGCGCACCCTGCAGCGCGCAAACCGATGGTCACCAGATGCTGATGGCCGCCGCCATGCTGGCGCCCGGCGATGTGGCTGTCGCGATTTCAAACACCGCAACGACGGTTGATGTCGTTCGGGCCGCGCGCGTTGCCCGGGAAAAAGGTGCCACGACGATCGGAATCACCGGGGCACGCGGCCCGCTTCTGTCCCATTGCAGCATCGCGATCGTGGCAGAGACGCTTGAAAACACCGATCTCTTCACGCCGACCGTGTCGCGACTGTCGGCGATGGTCGTGATCGATATCCTTTCCACGGCGGTCAGCCTTGGCCGGAACCGCGCCGGGCAGGACTGCCTTGCAGAGATGAAGCGGCTGCTGTCGGATGTGCGGTCGGGCTGGCGGGGAAAGCCTGACGCCGACAGCCTGCGTCCGGCCGGGCCGGAAGACGGCCAGGGCGGCATGGTGCCTGAGTGAAGCGCCGGGGGAGTCCCGCCGGTCCGGTGTGTGATTGCCCGTCAAGGCCGGGATATGCGGGCCGGCCCCTGTGGCGAAACCGCTTTCGGCGGAAGTCCGTGCGTGCGATGGCACGCGGCCTGATGCGGACCAGACGGTTCGCGAGGTGGCAGGAGCCCGCGCAGCGGGGCCTGACAGGATGCTGAAAACGTGCCGACAGCATGGGCTGCCTGACCGGAAAGCGGGAACTCTTGCGCCTGCGCGCCTTGCGCATTCTGGCAGGAGCCATTGCCCCCGCCGCAGCGCGCGGCTGAATCCACGCCAGCCGTCGGCCAAAGCCCCCGGCCAGCGCCCGCCCCGCCCCCGGCGGGCGCTTCCCGCCCGCCGGGCCGGGCACTGGCCTCTGTTGGTGCGGGCAGCACGGGTCTTTGGAGGAACGTTGCGCAGGGGGGCAGGAAACGCGGGTCGCGTTTCCTGATCCCGCCCAAAGGGGCAATCCCTGTCCCCGGACCGGGAAGAGTTTCCCGGCAGGCAGGCGGCCGGATTGCTGTTTCAGCACCCTGCCAAGCAAGGGCAACCCGGCATCGCCCGCAGGCCCGCCCGCCGAACGGCGCGTCAGGGCAGCAGCGGTCTGCAGCGGCCGGTGGTCACGGATACCGGGGCGGGCAAAACCAACAGGGCACCCCTGCGCGGGAACCCTGAGCCCCGCCGGACAGGTCTATGCCCGGCTCAATCACCTGCTGCAAAAGGCGGCGGAGGCGACAAAGTGATGGGCACCGGTGCCGGGGCTTTGGTCATGGCGCGATCTGGACCTTGATGTTGCGCCGGTCATGGATTGCAGCTTCGATGGCAACAGGCAGGTCGGCAAGCGGATAGACCGCCGTGATCAGGGGCCGCATATCAATCCGCCCCTGCGCAGCGAGGGTGATCGCGGTCTGGAACGCGTTCGCAAAACGGAACGACCCGACAAGCGCCAGTTCGCGGGCCATCACCAGGTTAAGCGGAAGCGTCACACTGCCGGGCAGGGTACCGACCTGCACAATCGTGCCGCCACGGCGCGCCGCGTGCAGCCCCTGTTCCAGTGCCTGGGCAGACCCCGCCGCCTCGACAACCACGTCGAACCCGCCGGGGGCAAGGTGCCCGGCCTGAAGGACGAAATCGGGGTCGGCGGCATCGAGCACGGCATCGGCCCCCCGCGCCAGCGCAAAGGCGCGCCGTCCGGGGTCAATGTCGCTGAGCACGACGCGGGCTGCGCCGAAGGCACGGGCAACCAGCGCCGTCAGCTGTCCGATGGTGCCGCCGCCCGTGACCAGCACGGTCTTGCCGGCCACCGTTGCCGCACGCCCCAGGGCGTGAACGGCAACGGACAGGGGTTCAATCATTGCGGCCTGTCCCCAGTCCAGGGCATGCGGCAGGGTAAGGCAGTTCGCAGCGGGGGCGGTCACGAATTCCTCGAACCCGCCATCGACATGCGGATCGCAGCTGGCCGAGCCATAGAAGCGCATGTCACGGCACAGGTTGTAGCGCCCGCTGCGGCAATCGCCGCAGATGCCGCAGGGCATCGACGGGTCCACGGCCACGCGCTCGCCGATCCGGGTGGCGGCAACCCCGGCCCCAACCGCGACAATCTCGCCCGCAAATTCATGGCCAAGAACGAAAGGGCGCTTGGGTATGAAGCTGCCGATCCGGAAATGGCCATAGTAATGCATGTCCGACCCGCAGATCCCGGCACGGCGAACGGCAATCAGGACATCGCGGGCGTTGGGCTCCGGCACAGGCAGGTCAGCCGGGCGCAGGTCCGCCGCGCCATGCAGGAAGAAAGCCTTCATGATCCTGCGCCCCGGGGTGCCGGTCTCATCTCATGCCGAAGGCCGATCCCGGCACGGCCAACCGGTCGATGGCGGCAGCGTCCCAGGCGATGCCAAGGCCCGGCGCGTTCGACGGGATGGCGTGACCATCGGTGATCTGCATCGGTTCAATGGTCAGCCGGTCCAGCTGCGGGATGTATTCCACCCAGCGCGCGTTCGGGACGGCGGCGCAAAGGCTGACATGCAGTTCCATCAGGAAATGCGGGCAGACCGGCACGTTGAATGTTTCCGCCAGATGCGCTGTCTTGAGCCAGGGCGTGATACCGCCGATCCGCGCCACATCGACCTGCACGATGGAACAGGCCCCGCGCTGCAGGTATTCGCGGAAATGCAACGGCGAATACAGGCTTTCGCCAACCGCGATCGGCAGCGTGGTACATTCGGACAGGCGCTGATGACCCGACAGATCATCAGCGGGCAGCGGTTCTTCCAGCCAGGCAATGTCAAGCGGCGTCAGGCAGCGGGCACGTCGGATCGCCTCGTCCAGGGTAAACTTCTGATTGGCGTCGGTCATGATCTCAAAGGCCGGGCCGACGGCATCGCGGACAGCGGTCAGGCGGGCGATATCCTCGGACACATGCGGGCGACCGATCTTGATCTTGGACCCGCCAAAGCCCGCCTCTTGCGCCCGCAGCGCATCTTCAACCAGTGCGCCTGTGTCCAGATGCAGCCAGCCGCCCTCGGTGGTGTAAAGCGGTATCCGGTCTTGTGCGCCGCCGGCCATGCGGTGCAGCGGCTGGCCCGCCCTGCGGCACTTGAGATCCCAAAGCGCGGTATCGACGGCCGCAAGCGCCAATGACGTGATCGCCCCGACCGAGGTCGCGTGGGTCAGGAACAGAAGGTCGCGCCAGATGCGTTCGATCTCGTCCGCCTCGCGCCCCAGCAAGGCGGGCGCAAGGGTCCTTTGCAAAAGAGACATGATCGCGGGCCCGCCGGTACCGATGGTATAGCTGTAGCCCATGCCGACCGCGCCATCGGAATCGGTAATGCACAGGATCGGTGTCTCCTGGCTTACAAAGGACTGGATTGCGTCGGTGCGCTTCACCTCTGGCGCCAGGTCCACCATCAGTGCGTCGATGCGGTCAATGCGTGCCATGTCAGGCTGCCGCCCTTTCGTGTATCAGGCCCATGATCGCCCTGGAGACCGGATCATAGCTTCGGTCGTTCTCAACCTCGCCCTTGATTCGGTAGCTGTCCATCACCAGGATCCGGTCCGCGACATCGATCATCTCGGGCATGTCCGAGGTGATCAGAAGAATGGCGGTGCCCTGTTCGGCCAGTTCGTGGATCAGGTCGTGCAGATAGGCCTTGGTCTTGATGTCGATGCCGACCGACGGCTCGTCGATGATCAGAAGGCGCACCCCCGCCGCGAGCCATTTCGCAACCGAAACCTTCTGCTGATTGCCGCCCGACAGATTGCCGATGATCTGGTGGACCGAAGGGGTCTTCAACTCCAGCCGCTTCAGCACCGGGCCCACCCTGGCCGCGATGGTGGTGTCGCGCAGCAAGCCCAGTGCATTGGCAAGCTTGCGCCAGATGGTGATGCCGCCATTGGCCAGCACCGAATGCATCAGGATCAGGCCTTCGGCTTTGCGGTCCTCAGAGACATAGCCGATACCGTGGTCGTGCAACGCCTGTGCCACCGAGGTGATGCGAACGGCCCGCCCTAGGACCCGCACTTCGCCCGCGATCTGTTTCGACAGCCCCAGGATTGCGCGGGCAAGCTCGCTGCGCCCGGCACCGACAAGGCCGTAAAGGCCCACGATCTCTCCGGGGCGGACGGTCAGGTTAATGTCGCGGTGACCGGCACCCGAGCCGTAGCCCCTGAGTTCCAGATAGGGTGCGGCATCTGTTCTGGGGCGGGGTGCGCGCGTGGTGATACGCTCGGCCCGTCCGATCATCATCTGCACCACATCGCCACGATCAAGTTGCGAAAGATCGGCACTGTCGCAGGCATTCCGCCCGTCACGCAGGACGGTCACACGGTCGCAGATGTCGAACACCTCCTCCAGCTTGTGGCTGACAAAGCCGATTGCCACGCCATCATCGCGCAGCCGCCGCAGGATGCGAAAAAGGACCGTCGATTCGTTGGGCGTCAGCGACGCGGTGGGTTCGTCCAGAAGCAGTACCCTGGACTGCAGGGACAGCGCCTTGCCGATCTCGACCAGTTGCATCTGCGCGACCGACAGCCGCGACACGATTGTGCGCGGGTCCACGTCAAGGTCCAGAAGCTTCAGCCACTTCTCCGCCTCGCGGTGCAGGGACGCGTAATCGACCAGGGACAGGGCGCGGTTGCCCAGCCGGTCCAGCAGGATGTTTTCGCCCACCGAAAAGCGGGTGACCAGATTGCGTTCCTGGTGGACCACGCCAAGGCCCCCAGCCGCCGCCTGCCGCGGGTTGGCAAAGCGCACGGTCGCACCGTTCATCGATACCGTGCCGCTGTCGGGCTTGTAGATGCCGGTGACGATCTTGATCAGCGTCGACTTGCCCGCCCCGTTTTCGCCCAGAAGGGCGTGGACCGATCCTGCGGTCATCGTCATCGACACGTCATGCAGCGCACGGACACCAGGGAAAGACTTGCTGACATGGGAGACCTGCAATGCGGTCATGCGCCCGCCCCCCGTGCCTGGACCCGGGCGATCCGCACCTCGCGCAGTCTGTTGACCGCGACAGCCCACAGGATCAGGGCACCCAGCACGATCTGCACAACGAAGGGGTCGATGTTGAACATGACCAATCCTTGCGTGATGATCGCAATGATCACAACCCCAAAAAAGGTGCCCGCGACCGAGACGCGGCCCCCCGTCAGCACCGCGCC
Source organism: Rhodobacter sp. (assembly GCA_020250445.1). GTDB lineage: Bacteria > Pseudomonadota > Alphaproteobacteria > Rhodobacterales > Rhodobacteraceae > Aliitabrizicola. The sequence continues at coordinate 45,885 of JADCEF010000014.1, forward strand.
GCCGATCACCGGGGCCGCAAAGGAAGAGATCAGCCAGTCATCCCCGATTGTCGGCTGGCCAATCTGCAGGCGTGCAACCAGCATAAGCCCGGCAATGGCGGCCAAAAGCCCCGAGATGGCGTGCGCCCAGATGATCGTGGCTTTCGGGTCGATGCCGGACAGTTCTGCCGCATGCGGGTTCGACCCCATGGCAAGGATATGCCGCCCGATCCGCATCCGGTTGAAAACATACCACATTGCGAAAGCGCAGATCATCATTGGTACCATCAGCCAGGGCAATGGGCCGATGACAGACGCCTGACCGAAGGTCTTCACAGCCTCGGGCACGCCATAGAAAGGCTGCGCTTCGGTGATGCCAAGGTTGATGCCCTTGAATATCTGCAGGCCCGCAAGGGTGATGATGAAGGCGGAAATCATCGTGCGGGCAATGATGTAGCCGCTGGACATGCCCGCAGCGATGCCGATGCCAAGGGCAAAGGCCAAGGCCAGCGGAACCGGAACGCCGTAGCGTTCGATCACGCCGACAAAGCTGATCGCGACCAGTCCGCCGATGGAGCCAAGCGCAAGGTTCATCTGGCCAAGCCCAATGATCACCAGTTGCCCCAAGGCGATGACCATGTTGACCGAGATCGCCGACATCAGCACGAAGATGTTGAAGGATGACAGGAAGGCCGGTTGCGCCATGCTGATCGCGACCACGGCGATCAGGCTGACCAGCCCCGGCCCGATCCAGTCGTTGTCGAAGGCCCGTGTCAGGGCGCTGTCGCGTATGGCGGCCATCAGATCATCCCCCGTGATGTCAGGAATATCTGGCGCGTCCGGTCGGCCAGCACTGCGATCAGCAGCATCATACCCAGAAAGGCGAGAATCCAGAACTCTCCCACCCGCATCAGCAGCAGGCCCGAGGTCATGATGTTGATGAAGGTCGCGCCAAGCAGCGTGCCGATGACCGACACGCGCCCGCCGGACAGCAGCGTGCCGCCAAGCACCGGTGCAAGGAAAGCGGGAAGAAGCCAGTCCTGGCCCAGTTGCCCGGCCATGGAAGGAACCGCCGCGCCGGTCCGGGCCGTGACCATCAGCCCGGCGATGGCCGCCAGAAGTCCCGTCAGCATGTGGCAGGCCACGATGACGCGGCCGGTGCGGATACCCGACAGTTCTGCCGCGCGCGCGTTGGCCCCGGCGGCAAGCATCTGCCGGCCCAGAGTGGAGTAGCGGTAAAAGACAACCAGTGCCGCACAAACGGCAACCGTGATCAGCAGAAGCGGGGATATGCCCGGCAGGACCCGCATCTTTCCAAAGGCCTGCACCTGTGGTGGCAGGCCGTTGAAGGCCGCAGCCTTGGTCAGAAAGATCATCACGCCAAAGAAGATGCTCATGCTCGCCAGCGTGATGATAAAGCTGTGAACGCCGGACATGACCACGGTAAAGCCGTTCACGAAGCCCAGGCTTGCCCCGAACAGCACCGCCAGGGGTACGGCGACAAGGACCGGCACACCCATGACCTGCATCAGCCAGCCGAAAAGCATCGCCGAGCAGACACCGATGGCCCCGACCGACAGATCAAGCCCGCCTGTCACGATGACAGCCATCATCGCCAGCCCGATCATCGTGTCGATGCCGATCTGGCGGCCAATCGTATAGACGCTGAACGGCGAGGTGAACCCGTCCAGCGTCAGCGCAAAGGTCGCGGCGGTAAGCAGGATCAGGACAGCCAGCCCGAATTCGTTGCCAAGCAGAAGCCGCATGCCCGATGACATCCGCCGGGGCGCAGACCCCGGCGGGATCGGTCTGTCAGCGCCTGCATGGGCCATGGATGCGGTTCCTGATCGGAAAAAGATGTGGCGGCCACCCTTGGGCAGGCAGCCGCCGCCAGACTTGCAAGGCAGGGAGGCGCCTTACGAGCAGGTCAGGAAGTCTTTCTCGAAGCCTGCCAGAAGGTCGGCGGTGATGCCGACCATGGCGTTCACATAGGTGGGCGCGGTGGCCTGATCGACAAAGACGGTGCCGCTGTCGACGAACCTGTTCGTCAGCGCGTTCGATTTCCAGGGTCCGTCTTCCTTCAGCGTGCAGCCATTGCGAAGCCTGTTCAACACATAAGACCCGATGAAGCCCTGGCCATAAGGGTTCTGCAACATGGTGCCATCGACAAAACCGTCGGCGATAGCCTTGATGACAACCTCGTCATGGTCAATGCCGACCATCTTGATCCGCTTGTCGCCGATCTTGCGCAGCGAATTTGCGGCGACCACGGCGGGCACCCAGGCGGTGGTGATGATGCCGTCCACGCCGGCCGCATTGGCGGCAAGATAGGCGTTGATCTTTTCTTCGGCCGGTTGCGGGGCGTCGATGTCGGCGATGACCTGCACCACTTCCACGGCGCCATTCGTCTCATCCGCCGCTTTCTGCACTGCGTCGATTCGCAGCTGGGTGTTGGGGTCAACAAGGAAACCGGTGAAATGGGCGATCTTGCCCTTGCCGCCCATGGCGCGGATCAGCTCTTTCGCACCAAGATAGGCCGAATTTCCGGTGTCGGTCCCAAGACAGAAAAGAGCCGGCGAAGGATCCTTCAGGCAGCCGGCGGTGGCGATGACCTGCGCGCCATTGTCCACCAGTTCCTGCGCGACCGACGTGGTGCCGACCGCGTCACCGGGGAAGATCAGGAAGGAATTGTAGCCCTGGGTCAGCAGGCTTTCCAGAAGCTGGCTTTGCAGGTTCAGTTCCCACTTGGCGGGAACCCGGTAGTCGGCCGCGCCAAGCCCGAATTCCGTCTTGGCATCTGCGCCTGCCTGTTCCCAGGCAGCAAAGTAGGGATGTGGGCCGCCCGGAACAAGGGCGACCTTCGTGCCTTCATCGGCAAGAGCCGGGGCGCAGACAACAGTGCCCAGCAGCAGCGCAGCGGCTGCCTTCGATATCATCTTCATTGGGTTCCCTCCCGTGGAAAAGTGTTCTTGGCGTATTTATAATACTAATATATTGGATTTTTGGCTTGCAACAGTTTTCTTTCCCGCGCCTCGCAAAACAGCAGGGTCCCTCAACCGGGGGCAATCACGATGAAGCGCGGCCGTTGCGGTTTGGCATGTCGCAGAAGGGGGCGCATAGCGCGTCAGGCAGTGCGGGTGTGCCAGGCCCGACAGTCCCGCCGCCGCCGAAGGCGGGCCCGGTCAACCGCAGGCTGGTGTTGCCACCGCGGCAGGTCAGGGAACGACCCTATGACCAGGGTCAGATCCGGAAGCTCGGGCAAGGCGGCGTCTGGCGGCAGCCAGGATGCCAAAGGTCCGGATATCTTCCAGGGCCTCGCGGATAGAGGCTGCCTGGTCCGGTTCCAGTCCCGGCCCAAAGACCGGCGCGAACCCGGCGAAGGCGCGGACAGTCTGATCCACAGGAACATCGGGTCCGGGCCGCCCGGTCCACGCCTCCAGTTGCGGATCGGACAGGGGGATTGCCACCCCCGTTTCGTCCTGTCCCTGACAGGACCGGATCCAGGCAGCCAGCGCAAAGGTCAGCATCAGTGTTGCCCGGCCCTTGGCGTGCAGCTCGCGCATCGGGGCGATGATCCTTTGCGGCAGCTTCAGGCTGGCATCCGTGGCGATCTGGGCGCATCTGTGGTTCAGCGCCGTGCTGTCGAACCGGGCCAACAGCCGCGCCGTATACCCGTCAACATCGATGCCCGGGGCGATGGTCGGTGCAACTTCCGCCCAACAGGCTCGGATCGTGGCGCGGATTGCCGGATCGGCCACCGCCCTGGCCACGGTGGCCAGCCCCGCCACCCGGCCCATGGCGGCAATCGTCGAATGCGCACCGTTCAGCAGGCGCAGCTTCATCGCTTCATGCGCGGCCACGTCGGCAACGAACTCTGCGCCCGAGCGTTCCCATTCCGGGCGGCCGGTGGGGAAGTGATCTTCGATCACCCATTGAAAGAACGGTTCGGCCAGCACAGGCCAGGCGTCCTGCATCCCCAGACGGTGTGCCACCATGGCGCGGTCGGCCCCGGTCGTGGCGGGGACGATACGGTCAACCATGCAGGACGGGCAGGCCACGTTATCTGCCATGAAACGGCCAAGGGCAGGATCGGCGGCCTCGGCGAACTGCACCAGTGCCCGCCGCGTCACCTGCCCGTTGCCCGGCAGGTTGTCGCAGGACAAGACCGTGAAGGGCGGTGTTCCTGCCGCACGCCGCAGCGCCAGCGCCCGCAGAACGAATCCCAGCGCCGTGCGCGGTGCCCCGGGATGCGTCAGGTCGTGCTGCACATCGCAGTTGTCCAGCCGCAGGTCGCCCGTCGCGACATCGGCGGTATAGCCCTTTTCGGTTACCGTCAGCGACACGATCCGCACATCCGGATCGGTCATGCCCGCAAGCAGGGCACCGGGGTTCTGCGGTGCCACGAACATCGGCCCGATTGCGCCGATCACCTGGAACGACTGGTTTTCGTTCCCGCGCAGGGCCAGGGTGTAAAGCCCATCTTGGGGGGCCAGCGCATCGCGCGTGTCCGGCGACCGCAGCGAAGCGGCCGCTATTCCCCATTGCGTCGCCCCGGCATTCAGGCAGGCTTCCGTCAGGGCCGCCTGATGCGCACGGTGAAACGCACCAAGGCCAAGGTGCAGGATGCCGGTCCGCACGGCTGCCCGGTCATAGCGCGGCCGGGCGACAGCTTTGGGAAGCTGGTCCAGGGTAGACCGCGAAAGCCGTGTCACAACCGTTCCTTGTCCAGCCGGTAAACCTCGGCTGCGGCATCCCACAGAATGGCGCGCTGATCGGGTTCGGGCAGATGCGCGATGGCGTTGCGCACCAGCATGACGGTCTTTTGGTAGTTGGCAGCAAGCAGGCAGACCGGCCAGTCCGTGCCCATCAGGCAGCGGCGCGGCTCGAAGATGCGCAGCACCTCGGCGATGTAGGGGGTGATGTCGCCCTCGGTCCAGGTGTTCCAGTCCGCCTCTGTCACCATCCCCGAAAGTTTGCACCAGACGTTGGGCTGCGCGCCGAACGGCCGCATCCGTTCGGCCCAGACGTCGAACCCGGATTTCGCGATCTCCGGCTTGGCGATGTGGTCGATGACAAAGCGCAGGTCGGGCAGGGCCCCGGCGGTTTCCAGCGCCGCCGCCATTTCGCGTGGCCGGATCAGAAGATCATAGGTCAGCCCGCGGTCAGCCACCGCCTGCAAGCCCCGCCGCACCTGCGGACGGCAAAGCCAAAGGGGATCAGCCTCGTCATGGACCTGATGGCGGATGCCGACCAACCATTTGCCGCCCGCTGCGGAAAGCAGCGCATCCAGATGGGACTGAACATCGACCGATGTCAGATCGACCCAGGCCACCACACCGGCAATGAACTCCGTCCGGCTGGCCAGCTCAAGGAACGCGCGCGATTCCTCGAAGCTTGACCAGGTCTGCACAAGAATCGTTTTCATCACACCTGCCGGGCGCAGCAGGGGGGCCAGGTCTTCGGGCGTGAAAACCCTGCGGATCGGTGCGACCGGCCCGACCATCCAGGGATAGTCTCCGGCGTCCGGGTCCCAGAAATGGTGATGTGCGTCGATGGCGGGAATCATCCGTCAGTCCATGTGAAAGATGTTGTCCATATAGGCCCACCATTCACCGGGCCTGCGCGTGGCGAAGGGTTCCTGACAGGGATCGGTTTCCCGCAACCAGCGCTGTGTCTCGGGGTCTGCCCCTATTGCCCGGGCTGCCGCCGCGAAGTCGTCGCCGTGATACTCGAACGTGCCGAACAGAAGGTTTTCGGGTTCCTTCAGGAAGATGTCGAAATTGCGCCAGCCATTGCGGCGCATCGCGTCCAGAACGCCCGGCCAGACATCGGCATGCAGGCGCCTGTACTGCGTAACGCGGTCGGGTTTCAGGCGGATGACCATTCCGTACCTAGTCAAAATGCATTCCCCCGTTCATGTCGATCACCTCGCCGGTGATGAAGCCCGCAAGGGGGGACGCCAGGAACATCACCGCATGCGCGACTTCTTCGGGTTCGCAGAACCGGCCCACCGGGATTGCCGCCAGCTGCGTCTGCCGCTGCGCATCGGTAAGCTGTTCGGAAACCATCGGCGACATCACATAGGCGGGCGCGATGGCATTTGCCGTCACCCCCTCGCCCGCCACTTCGCGCGCAATGGAAAAAGTCAGCCCGATCATCGCCGCCTTGGAGACCGAGTAGGCAGTGCCTGCAGTCAGCCCGCCGGACTTTGCCGCATAGGAGGACAGGTTGATCACGCGCCCCCAGCGCGCGGCGCGCATGCCGGGAAGGAAGGCCTGCGACAGAAGGAACGCGGCATCGACGTTGATGCTTTGAACCCGGTGCCATTCTTCCAGCGTGGTGGTCGCGATCTTGGCGTTGTTCAGGGCGCCCGCATTGTTGACCAGAATGTCGATGCGTCCCACCTGATCAAGCACGCTTGCCGCCATTCCTGACACTGCGCCCGGATCGGACAGGTCTGCCTGTACCGCAAGACCCCCAAGTTCGCGCGACAGGTCTTCTGTCGGATCCCTGACCATGTCGGCCAGCACCAGTCGCGCCCCCGCCTGTGACAGCAGGCGCGCCGCCGCGCTGCCGATGGCGCCCGCAGCACCCGTTATCAGGGCGGTCCTGCCGGTGAGTGTCATCTTCTGGCCCCGCCCTTCAACGTTCCTGTCCATGCCCCAGGTTCTGGACCGACCCGGTCGGATCACCCGCAAGGCGGAACCGCAAATCCTGGTCCGGCAGTCCGCCCGGCCCCTGACGGTTCTGCGATCACAAACTTGATCTCTAACCAATATATTGGTATTCACTGCCTGTCAACGTACGCCGGGCACTTGGGCCGTCATGCAGCGGATTCGAAGGGCGATCAGCCCGACGATTGCCAAGGGGACCGCCCAAGGCTGTCGCGGCGGCGATCCCGAGGAAGGAAAGATGGCTCGACCCAGGAAGAAAGACCCGCATGTCGGGGAAAGGTCTGACGCCGGCATACCGGGGTTGCCTTCAGAACTGATCAGCAAGATCGACCCCGCCCTTCCCAAGACAGCACAAGTCTACGGAATCATGCGCGATGCCATTGTGAACCTGCATCTGGCACCGGGCAGCAACGTCAATGAAAAGCTGATCTGTGAGCAGCTTGGCATCTCCCGCACACCCCTGCGCGAAGCGATCCTGCAATTGCAGGCAGAAAACCTGGTGTCGGTCGTGCCCAATTCCGGGACCTATGTCTCGAAAATCGATCTGCAGTCGGTGTTCGACGGCCAGCTGGTGCGTGACGCGCTGGAGCTGAAGGTCGTGCGTCTGGCCGCCAGCCGCATGACCCCCCAGTTCGAACGGGCGATCGACTTCAACATACACCAGCAAAAGCGCATGGCAGCCGATCAGGATTATGACGGCTTCTACGCGCTGGACGAGGCTTTTCATTCGATGATCTGCGCCTTTGGCGCATCGGCGCATATCTGGAAGATCATCAACGGTGCCAAGGCCCAGCTGGACCGGGTGCGGCGCTTGTCCATTCCCTTGCCCAGCCACCTTGACGTGGTGCTGAGCGAGCATATCGCAGTCGTCGACGGGCTGAAGCTGCGCGACCCCGATCAGGCCGCCGAGGCCATGAAGGTGCATATCGACCGGGTATTCACCATGATCCGCCGCCACATCGTCGAACGGCGCGACTACTTTTCTGCCGATGCAGGATCGGTGCTGGATACCTATGTGAACGGCCGCAAGGTGTGACATCCCGGAAGGTGGTCACGCGGGAACAGGGTTGGCCTGCAACCGCCCGACCCCGGCTGGCAGCCCGAAAGGATCAGACTGCCCGGCGTTCCCGCCACACCGGAATTCGCAATGGCACAAAGCCCTGGCGGGTGCCGTTCCGCAGGGCAGGCACCGGCAGCGATCACGGCTTCAGTTTCTGTCGGCTCTGAATACTTGGCAGCCGATAAGACCGCAATGGCCAACCCTGCGCTTGCCCCTGCACGTCAGGGGAAGGCGTTGGCACCCGTTACCAGCGGATGGTCCAGCGCGGTCATGATCCCGCGCAGTTCGGCCAGCCCCTTCAGCCGCCCGATGGTGGGATAGCCCGGCTGCCCCTTGCGCCCCAGATCATCCAGAATGTCCTGCCCGTGATCGGGGCGGAACGGAATGCTGCAATCCTGCCGGCCCTCGGTCCGGCGTCGCCGCTCCTCGGCCAGGATTGCGGCGATCACCGCCACCATGTCGGTGTCGCCGCCAAGATGTTCCGCCTCGTGGAAACTGTCGCGCAGGGCGGTACCCTCGCGGCGGACATTGCGCAGATGGATGAAATGCACCCGCGGACCCAGCCGTCGCATCATCGCGGGACAGTCGTTATCGGCCCGGGCACCGAAGGATCCGGTGCAGAACGTTACCCCGTTGGCCGGCAGATCCACCGCATCCAGCACAGCGCGGTAATCAACTTCGGTTGACATGATGCGCGGCAGGCCAAGCAAGGAAAACGGCGGGTCGTCGGGATGGCAGCACAGCCGCATCCCCAGCTTTTGCGCCAGGGGCGTCACTTCGGCCAGAAAATCCACCAGATGTCTGCGCAGCGTCTCGGCCGAAATTGCCCCATACTCGGCCAGATGCGCGCGGATGTCGGCCAGCGTCATGGTTGATGCAGCACCGGGCAGCCCAAAGGCGACATTGGTTGTGACCGCCCTTCGCGCATCATCATCCATCCCGGCAAATCGCCGCTCCGCAGCTTCGGCGACAGGCCCGGGATACTCCCCGACGGCGCCGGGCCGTTCCAGAATGTAAAGATCGAATGCGGCAAAGTCGATAAAGTCGAACCGCATGCAGGTCGCCCCGTTCGGCAGCCGCCAGGCCAGGTCGGTGCGCGTCCAGTCCAGGACCGGCATGAAATTGTAGCAGATCACATCCAGCCCTGCACGGTGCAGGTTGATCATGCTGGCCTTCCAGTTTTCAATATGTGCGCGCCAGTCGCCCTTTTGTTTCTTGATGTCCTCGGACACCGGCAGGCTCTCGACCACTTCCCATTTCAGGGTTGAAGGCGTCCCGTCCTTCATCCGCGCAATCAGGTCTTGCCGGGCAGCGATTTCCTCAGGCGTCCACACCGCGCCGGTTGGCACATGGTGCAGCGCAGAGACCACACCCTCGACACCCGCCTGCATCATGTCGTCCGTCGATGCCAGATCCTTCGGTCCGAACCAACGCCAGGTCTGCCGCATGGCCGCGCTCCTCCAATCGCTTTCAACGCCAGCCGCCGAAAGACGGCACCTGAACCAGTATATCAGTATTGCAACCGACGAAACCTGCTCTTTTGCCGCGCTTCGCCGGCCGATCCACCTGCTGCCCGGGGCCAGGGCCGGCCCGGCGCGTGTGGCAACCGTCCGACTGACTGTAAGGTGATCGGGGTGAGATATCCGGGCCCGATACCGCGCACGGAAGGGCGGACGCCGACAATCCATTCGGCCGCCGTGACCGCCCTTGGCAGGAAACTCCCCACGTCCTGAAACACCCCGCAAGACGTCGATCAGGCAGGTGCATAGTGCCCGACCCTGACAGGCAGGCGGCGCCGAAGACCCCGGCACGGACACGGCGCGGCGGGCGACCGGCCAGGCCCCTGATCGTGGTGGCCTTTCCCTTTGGCACCTCGTCGCCCTGGGTGGCATCCCGGAAGCACGCGGCGTAGGTGTGCAGCCAGATCAGCCTGTCCCCAAGCTTCACCGCATCGGCAAGAATCGCGCCGTTCTTCGTCATCGGAATGGGCAGGCCGGGGGTTTCAAGCTCGTTCCAGAAGCGCTTGCTATAGGACTGGCCGCCGAGCAGTGCACAGACATAAGCTGCAAGGTCTTCTGTCGAGGGCACAGCCCCGTGTTCCTTGCCCAGCGGTGCCAGCAACCCGGCAGTCACGTTCGGTTCGGTTCCGGCGGCGTCACGGTAAAGCGGGATAACGTCCTTTCCGCCACGACCACAGAACGCGTCTTTATCAGGGACAAAGGCGATGGCAGCGGGGCGGTTCCGTCACTGCACGAGGGTGGCAGAAGCGCACAGCCTTTCGCCTGCCCGCGCGGTCAGCGCTGCGATGTTGCCCAGCGCGGGCTGACCCAGGGTTCCAGATTTTCCGGTGCCAGTGGCGTGCGGCCCAGGATGTGATCGGCGGCCTTCTCGCCCACCATGATCGAGGGGGCATTGAGGTTGCCGTTGGTCACGCGCGGGAAGATCGAGCTGTCGGCAACCCGCAGCCCGTCAACCCCGATGACACGGCAACACGGATCGACCACCGCCAGCGGGTCGTCGCGCCGCCCCATCCGCGCCGTTCCGCAGGGGTGGTAGGCGCTTTCGGCATGGTCGCGGACAAAGGCATCCAGCTCGTCATCCGATTGCACCGCAGCGCCGGGCTGGATTTCGTGCTTCACGAAGGGCTGCATTGCCACCTGTCCGAAAATCTCACGGGTCAGGCGGATGCAGGTGCGGAAATCCTGCCAGTCGTCGGGATGGGACATATAATTGAAGCGGATCACAGGTGCCGCAGCCGGATCCGCCGACCGCAGCGTCACGGAGCCGCGCGATTTCGACCGCATCGGGCCGACATGCGCCTGAAAGCCGTGCCCCTGGGCCGCTGCCTTGCCGTCATAGCGCACCGCGAGGGGCAGGAAATGATACTGGATGTCGGGGTAATCCACCCCGGGTCCGGAGCGGATGAAGGCGCAGGCTTCGAACTGGTTCGACGCACCAAGACCGCGCCCGGTCAGCAGCCACTGCGCGCCGATGCTGGCCTTGCCCCAGAGGTTCCAGTGCCTGTAAAGCGTGACCGGCCGGCTGGCGGCGAATTGCAGATAGACCTCCAGATGATCCTGAAGGTTCGCACCCACGCCCGGACGGTCGGCGATGACCGGAATGCCACGGTCCGCCAGATGTGCTGCGGGGCCGATGCCCGACAGCATCAGAAGCTTCGGCGTATTGATCGAGGAGGCGGCAAGCACCACCTCGCGCGCGGCGGGGATCACCCGCAGGACCCCGCCCTGTGACACTTCGACCCCGGTGGCCCGCCCGTTTTCCACGATCACCCGCTGCGCCAGCGCGCGGATGACCTGCACCTTGCCGGTCTTCAGTGCGGGGCGCAGATAGGCATTGGCCGCAGACCAGCGCCTGCCCTTCCAGATCGTGGCTTCCATCGGGCCGAAGCCTTCCTGCGCGCGACCGTTGTAATCATCCGTGACCGGATACCCGGCCTGCCGGCCCGCTTCGATGAAGGCACCGAACAGCGGGTTGTCGCGGGGGCCGCGCGTGACGTGCAGCGGCCCGTCATGGCCGCGCCATTCGGGATCGCCCGCATCACCGTGCCAGTGTTCCATGCGCTTGAAATAGGGCAGCACATCGGCATAGGCCCAGCCTGCGGCACCCTGATCAGCCCAATGGTCAAAGTCGCGCGCATGGCCGCGCACATAGACCATGCCGTTGATGCTGGACGACCCGCCCAGCACCTTGCCGCGCGGGGTCGCAAGCACGCGGTTGCCCAGGTGCGGCTCGGGCTCTGTGTGCAGGCCCCAGTCATAGCGGGCCATGTTCATCGGATAGGACAGGGCGGCGGGCATCTGGATGAACGGCCCGGCATCGGTGCCGCCGTGTTCGATCACCGTCACATTCAGCCCGGCCATGCCCAGCCGATACGCCATGGCACAGCCTGCCGAGCCTGCGCCCACGATCACCACATCCGCCGTCATCTTCACTCCGATCCGACAAGGGCGGTGAAGCGGCCAAGCGCCACATTCCCGCCGGTCGCAACGATGACCACCGTCTTTCCCCGGACCGGGATCTGCCCGTCCAGCACGGCGGCCAGCGCCACCGCGCCCGACGGTTCCAGCACCAGTTTCAGCCGTTCGAAGGCAAAACGCATGGCATGGGCCACCGGCCCGTCGGCCACCGCAACGCCGCGCACGCCGGCCTTGCGCGCGGCTGCAAGCGGTGCCGTGCCGGGGGCGGTCGCCTGCAGCGCATCGGCGATGGTCGGGGTCGCGCCGGGCACGCGGCGCATCCCGCCTGCCGACAGCGACAGGCCCATGCCGTTGTAGCCTTCGGGCTCTACCGCCCGGATGGCCGTCGCTGGGCTGACATAATGCAGCGCCAGGGCCAGCCCGCCCAAAAGCCCGCCACCGCCCACCGGGCAGGCCACGATATCGGCGGCAAGACCAAGGTCCTGCAACTGCTCCAGCATTTCCAGGCCCGCCCCTGCCTGCCCTGCCACGATCAGCGGATCATCGAAGGGATGCAGCAGTACAAGACCCTCGCGCGCGGCGATGTCGCGGGCAAGGGCTGCGGCCACCTCTTCGCGCGGGCGGTCGCCATGGTGCGACAGGATCACGCGTGCGCCGTAGCCTTCGGTTGCCTCGCGTTTCAGCAAAGGGGCGTCAGCGGGCATGACGATGGTGACAGGCACGCCCAGGCTGCGGCCCGCCGCCGCCAGGCCTTGCGCGAAATTGCCCGAGGAAAAGGCGACGACCCCGCGCGCGCGGTCTTCGGGCGGCAGGCACCAAAGCCGCCAGTAGGCACCCCGGATTTTGAAGGAACCGGTGGATTGCAGGCTTTCCGCCTTGACCAGCGCCCTGGCCGCCCCGGTGGCCCGGGCCAGCGCATCACAGTCCAGCAGCGGGGTCCGCTGCGTCGCGGCCCGTGTCACCGCATAGGCTGCGGCAAGGTCCGCCAGAGAGGGGACAGGGGCGGGATGCATCATTCGCCCCTTGGAAAACGCTGGCTGGTTTCCAGCACGTTCAGGTCCATGTGGTTGCGCATATAGCGTTCGGACGCCTTCTGCAGCGGCTGGAAATCCCAAGGGTAATAGGCCCCGTTGCGCAGCGCCTGATAGACGATCAGGCGGCGGGCCTGACTGGCGCGCACATCGGCATCAAATCGGTCAAGGTCCCACAGGGCGCGGGCTTCGTCCTTCAGTTCTGCAAGGGTTGCGGCATGCTCTGCCAGCGGGGCAAGGTTATGCAGTTCCTGCGGGTCTGCTTCCAGGTCAAACAGCAGATCAGGGTCCAGCGCGCAGAGGATCAGCTTCCAGCGGCCCTTGCGCAGGCCGATCATCGGGGCTTCGCTGGCCTCGGCGGCATATTCCATGGGCACCGCCGGGCGCGCGCCCTGACCTGTCGCCAGCGGCAGCAGCGAGGTGCCGTCGGTCCAGGGGCGGATGTCTTCCATCGGAACCCCGGCCAGCTCGCACAGCGTGGGCATCACATCCAGCGTGGACACAGGCTGGCGGATCAGGCCGGGGGGCAGGCCGGGGGCCGCGATCATCAGGGGCACGCGGGCGGAACCTTCGAAAAAGCTCATCTTGAACCACAGGCCCCGTTCGCCCAGCATGTCGCCGTGATCCGAGACAAAGACGATCACCGCTTCCTGCCGCGTCGCCGCCAGCGCTGCCAGAACCTCGCCGATCCTGTCATCGATGTAAGAGATATTGGCGAAATAAGCGCGGCGCGACCGGGCGACCATATCATCGGTCAGGGTGTAGCTGTGCCAGTCGCTGGCCCGCAGGATGCGCTGCGAATGGGCATCCTGATCGCCGAAGGGAAGGGCCGGAACCTGCGGCATCAGATGCGCGCAGTCTTCATACAGGTTCCAGTATTTCCGGCGCGCGACGTAAGGATCGTGCGGATGGGTGAAGCTGACGGTCATCATCCAGGGCCGGGCATCTGCCCCGCGCGCCAGATCATAGACCTTCTGCGTGGCGTGAAAGGCGACCTCGTCGTCATATTCCAGCTGATTGGTGATCTCGGCCACGCCGGCACCGGTGACGGACCCCATGTTGTGATACCACCAGTCGATGCGTTCACCGGGGCGGCGGTAATCGGGCGTCCAGCCGAAATCGGCGGGATAGATGTCGGTGGTCAGACGGTCTTCAAAGCCGTGCATCTGGTCGGGGCCGACGAAATGCATCTTGCCCGACAGCGTGGTGCGGTAACCGGCACGGCGCAGGTGATGGGCAAAGGTGGGAATGTCGCTGCGAAACTCTGCCGCGTTGTCATAAACGCCGGTGCGCGACGGCAGTTGCCCGGACATGAAGGCGGCGCGGGCGGGCGCACACAGCGGCGAGGCCGTGTAGGTATTGGCAAAGCGCACCGAACGCGCCGCAAGCGCCCTGAGGTTGGGCGCATGCAGCCAGTTTGCCGGTCCGTCGGGAAAGAACAGGCCGGACAGCTGATCGACCATGAAGATCAGGATGTTCGGCCCGGTCACGTCCTGGCACCCCGCCCCAGTTCGGCGGCAAGGACAGCCAGCACGGTTTCGACCGCGCCCGCGCGGTCGGCCTTGCCGCGCACAAGGACCTGTCGCAGATAGACGCCGTCGATCAGGGCGGCCAATGCCTCGGCAACCGCGGCCGCGCGCGGCCCCACAAGGGGACGCAGGCCATGGCGCAGGTTTGACCGAAGGCGGCGCTGGTAGACATCCAGAAGACGCGCGGCCTCTGGCATGGTCTGGGCCATGACGTAGAAGTTAAGCCAGGCCCCGATCACCTCGCGCCGGAAGTTGGCCGGGCTGAACGACGCGTGCACCACCGCCTGCACCCGCGCCTCGGGCCCCCGGGCCACGGCCAGCGCCCCGCGCACCTCGGCCCCGTACAGGGTCAGGACGTGCCGCATCGCGGCCAGAAACATCGCCTCTTTCCCGCGAAAGTAATGATGCGCCAGCGCAGATGACATGCCGGCGCGCCGGGCAATCTGGCTGACCGTCACATCAAGGCTGCCGGCGCGTCCGATCTCGGCAATCGTGGCGTTGACCAGCGCAGCCTTTCGGATAGGCTCCATTCCCAGCTTGGGCATCGGCGGGTTCCCTACGATATCGCTTGCCGTCCTCTGCCAGCTTGAAGTTAATTGACCCGTCAATCAACAAAAAACAGGGAGACTGCCACCATGACCACCTTCCGCAATGCGCTTCTTGCAAGCGCCCTGGTGCTGACCGCGGCACCGGCCTTTGCAACCTGCGACAAGGTCACGTTTTCCGATGTGGGCTGGACGGATATCACCGCCACCACCGCCGTGACGACGCTGATCCTGGAGGCACTTGGCTATGAGACCGACATCAAGGTGCTGTCGGTTCCGGTGACCTACACCTCGATGGCCGAAGGCGATATCGACGTGTTCCTGGGCAACTGGATGCCGACGATGGAGGGTGACATCGCCCCCTACCGCGATGCGGGGACCGTGGAGGTTGTTCGGACCAATCTGGAAGGCGCCAAGTATACGCTGGCCACCAATGCCAAAGGCACCGAACTGGGCATCAGGGATTTCGCCGATATCGCCGCCCATGCCGAAGCGCTTGACGGCAAGATCTATGGCATCGAGGCCGGCAATGACGGCAACCGCCTGATCATGGACATGGTCGCCAAGGATGCCTTCGGCCTGAAGGACTTCGAGGTAGTCGAAAGCAGCGAACAGGGCATGCTGGCGCAGGTCGCCCGCGCGGACGAGCGCGGCGAACCGGTGGTCTTCCTGGGATGGGAACCGCACCCGATGAACGCCAATTTCAGGATGTCCTACCTGACGGGGGGTGATGACTTTTTCGGCCCGAATCTGGGTGGTGCGACGGTGGCAACCAACACCCGCGCGGGCTATGTCGCCGAATGCCCGAACACCGGCAAACTGCTGCAGAACCTGTCCTTCACGCTGGCCATGGAAAACGAGATCATGGGCGCGATCCTGAACGACGGGGTTGATCCGGCTGCGGCCGCAAAGGCCTGGCTGCAGGCCAATCCGGATGCGGTGACGCCGTGGCTGGACGGGGTGACGACCAGGGACGGCGGCGATGCAAAGGCGGCGGTGGCCGCCGCGCTGGCGGGCTGAGAATGGGCCTTGATGCCCTGCGCAAAATCCTGCCGCGATGCGAATCGCGGCAGGAGGCCGAATTGCCCGTACCGGCTTGCCAGTGGCAGAGCATCCGACGCTCTGCGCCCATGGGGACGATGAAACCTTGGCAAAAGGATGCACTACGGTTGATCGCCTTCCCCGGACCGACAAGGCCACGCTCCGGTGGAGCGTGGCCCGGTCCGTTGCCCGAAGGCGCAAGCCGCAGGGCAAGGGGGGTTGGGCCGGGGGATGCGGCTGGCAAATCAGGCCGCGCCTGCCTTGGCGGGCGCGGTAACGCGCCTGCCAAGGGGTGATGAGCGATCAGAAATCGTCCAGTGACGATTTCCGCGAAGAACGCCGCGCCCGTGGCGCGGCTGGGTGGCAGGCGCGGCCTGATGTGGCGCGGGCCACATCAGGCAAGAAGAAAGGGAATCGCGCAATGCTGGCCTGCTCAAGGATTCATGGTCATGGTCCAGAACACGTCCCGGTTCTGCCCGTAACTCCGGTAAGGATTGCCGTTCCGCCTTGCTGACCACACTTTGCCGTTGCCCCGGACAATCCGGGTCGGGGGCCACCATTGAAGGAATCACTCCGGCATGGATTGGCAGAACATTCCGAAAATCCCGGTCGGCGATACGGCAGAACTGGTGTTCGACTGGCTGAAATCCAACGCACGCTGGTTGTTCGACGGCATGTCGGCGGTGATGGACTGGCTGATCGCCGGCGTGCTTTGGGCGTTGCAGGCACCGCCGCCGCTGGCGATCATCGCCGCTTTCGTGGTACTGACCTGGACCCTGCAGCGGTCCTGGAAAACCTGCCTGCTGGTGTTGCTTGGCTTCCTGTTCATCCTGAACCAGGACTACTGGGAAGAAACCACCGAAAGCCTGGCGCTTGTGCTGTCGTCCTGCGTGGTCTGCATGGGGCTGGGGGTGCCCATCGGCATCTGGCTGGCACACCGGCCCCGCGCCTATGCCGCGATCAGCCCGGTGCTGGACCTGATGCAGACGCTGCCGACCTTCGTCTACCTGATCCCCGCCATCATCTTCTTCGGCCTTGGCATGGTGCCGGGCCTGATCGCCACGGTGATCTTCGTGCTGCCCGCCCCGATCCGGCTGACCTGGCTCGGTGTGTCGAGCACGCCGACAACCCTGCTGGAAGCGGCGACAGCCTTTGGCGCCACGCCGTCACAGCGGCTGTGGAAGGTGGAACTTCCTTACGCCTTTCCGCAGATCATGGCCGGGCTGAATCAGACCATCATGCTGTCGCTGTCGATGGTGGTGATCGCCGCCTATGTCGGTGCCGACGGGCTGGGCAAGCCGGTGGTGCAGGCGTTGAGCCGGGTCGACACCTCGCTGGGGTTTGAGTCGGGCTTCGTGATTGTCGTGGTCGCCATCGTGCTGGACCGGATGCTGAGAGTAACCCGCAAATGACCGACATGACCCCCGCCGTGGAATTCGACCGCGTGTCGATCGTGTTCGGCGACCGGCCCGACATCGCGCTGCCGATGATGGACAAGGGCAAGACCCGGGCCGAGGTGCAGGCGGCCTGCGGGCAGATCCTGGGCGTCCATGACTGTTCGCTGACCGTGGGCAAGGGCGAGATTGTGGTGCTGATGGGCCTGTCGGGGTCCGGCAAATCGACCCTGCTGCGCGGGGTGAACGCGCTGAACCCCGTGGTGCGGGGCGAGGTGCGCGTGCTGGACGGGGATCGCATGGTCAGCGTGACCGGGGCCGATACCGCCACATTGCGCCGCCTGCGGCTGACCCGTATCGCCATGGTGTTCCAGGCCTTCGGCCTGCTGCCCTGGCGCACGGTGCGCGAGAATGTGGGGCTTGGCCTTGAACTGGCGGGGCTTGCGGCAGAACAGCGGCGCGACCGTGTGGATGTGCAGCTGGCGCTGGTGAACCTGACACAATGGGCCGACCGCAAGGTGGGCGAGCTTTCGGGCGGCATGCAGCAGCGCGTGGGTCTTGCCCGCGCCTTTGCCACACAGGCCCCGATCCTGCTGATGGACGAGCCGTTCTCGGCGCTGGATCCGCTGATCCGCACCCGGCTGCAGGACGAGTTGCTGGACCTGCAGGCCAGGCTCAGGCGCACGATCATCTTCGTCAGCCATGACCTGGACGAGGCGTTCAAGCTGGGCAACCGCATTGCCCTGATGGACGGCGGGCGGATCGTGCAATGCGGCACCCCGCGCGAGATCATTGCCAGCCCGGCGTCAGATTATGTGCAGGATTTCGTGGCCCACATGAACCCGCTGGGGGTTCTGACCGCATCGGATGTGATGGTTGCCGGACAGGCCGCAGATGCCGCCGCCACGGTTGCCGTCACGCCATCAACCCCGGTGCGCGTGGTGATGGAGCATCTGCGGGACGGGGCCGGGGCGGTTTCGGTTGCCGAAAGCGGGGCCGTCATCGGCACGATCCGCGCCGAGGGGCTGATGGGCAGGCTGCTGAACCCGCAAGGTCCGGGGGCGCAGCTCAGCGGCGCGCGCGGATAACGACCCTGTCCGCCGCGTAAAGCTGAAGCGCCCCGTCCGCCGCGATGTCAAAGCGCGTGATGGTTGTAAGGCCGGCCAGAAAGGCCTGTTCCACCGCCATCTGTTCCTCGGGGCAGGCCATCCTCGTGCCTGCCGCCGCGCCAAAGCTCAGCCCTTCGCCGGTCAGGGTGAATCCGCCCGCATAGCGGTTGCAGCCGCTTGTTCCAAAGACCTGGCCCGACGCGGGATCGAAGGTCATGTCAACCTCTGCCGTCGCGGGCAAGGCCGCGCCCTCCAGCACCTCGACCGTCCAAGGCCCGGCGATGAGATCGCCAGACAGGCCGCCGCAGCCCGTCAGGGTGCGGCCCGCGTCCGTCACCGTGACAGAGACCGGAAACGGCATGCCCGACATGGTGTCGCGGCACAGGGTCTGGTCCAGGGTGAACCGGAAGTCGTCGGAAAAGACGAACCCGGCCCCGCCCAGGCTTGGGACGGCTGCGGGCAGCGGGCCTTCAATGCGCCGCGCCCCCATGTCGCCGTCATAGACAAAGCCGGTGTCGCTGACCGTCAGCACCCAGCCCGGTTCGTTCCCGCGCGCCGTAAGCGGAACAAGGGCCGCAGGCAGAACCGGCTGGCATTCGGGCAGATCCCGGCCGCGCAGGGTGACAAAGGCGCGGTTGCCCTTGGTCCACACAAGGGTCTCCGGGGTCTTGCCGTCGGAATAGCGCGCGCCCGAAGCCGAGGTCACCGTGACCAGATCAAGGGTTTCGGCCCCTGCCCGAAGGCGTGCTTCGGTACCGGCAAAGCTGAGATCAACCTGCGTGCCGCCGCAGTCCATGCGGCTGGCAAAGCCAAGCGGCGTGAAGCGCCGCAGCACCACCGACCCCAGGTCCAGCGCGCCGTCGCCGGCCGGTACCGCAACCGGGGCAGACAGCCAATCGGCCCGGCCGCCGGTGAAGATGGCCCCCTGCAGGGTGAACTCGCCGACATCGGGCGCAACAAGGGTGAAGGCCAGCGGCACCTGGCGCCCGGCGGTTTCGATGCGCGCCTCGGCCACCACGGTTCCGCCGGGGCCGCGCAGCTCGACCATAAGCTGCGCCTCCTGGGGCAGCGCGATCCGTTCGCGGTAGGTCATCTGCCCGGTGATGTCGCGGGCCTGTGCCCAGGGGACAAACGCAAGAAGGGCCAGAACGGCGACAAGGCAGCGGGGCATCACATACTCCTACACGGGACTGCTTCACTAAGCGGCGGCGGGGCGGCGCGTCAAACCCGAAATTGCACCGGCACCTTTACCGCGCGCGCAAGCCCGCTATGCTGGCCCCGCCGCCGCACGCGGCCGCGCGCCCGCGTGGTGGAACGGTAGACACAGGGGACTTAAAATCCCCAGGCCGAAGGGCCGTGACGGTTCGAATCCGTCCGCGGGCACCAGCGCCCGGCATGGTGCCGCGCGGTCACCTCCTGGCCCTTTCCTTCGGCCCCTGCTGCCCTTATACCCCCGCCCCTGAACGGATGGAGCCCCCGGATGCAAGGCAGTGCGAACCTGAACCTGATGATCAAGGCGGCCCGAAAGGCGGGGCGCAGCCTGGTCAAGGATTTCCGCGAGGTGGAAAACCTTCAGGTCTCTTCCAAGGGTCCGGGTGATTTCGTGACCAGGGCCGACCGCGAGGCAGAGCGCATCATCAAGCAAGAGCTGATGACGGGCCGCCCGACCTATGGCTGGCTGGGCGAGGAAACCGGCGAGACCAAAGGCGCGGACCCGACACGGCGCTGGATTGTCGATCCGCTGGACGGGACCACCAATTTCCTGCATGGCCTGCCCCACTGGGCCGTCTCCATCGGGCTGGAACACAAGGGCGAGATCGTGTCCGGCGTGATCTTTGACGCGGCCAAGGACGAGATCTACTGGGCCGAAAAGGGTACCGGCGCCTGGCTGAACGAAAGCCGCCTGCGGGTATCGGGCCGGCGCGTGATGAGCGATGCGGTCTTCGCCACCGGCATCCCCTTCGCCGGGCGGGGTGCCCTGCCCGCCACGCTGCAGGATCTGGCCCGACTGATGCCCGCCTGCGCCGGCCTGCGGCGCTGGGGGGCGGCGGCGCTGGACCTGGCCTATGTTGCGGCGGGCCGGTTCGATGGCTACTGGGAACGCGGCATCCAGCCCTGGGACATGGCGGCGGGCATCATTCTGGTCCGCGAAGCGGGCGGCTTTGTCAGCGGCATCCGCGAGGGGGACGATCCGGTGCAACACGGGTCGATCATCGCGGGCAACAGCGCGCTGTTCGAAGACTTCCGCAAGGTGATCCGGGGCGAATGATCACCGCCTGGGGGCCAGGCGCTGTCCCTGCCCCGGCTTCGGTGCCGTGCCGACCGGGCGCGGCCCCCGAGGGGGCCGGGGTTTCGGTCATTTCATGCGCCTTACGCTTGGAATCCGCGATCTTGAGACCGGATAGGTCGCCTCGGGGTGGGGCGGCCTGCCATGTGTGCGGCCCCAGAAAGCCGGGCCGCCCCGGATCAGCCACAGCGGAAAGGCCAGCACCAGACCGGCCGCGAAACCGCCGGCATGCGCCCAATGGGCCACGCCGCCGTCGTCGGACCGGATCATCACACCGCTGGCCACCTGCAGGGCGAACCAGATGCCAAGCATGATCCAGGCCGGAACCGGAAAGACGCGGAAGAAAACGATGAAAAAGAAAAAGACATCGACGCGGGCCCTGGGAAACAGCAACAGATAGGCCCCCATCACCCCGGCAATGGCCCCCGAAGCGCCGACCATCGGCACCGGCGAATAGGGGTCGGACGCGACCTGCAGGAAAGCTGCGGCGATTCCGCTGAGAAGGTAGAACAGCAGATAGGGCAGATGCCCCATCTCATCTTCCAGATTGTCCCCGAAAATCCACAGGAACAGCATGTTGCCCAGAAGGTGCATCCAGCCGCCGTGCAGGAACATCGAGGTGACAAAGCCGTGGATCTGGCCGCGCTGGGTAAAGTCGAAAGGGACCAGCCCCCAAAGCTCGTAGAACCTTGCCAGAGCGCGGTCTGACGGCAGGGTGTACCAATAGGCCAGAAAGACCGCGATGTTCACCGCGATCAGCACATAGGTCACATAGGGCGTGCGCCCCGAAGGGTTGTGGTCGCGGATCGGGAACATCTGCGCAGGTTTTCCGATCTGCAGGGCGGCGTCAAGCCTGTGCCGCCTGCACCAGAAGCTGGGCATTGCCGCCGGACGCGGTGGTGTCGATGCAGATGTGGCGTTCAAGCCGCACATGGGCCCTGTCCGGCTGCCCGGTGATCAGGGGCAGGATCGGCCCCTGGCGCTGCGCCAGTGCGCGGGCACAGGGCCGCGCCAGGTCCGGCGCGCCCCAGAACAGCGCGCCAGAAAACCCCGTCAAGCGGAGCAGCGCCTCTGCCGGAAGACCCGGCGCTTCCACGGCCTCTCCCCCCAGGCTGCGCACCGATTCGGCCTGCGCCAGGGCGGTGGCCGCCCCCGGACCAAGGCACAGAAGCGGCGCCCGGGCGACCGACACCAGCCGGTTCGATTCGCCCGTGGGGCCGGGAAGGATCAGGGCAGGAACCGGCGCATCGAGGATGGCAGAGGTCAGAAGGGCAGTCTGCACCAGTTCGGCGGTGGTTTGGCTTTGGTCGGCCTGCCCCTGCGGCGCGGGATAGGCGGTGAAGCGCGGCAGGTAATGCGGCCCGCCCGCCTTTGGCCCGGTGCCCGAAAGCCCTTCACCCCCGAAGGGCTGGCTGCCCACGACCGCGCCGATCTGGTTGCGGTTCACATAAATGTTGCCAACCTTCAGGCGGTCGACGATGCGCTGCACCCGGTCATCGATGCGGCTGTGCAGGCCGAAGGTCAGACCGTAGCCGGTGGCATTGACCGCATCGATCACCGCATCAATCTCACACGCGCGGAAGGTGGCGATGTGCAGCACCGGGCCGAAGATTTCGCGCGGCATCTGCGCGATGCCGGATACGCGCAGCACGGTGGGCGCAATGAAGGTGCCGGGCGGGGCCGCAAGTTCCTTCAGCACGCGGCCTTCGGCCCGTGCTTCGGCGATATAGGCGGCGATGGATGCCTGTGCTTCGGCGTCGATCACCGGGCCGATGTCGGTGGCAAGCTGCCAGGGGTCGCCCAAGGCAAGATCATCCATCGCGCCGAACAGCATTTCGGTCACGGTTTCGGCCACGTCTTCCTGCACATAAAGGCAGCGCAGGGCAGAACAGCGCTGTCCCGCCGACTGGAAGGCGGATGCCAGGATGTCGCGTACGGCCTGTTCCGGCAGGGCGGTCGAATCCACCAGCATCGCATTCAGGCCGCCGGTTTCGGCGATCAGCGGGGCACCGGGGTGCAGGTGTTCGGCCATCGCGGCGCGAATCTTCAGCGCCGTCACGGTCGAGCCGGTAAAGGCAACACCTGCCACACGCGGATCACGTGTCAGGGCCGCCCCGACCGTTCCATCGCCGGGCAGCAGTTGCAGCGCAGTTGCCGGGACGCCCGCCTTCAGCAGCAGGTCCACGGCCAGCGTGGCGATCAGCGGGGTTTGCTCGGCCGGTTTGGCCAGCACCGCGTTCCCGGCGGCCAAAGCGGCGGCAATCTGGCCGGTAAGGATCGCCAGCGGAAAGTTCCAGGGCGAGATGCAGGCGAAGATGCCACGCGCCGGGGCGGTCAGCGCGGGGGCTTGCTGTGCATAGTAGCGCAGGAAATCCACCGCCTCGCGCAGTTCGCCGACCGCATCGGGCAGCGTCTTGCCCGCCTCGCGCGCCAGCAGGGCAAAGATCGGGCCAAAGTCAGCCTCATACAGGTCTGCGGCACGGTTCAGGATTTCGGCGCGTTCGGCTGGCGCGGCATCCCAGGGCCGGGCCGTCTGAAGGGCTGATTGAACATCCGGGGCGGCCGCTGGCAGGACATGGCCGACAATGGCCCCGGTCGCCGGGTTGTGCACGGCCCGGCGCAACCCGCCCGCCACCGGTCCCGCAAGGCGCGGGCGGGCATCGAACCGCTGATCGCGGTGGGGCGCGCGGGCCTGTTCGATCAGGGCAAGATCAGCGGCATCGGTCAGATCAAAGCCGCGTGAATTGCGGCGCGGATCAAACAGCGCGGGCCCGGCCGGAAGTGCGGGCGAGGCGACCGGATCGATGCGTTCCATCGCCGTCAGCGGGCAGGCCGCCACCTGTTCCGGGGTCACGTCTTCATTCACGATCTGGTTGACGAAGCTGGAATTTGCCCCGTTCTCCAGCAGGCGGCGCACCAGATAGGCCAGCAGATCGCGGTGCGCGCCGACGGGGGCGTAGATGCGGCAGCGCGTGCCATGGTCTGCCAGCACGATGTCATGCAGCCGCTCGCCCATGCCATGCAGGCGCTGGAACTCGAAGCTGTCCCGGTCGCCTGCCATATCCAGAATCGCGGCAACGGTATGGGCATTATGCGTGGCAAATTGCGGATAGATCCGGTCGGTCATGCCCAGCAGCTTGCGGGCATTGGCGACGTAGCTGACATCGGTGGCCTGTTTGCGGGTGAAGACGGGAAAGCCGGCAAGGCCCAGCACCTGGGCGCGCTTCACCTCGGCGTCCCAATAGGCACCCTTGACCAGCCGCACCATGATCCGGCGGTCCAGCCTGACCGCCAGCGCATGCAGCCAGTCGATGGCAGCACCCGCGCGGCGGCCATAGGCCTGCACCACCACGCCAAAGCCGTCCCATCCCGCCAGCGGGGGGTCGGCCAGGACCGCCTCGATCACCTTCAGCGACAGGGCCAGACGATCCGCCTCTTCCGCGTCGATGTTGAAGCCAAGGCCGGCGGCGCGCGCCAGCCCGGCCAGTGCGCGGACGCGCGGCACCAGTTCAGCCATCACCCGGTCCCGCTTTGCCACCTTATAGCGCGGATGCAGCGCCGAAAGTTTCACCGAAATGCCGGGATTGCGGCGGGTGTCGGGGCCGGTGCAGGCCCCGGCGATGGCGGTGATCGCGCGGGAATAGGCAAGGTGATAGCGCCGCGCATCGGCCTCTGTCCGGGCGGCTTCGCCCAGCATGTCATAGCTGTAGGTGTAGCCCCTTGCTTCCAGTTCGGCCGCGCGCCTCATGGCGCTGTCGATGGTTTCGCCCAGCACGAACTGGCGGCCCATTTCCTTCATCGCGCGGGCGACGGCGGTGCGGATCACCGGCTCGCCCAGCCGTTTCACCGCCGCCCGCAGATGGCCGGCAACGCCCGGCTCGCGGTCGTCCAGCACCTTGCCGGTCAGCATCAGCGCCCAGGTCGAGGCATTGACCAGGGATGAGGATGACCGGCCAAGGTGGCGGCCCCAGTCGGACGGCGCGATCTTGTCTTCGATCAGCGCATCCATCGTTTCGGCATCGGGCACGCGCAGCAGCGCCTCGGCCAGGCACATCAGCGCGATGCCCTCATCGGTGGACAGGCCGTATTCGGCCAGGAACACCTCCATCAGGCCGGGCCGGACCGAGGACCGGATGCGACGGACAAGGTCCGCCCCGGCGGCGCTGATCCGGGCGCGGTCATCGGCGCTGAGCGCCGCCGCGGCGACAAGCCGGGCCACCAGAGGTGCCTCGGGCGCAAGGCTGTGCGATTCGATCACGGTCCAGGGGGTGTCGTGGCTGTCGCGGGGCATGGGCAGGCTCCTGTCTTTGTGGCAGGATACACCCGAAAGAGCGGCCGTATTTCCCGTTCTTTGCGCAGTGGCAGGCAGATCGCCTGAAGATACGGGATTTTGCAATGCAGTCTGATCTTGACCTCGACGATTTCGACCACGCCATTCTGCGCCAGGTCGCAACCGAAGGACGGATTGCGGTGGTGGAACTGGCACGCCGCATCGGATTGTCGAAATCGCCCACACAGGTCCGGCTGCGGCGGCTGGAAGAGCTTGGGGTGATCACCGGCTACCGCGCGGTGCTGGACCCGATCCGCATCGGGCAGGCCCATGTGGCCTTTGTCGAGGTGCGGTTGAGCGATACGCGCGAGGCGGCCCTGCAGGCCTTCAACCGGGCGGTGCTGACCATCCCCGAGGTCGAGGAATGCCACATGATCGCCAGCCGCTTTGACTATCTGCTGAAGGTGCGCACCCGCGACATCCAGGCCTATCGCCGGGTGCTGGCAGAACGGCTGTCGGCCCTGCCGCATGTGGCCTCCACCTCCACCTATGTGGCGATGGAGGCGGTGAAGGACGCGGGCCTTGCCTGACGCCGGTCCGGCCAAGGGCGGCGTGCCGTGAAATCTCATCCGGGTGGTCACCCGCAAAGGGGTCAGGCCGCATTCGCCGAACTTCGGCCGGGGGCATCGAAGGATGAAGAACCCGCATCGGATTGCCCGCCCGACCGTTCACGGTCGCGACCGGATCGTCGCCCCCATCGTCGCGGGCCGGACGGCGGCGGCGGTCGCGGTGTCGGTGCGGGCGGTGTGCAAGGGGGTGGCCCGGTTCCCTGCGGGCGGCGGCCCGATCAGCCATTCGGTCCGGGCCAAGGTCTCGACCAAGATCATCGGACCCGGTCCGCGCGGTCATGGTGATCGGTGGCGGTGGCCCCGTGGGCAAGACCCTTCGGCGTCTCGCGCTTCGGGACCGGCAGCAACAGAACGCCGCTCCCCTTGGGGATGACGGCAAAGTCAGCCCGGCTTCGCAGGGCCGGGCGGCCCGGATCGCCTTGGGGATCGAGATCTGGAACTTCGAAAACAGGGTCGCAGTCTCGGGCGCGATCATGCGTCTTCTTGACCGATGCTGTTGACGCAAGAAAAACACGCCTGCGCACCTGGGATGCTGCCTATGGGGTACTGTTTCGGTTTGAGATGACTTTCTCCTTTTCGGGCGCGCGCGGCGGAGCGGGAAGGTGGAGACGTGCCAGCTGCAGGGGCTGCCTGACCGCAAGGCGGGAAACCCGTGCGCTTGCATGCGCCTTTAGCATCCCGGAAGGGGCCACCGCCCCTGTCCCGGCGCGGCGCTGCACCCCGTCCCGCTGCTGGCCTGCCGGTGTGCCCGAACCTGCCGATCACCAGGGCACCGTCGCGCGCAGGCGGGGGAAAAGTGGTGCGCTTCCTGTTCCCGTCCGAAGGGGCGAAAGGCCGGCCCCGGATGCCATGGCAAAGGCCATCGCCTTTGCCACAGTGCCCGGCTGATCACACACCCGCCGGGGGCCCAAAGCCCCCGGCCAGCGCCCGCCCCGCCCACGGCGGGCGCTTCGCCCCCGCCGGGTCGGGCGCTGGCCTCTGCTTCTCCCGGACCTGCCGATCTACGGGGCACCGTCCCACGCGGGCGGGGGAAACGCGATGCGTTTCCTGTTCCCGCCCGAACGGGCGAAGGCGCCGTCACCGCTTCAATGGCAGGGGCCATCGCCCCTGCCACAGCGCCGCGCCGGGATCAGGACCG